>NZ_FNUD01000002.1:4790227-5095053 GCF_900106095.1 Pseudomonas deceptionensis | reverse complement strand
TGGTCAGCATGCAAATCAACCGTGAGAACACGATCGATGCCGACTACGGTAAGCATGTCAGCAACAACTTTCGCGCTGATAGCTACACGTGCGGAACGCGGACGGCGATCCTGACGGGCATAACCAAAGTAAGGAATAACAGCAGTAATACGAGTAGCTGAGGAGCGGCGGAAGGCATCAGCCATCACGACGAGTTCCATCAGGTTATCGTTGGTCGGAGCACAAGTCGGCTGAATGATGAAAACGTCTTTACCGCGGACATTTTCATTAATCTCAGCGGTAATTTCGCCGTCGGAAAATTTGCCGACAGAGATGTCACCGAGTGGATATGCAGCTGACGTACGACACGCCGAGCCAGATCGGGGTTAGCGTTCCCCGTAAAGACCATCATCTTGGACACGCGCAGTACCTGAAGGCTGAGGGTAACCTGGATGAGTATAAGAAATGGCAGGGGCGGCTGGATTCGAACCAACGCATGGCAGGATCAAAACCTGCTGCCTTACCGCTTGGCGACGCCCCTGTATCTGTTGCTACGAGTACCGTGTACCCGTTTCCTTTGCCAGATCTTGTAGCTTGCGATGCAACATCGAAACGTTGCTTCCTTTTGCTACAAACCCTGTAAGGGTGTCTGTCAGAAGGTGCAGCACTTTATCAGCATCTGCTTCGTTGGGAAGGCCCCAAATATACAACTTCCAGTTCCAGTTAATTTTGCTTCGGTATATTTACCTAACAAATTCAAAGCGTTACGTACTTCTGGATAACGCTCCTTCACTACTGCTTCGCAGTCGTTTCGGCTGTTTCCCTTGGGAACGGGGCGCACTTTAATGGGCAAAGAGTCACGTGTCAACAAAGGATCTGAAAATATTTCTGCAGTACTTACAGATACTTGCGGAACAAGTACCAAATACCAGGGTTCTTCCGGTTCTGCAGGCGTAAGAATTTCACCGATACCCTCAGCAAATGCGGCGTGTCCACGCACGAAAACCGGAACGTCTGCCCCTAAACTCAAGCCCAGCGCTGCCAGTTGCTCTTTCATCCCAGGCCAGTTGCCAAAGATGATTGAGCCCCAGCAGGGTGGTTGCAGCATTTGAGCTGCCGCCGCCGATACGCCACCCATGGGCAGCACTTTTTTGATCCGGATATCGATCCCCAGGGTACAACCGGATTGTTCCTGAAGTTTTTTTGCCGCCTTCACGATCAGATTTTGGTCGTGAGGGACGCCGGGGAATTCGGTGTGCAGGCAAATAACGCCATCGTCCCGCACGGCAAAGCTCATTTCATCGCCGTAATCGGAGGAACTGAAACAGTGTTTGCAGCTCGTGATAGCCATCTTCTCGACGACCCAGGATGTGCAGCATCAAATTCAATTTCGCCGGGGAGGGCAAAATGAGATTTTTTTTATCTAAATGGCTTGCATCTCATTGACCCAACAGGCGAGGTTGCCAATCTTTAACCACTAACGTGACGTCCAAATCCGGGCCGTGCAGCTTTACCCGCTCAGGCAGCCAGAAGCCGTTTTTGCTCTACATAGCTCAGATATTCGATTTTCCAGCCATCCTGCTCCAGGTTGGCCAGGCGGCTATCGGCATTCAGTGTCACGCGGCTTTTGCTGCCGGGCGCAGGCAAGCCGCGTACCCACCAGACCAGATGTGACCACCGGCAGGCTCCAGCCCAGTTGTTCGCCCAGCAAGGCTTCCCGGGGTTGGCGCTCCATAGCGGCCCTGATTGGCAACTTCCAGAGTTACATTTCCCGGGCGTCCGGTCAGGCGTGCAGCCCCCCGGCCCAGCGGCCCGGAAAGGCGAATATCGTAATAGTCCTGACGTTGCAGCCAGAACAGCGTGGCGCTGCCTGAGTCTTTAGGGGCGCGAATGCCGACTTTGCCGTTGATTTGCCAGCCGTCGAGTTGGGTCAGTTGCTGTTTATGTGCAGACCACAGGGCAGGGCTGCCATGGCCCTCCACCGATTCGCGGGCGCCGAAGCCCGCGCAACCGGCGAGCAGGGCGATCAGGCTAAAAGCGATCAGGTGTCGCAAATGACGATAAACATGATTAAAGATTCTCGGATCCGGTCAGGCGCAAGATGGTTTTGCGCAGGAGAGGGCTGTCAGGATTCTCTTTAAGGAACTTGGCCCAGATTTGCTTGGCTTCACGCTGTTTGCCATTGGCCCACAGCGCCTCACCGAGGTGAGAGGCGACTTCCTGATCCTGGAAGCGCTCCAGGGCCTGGCGCAGCAAGCGTTCGGCCTCATCCAGGTTGCCAAGGCGGAAATTTACCCAGCCCAGGCTGTCGAGCACTGCCGGGTCATCCGGGGTCAGGTCGTAGGCCTGCTGGATCAGCGCCTTGGCTTCGGCGTAGCGGGTGGTCCGGTCCGACAGCGTATAGCCCAGCGCGTTCAGGGCCATGGCGTTGTCGGGTTCGCGCTGGATGATGGTGCGCAGGTCTCGCTCCATTTGACCAAGATCGTTGCGCTTCTCGGCCAGCATGGCGCGTGAATACAGCAGGTTCAAATCGTCCGGGTATTGCTTGAGTGCCTGTTGCAGCACATTCCAGGCGCGATCGGTCTGGTTGTTCGCTGCCAGGGTTTCGGCCTCGATCAGGTAAAGCTGAATGGCGTAGTCGGGCTGCGTATCGCGGGCTGCTGCCAGCTTGCGGGCCGCTTCGGCGCCACGACCGTGACTGACCAGAATATCTGCTTGGCGCAGTTGTGCCGGCAGGTAGTCATTGCCGGGGCCTACCAGTGCGTACTCGGTGAGCGCGCCCTGGGGGTCATTGCGCTCTTCGGCAATACGGCCCAGATTCAAATGCGCCGAATCAACATGGCTGTCGCGCTCGATCAGTTCTTGCAGATAACCCTCAGCCTCGTCCCAGGCCTTGCCTTCCAGGCAGACCAGCGCCAGGGAGAAGCGCAGTTCGTCGTCTTCGGGGTATTGCTGGACCAGGCTGGCAAATTGCACCTTGGCCTCGCCCATTCGGTTCTGTTCGACCAGGGTTCGGGCGTAGGTGAGCCCCAGACGCTTGTCGTCGGGGTATTGGCGAATGCTCTTTTTCAGCAGTGGCAGTGCTTCATCGCCGCGATTGAGGCTTTGCAGCAAGCGGGCCCGCAGCAGAAGCGGGGCAACCTCACCGTCTTGTGGCGGGTTTTTTTCCAGCAGCTTCAGCGCGCCTTCTGCATCGCCGTCCTGCTGCATCAACAAGGCTTTGCCGAAAATCAGCTGGCCGTTGTCCGGATGCTTGATCAGAAGGCGATCAAAACTTTTTTGCAGGCCCGCACGGGTATCGGCATCTGTTTCTATCGCTGACAGGGCCAGGAAGTCGAAGTGAGTGTCGCCTTTGGCTTGCAGGACTTTTTCCATGTAGGCCATGGAGTCGTCATAGCGACCATTGCGCGCCAACTGAATGGCGGCAGCGCGTTGCGCCTCAAGGTCGTCCGGGGCGTTTCTGGCCCAGATCAGCGATGTATCGAGTGCGGCCTGATCGGCGCCCAGATACTCGGCAATACGGAAAGCACGCTCGGAGATGCCGGGGTCCTGTGTATTGATTGCCTGGGTCACGTAGTTATCGAGTGCGATATCCAGACGATTACGTTGACCGGCCAGCTCGGCGCTCAACAGGCTGTACAGCGTTTCTTCGCTGAACGAGCTGTAGACGGTGGGCTTTGCCGGGGCGGCGGTGACGTCTTCGGCCGCGGATGAATCTTCCGGGGACGTGGGAGCCAGGACCTGACAGCCACCAAGGAGGACGAGAGCAAGGAGCAACGCGGAGGATCTATTCATATAGGAGAAGGGCGACTTACCTGCGGTTTGGGCATCATGACACATGCGATGACGCAAACCCTAGCAGGTGCGACTATCGATATCCGGGGGCTGATGATGTGTTCAACAGACGTTAACTATAGAGACAATAGTCAGCAATGGTTGTTCTCAATCTGGCGAAGTAGGACAATTGTCGGCTTCTCGTCATCATCAGCGATCTTGAATGGCCTTCCTCGCACTCGGTATTAACCACAAGACTGCTTCAGTAGACGTCCGCGAGCGCGTGGCTTTTACTCCAGAGCAGTTGGTTGAGGCCTTGCAGCAGCTCTGCCGCCTAACCGACAGTCGCGAAGCTGCGATCCTCTCCACCTGCAATCGCAGTGAGCTCTATATAGAGCAGGACCACCTTTCGCCTGACAGTGTGCTCAAGTGGCTGGCGGATTATCACAACCTCAGCCTCGAAGAATTGCGGGCTTGTGCCTATGTCCATGAGGACGATGCTGCCGTTCGTCACATGATGCGTGTGGCTTCAGGCCTGGATTCGCTGGTGTTGGGCGAGCCGCAAATCCTCGGTCAGATGAAATCGGCCTACGCCGTGGCACGTGAGGCGGGCACCGTAGGGCCTTTGTTGGGGCGTTTGTTCCAGGCAACCTTCAACTCGGCCAAACAGGTGCGCACCGACACCGCCATCGGTGAAAACCCGGTGTCTGTGGCCTTTGCCGCCGTCAGTCTGGCCAAGCAGATCTTCAGCGACTTGCAGCGCAGCCAGGCCTTGCTGATCGGTGCGGGCGAGACCATTACCCTGGTCGCCCGTCACCTGCACGACCTGGGGGTCAAGCGTATCGTGGTGGCCAACCGTACCCTGGAGCGCGCCAGCACGTTGGCTGCACAGTTCGGAGCCCACGCGGTGCTGCTGTCGGACATCCCTCAAGAGCTGGTGCATAGCGATATCGTTATCAGTTCCACCGCCAGCCAGTTGCCGATCTTGGGCAAGGGCGCGGTCGAAAGCGCCTTGAAGCTGCGCAAGCACAAGCCTATTTTTATGGTCGATATTGCTGTTCCCCGCGATATCGAGCCGGAAGTCGGCGAGCTGGACGACGTTTACCTCTATACCGTCGATGATCTTCACGAGGTGGTTGCCGAAAACCTCAAGAGTCGTCAGGGCGCAGCTCAGGCGGCAGAAGAGATGGTCAGCATTGGCGCTGACGACTTTATGGTGCGTTTGCGTGAGCTGGCTGCGGTCGATGTGCTTAAGGCCTACCGCCAGCAAAGCGAGCGCTTGCGCGACGAAGAACTGCAAAAAGCCCAGCGTATGCTCGCCAACGGCAGCAACCCTGAAGACGTACTGGTACAGCTGGCGCGCGGTCTGACCAATAAGTTGCTGCACGCACCCAGCGTCCAGCTGAAGAAGCTTTCTGCCGAAGGCCGCCTCGATGCGCTGGCCATGGCCCAAGAACTTTTTGCCCTCGGTGAGGGCTCCTCGCATAGCTCTGCGGATAAAAAATAGTAATGAAAGCGTCACTGCTTAATAAGCTGGACATCCTCCAGGACCGTTTTGAAGAACTGACCGCATTGCTTGGCGATGGCGAAGTCATTTCTGATCAAACCAAATTCCGCGCCTATTCCAAGGAATACGCCGAAGTTGAACCCATTGTTACGGCTTACGGGCTGTGGCTGAAAGTACAGGCAGACCTTGAAGGCGCACAGGCGTTGCTCAAGGATAGCGACCCGGACATGCGTGAAATGGCGGTCGAAGAAGTTCGCGAAGCCAAAGAGCGCCTGGTCGAGCTTGAAGGTGACTTGCAGCGCATGCTGTTGCCTAAAGACCCTAATGACGGGCGCAACGTATTCCTCGAAATTCGCGCCGGGACCGGTGGCGATGAAGCGGCCATTTTTGCCGGCGACCTGTTTCGCATGTATTCCCGTTACGCCGAGCGTCGTGGCTGGAAGCTGGAAATCCTGTCAGAAAACAGCGGCGAACATGGCGGCTATAAAGAAGTCATTGCTCGCGTCGAAGGCGAGAATGTTTACGGCAAGCTGAAGTTCGAGTCGGGTGTACATCGCGTGCAGCGCGTCCCCGCCACCGAATCCCAGGGTCGTATCCACACCTCTGCCTGCACCGTGGCCGTATTGCCTGAGCCGGATGAGCAAGAAGCCATTGAGATCAATCCGTCGGATTTGCGGGTCGATACCTACCGCTCCTCGGGGGCGGGTGGTCAGCACGTCAACAAGACTGACTCGGCGATCCGTATCACGCACTTGCCCTCGGGCATAGTGGTGGAGTGCCAGGAAGAGCGTTCCCAGCATAAAAACCGGGCGCGGGCGATGTCCTGGCTTTCCGCCAAGTTGAATGACCAGCAAACCAGTGCTGCGGCCAATGCGATTGCCAGCGAGCGCAAATCGCTGGTGGGCTCGGGGGATCGCTCCGAGCGGATCCGCACTTACAATTTCGCGCAGGGGCGAGTGACCGACCATCGCGTCAACCTGACCCTGTATTCCTTGGATGACGTACTGGCTGGCGGCGTTGATGCCGTTATCGAGCCATTATTGGCGGAGTTTCAGGCTGATCAACTGACCGCCCTGGGTGAATAAATGACTATTATTGCCAGCTTGTTACGGGCTGCTGAACTGCCTGACTCGCCAACTGCCCGTCTTGATGCGGAGCTGCTATTGGCTGCCGCCCTGGGCAAGTCGCGCAGTTACTTGCACACATGGCCAGAGAAAATTGTCAGCAGCGAAGCGGCATTGGCCTTCTCGCAGTTTCTGTTGCGTCGTCGGGCCGGTGAGCCGGTGGCCTACATTCTGGGGCAGCAGGGTTTCTGGAACCTTGATCTGGAAGTGGCGCCGCACACGTTGATCCCGCGTCCCGACACCGAACTGCTGGTCGAAACGGCGCTGGAACTGCTGCCTGCCAGCCCGGCCAGGGTTCTTGACCTGGGCACGGGCAGCGGGGCCATTGCCCTGGCGCTGGCCAGCGAGCGCGCCGCCTGGCAAGTCACCGCGGTTGACCGCGTACTTGAAGCCGTGGCGCTGGCCGAGCGTAACCGTCAGCGTTTGCAGCTTGAAAACGTCAAGGTGTTTACCAGCCACTGGTTTAGCGCCTTGGCCGACCAGCGTTTTGATCTGATCATCAGCAACCCGCCCTATATTGCCGCCGGTGACGTGCACCTGGCTGAAGGCGATGTGCGTTTTGAGCCCGAAAGCGCTCTGGTCGCCGGTGTTGATGGCCTGGACGATATACGCGAGATCATCTGCGCTTCGGCGCAGCACTTGAATGCAGGCGGGTGGCTGATGCTGGAGCACGGTTACGATCAGGCCCAGGCCGTTCGCGAACTGTTGCTGGCAGCAGGTTATGCACAGGTTGAAAGCCGCAAGGACCTGGGCGGGCACGAACGCATTACGTTGGGTCGCCTGCCGTGCTGACCGATGAGGAGCTGTTGCGCTATAGCCGGCAGATCCTGTTGCAACAGGTCGATATCGATGGCCAGTTGAAACTCAAAAACAGCCGTGTGCTGATTATCGGCCTTGGCGGGCTTGGTTCGCCCGTCGCGCTCTACCTTGCCGCGGCCGGTGTCGGTGAGCTGCATCTGGCCGACTTCGACAGCGTCGACCTGACCAACCTGCAGCGCCAGATTATTCACGACACCGCCAATGTTGGTGAGAGCAAGGTCGACTCGGCGTTGCGCCGGCTGCGCCTGATAAATCCGCACATCAAGCTGGTCGGCCACCGTTCGGCGCTGGATGCCGACTCGTTGAACGAGGCGGTGTCCCACGTGGATCTGGTGCTCGATTGCTGCGACAACTTTGCCACCCGCGAAGCGGTGAACCGGGCCTGTGTCGCGGCGCGCAAGCCATTGGTCAGTGGTGCGGCGATTCGCCTTGAGGGGCAATTGTCGGTGTTTGATTCGCGTCAGCCCGCAAGCCCTTGCTATCACTGCCTGTACGGGCACGGGAGCGAAGAGGAACTGACCTGCAGCGAAGCCGGCGTGCTTGGCCCGCTGGTAGGGCTGGTCGGCAGCTTGCAAGCCCTTGAAGCGCTCAAGGTACTGGCCGGTTTTGGTGAACCGCTGGTAGGTCGACTGTTATTGATCGATGCCTTGGGCACACGTTTTCGCGAATTGCGGGTCAAGCGTGACCCGGCGTGCAGCGTGTGCGGAGCTGGCCATGAGTGAGGCGCCGGTTGGGGTTTTCGACTCTGGCGTCGGTGGCCTGTCGGTCCTCAAGGAAATACACACCCTGTTGCCCAACGAGTCGCTGCTCTACGTGGCGGACTGTGGGCATATCCCGTATGGCGAAAAAAGCCCCGGGTTTATTCGCCAGCGCTGCGCAGTAGTGGCTGATTTCTTCCAGCGCCAGGGCGCCAAAGCCCTGGTGCTGGCCTGCAATACCGCGACAGTGGCCGGGGTTGCAGACTTGCGTCAGCTGTACCCCGAGTGGCCCATCGTCGGTATGGAACCCGCCGTCAAACCGGCCGCGGCAGCCACGCGCAGCGGTGTGGTGGGCGTGCTCGCAACCACCGGCACGTTGCAAAGCGCCAAGTTTGCCGCCTTGCTCGACCGCTTTGCCAACGATGTCCGGGTCATTACCCAGCCATGTCCCGGCCTGGTGGAACTGATCGAAACCGGCGACCTGCACAGCGATGCCTTGTTCACCTTGTTAAAAGGCTACATAGAGCCTTTGCTGGCGGCGGGGTGCGACACCATCATTCTGGGCTGCACCCATTACCCCTTCCTCAAGCCTCTGCTCAGCCAGATGCTCCCACCTTCGATCAGCCTGATTGATACCGGCGCCGCCGTGGCGCGTCAGCTTCAGCGTTTATTGACGGAACAAGACTTGCTGGCGGTGGGCCCATCCCGCGAACCACAGTTCTGGACCAGCGCTTCGCCTGAACACTTAGGAAAAATCCTGCCTGTGCTGTGGAATAAATCTGGCGTTGTGCGAAGCTTCGGACTGTAAAAAATCTGATATCAGCGCTATGACGTCTGCTTGCTGAAGCACACAACAACTGACAGATACCTATGAAAAAGGACTTTTCCTGTGAAGCGACTTTTTTGTTTGGCTGCGTTTGCCGCCGCTGCACTGGGGCAGAGCTATACGGCGCAAGCCGCCGGGATTGAATTTGGGGTGGGGCATACCGCCGAATCGACCATGACTTATCGTCTGGGCTTGAAGTCCGATTGGGGCAAAAGCTGGATGCAAAGCGATACGGGGCGTCTGACCGGATACTGGGACGGGGCTTACACCTACTGGGAAGGTGACAAGTCATCCGCGAGCAACAGCCTGTCGTTCTCGCCCGTATTTGTGTACGAATTTGCCGGTGAAAAGATTAACCCCTATATAGAGGCCGGGATCGGGGTTGCGTTGTTCTCGCACACTGAAATCGAAGGCAACCGGCTGGGAACGGCTTTCCAGTTTGAGGACCGCCTGGGTTTCGGTTTGCGCTTTGCGGGTGGGCATGAGGTCGGGATTCGTGCGACTCACTACTCCAATGCGGGCATTTCCAGCACCAATGACGGCGTAGAAAGCTATGCGCTGCATTACACGATGCCGCTGTAGGACCGCGACAGGTCTGGCGAAGTCTTTGTGGGAGCTGGGTTGGGCGACACAGACGATACGGTTTGTGTGTTCAGCGATACGCCGTCTCAATGCCCTGGCGTTCGTTGAGGCATTCGACCTCGCCCATTTCGAATTCACGGCAAATCAGCGGGCGTTTCTCATAGATGGTGCACATCATGGTGTTGCGGTCCAACGCCGCACACCAGCCATCGTCCAGACGCAGCATGACCTCACCGCCCCAATCGTCGTTGTCGATAAAGCGCTCGGGCACGCCGGTGTCGGTGATGAGCATCACTTCCAGTTGGCAGCAGCACGCCGCACACGTCGAACAGGTGACGGCGGGTTCGTTGATTTCGGTCAGGGGGATGTTGGTCATAGGCGCGCAGTGTAAGGCAGAGCCGCCGTCAGGTGTGAATGTGCTGATGAACGCAGATTTTTTTATAGAAACCAGGTTGCCGTTCAAGGGGCCTTTCTAGCAGCTGACCCCGTGGGAGCGAGCCTGCTCGCGAAGGTTGTTCGCGAGCAGGCTCGCTCCCACGGCTGAAATCATGCGGCCCTTATCGCAGCCTGCGGTAGCGGCTACAGGCGTTCAGCAATGGAAACAACCCCGCCCACAACAGGCTCAACCCGGCCAGTGTCGGCCACAGGCCCAAAGGGAACTGCACCGCTCCCAGCCGCTGCCCGGCGTAATACGACAACGGCCCACTGATAGCCCCCAGCAAAATGGCGCGCCACAAAGGCTTGGCCGTCCAGGCCAGGCAATGGTTCAAGGTGATGGCCAGTAATGCCCACAACACAACCAGCCAGAACGGAATCAAAAAGCCAGGTTGCTTGAAGACGAAAACCCCGGCATTGAGCAGCAGGCTGTCGACAGCAGTGCCGAGTAAACACACGACGAGCACTAAACGGACTTCTGCCATTGAGCGACTTATCCACAGCAGATGCGCCATCAAAGCGGCGCCTGCCAGCACTAGCCACAGGCTGTTGCCCCCCAGCACACAAGCAAACCAGCCGAGCTGGAACAGCCCGGCATTGGCCAGATTCTTAAGCACTAAACCGCCCGAGCAACGGCGCAGGCATCGCCGCCGGCTTGGCCAGCAACAATTGCGCGGTGCCGATGCTGCGCTCAAGAAAGCCGCCTTCGCAGTAGCACAGGTAAAACTCCCACAGGCGCAGAAAGTATTCGTCGTAGCCCAATTCAGTCAAACGCCCGTGGGCGCGGCGAAAGTTCTCATGCCACAGACGCAAGGTTTTGGCGTAGTGCAGGCCAAAGTCCTCCATGTGCATCAGGTTCATGTCCGTGTCTTTGCCGACGATTTCGAGCATTTTTTGCACGCTGGGCAGCGCACCGCCCGGGAATATGTAGCGCTGGATAAAGTCCACGCTGGTTTTGGCTTGCTCGTAACGTTGTTCCCGGATGGTGATGGCTTGCAGCAGCATCAACCCATGGGGCTTGAGCAGGTGGGAGCATTGTTTGAAGTAGCTTGGCAAAAAGCGATGCCCGACCGCTTCGATCATCTCGATCGACACCAGCTTGTCGTATTGCCCTGTTAAATCGCGGTAATCCTCCAGTAGCAAAGTCACCTGATCTTGTAAGCCCAAGGCTTCGATACGGGCTTTGGTGTAGTCGAATTGCTCCTTGGACAAGGTAGTGGTCGTGACTTTGCAGCCGTAATGCTGTGCGGCAAACAACGCCATGCTGCCCCAGCCGGTACCGATTTCGAGCAAGTGGTCTTCGGGTTTGAGGTCGAGCTTCTGGCAAATACGCTGCAACTTATTGAGCTGGGCTTGCTCCAGGGTGTCGTCCTCGTTAAGGAACTGCGCTGCCGAATACATCATGGTGGGGTCGAGGAACTGCTCGAACATCTCGTTACCCAAGTCGTAATGCGCGGCAATATTCTTTTGCGAGCCTTTGCGGGTATTGCGGTTGATCCAGTGCAAAGCACGGATCAGCGGGCGGCCCAGGCGTGCCAGCCCGTCTTCCATGGCGTCGAGCACAGCCATATTGCTGACCAGTACGCGGACCACCTTGGTCAGGTCGGGTGAGCTCCAGTAACCATGGATAAACGCTTCGCCCGCGCCAATCGAGCCGCTGCTGGCGATCATGCCCCAGAGGTTTGTGTCGTGGATGTGTACTTCGGCCACCAGGCCTGCGCTGCAATCACCGAACATGAGGCGTTCGCCGTTTTCGATCACGACCAGATGACCGTTTTTCAACTGGCTCAGTTGGCGCATGACCCCGCGGCGCAGCAATGCGCTGGTCAGATTATGGGCCGTGGACAGTGAGGGTTTACTAACCAGGCTAGGGCTCTTCATGGCGTTGATCCTTGGGTTGCAGGGCGGCAATGCGAAAGGCGCCGTCGGCGGCCTGATGGGGGAAAATCGGTGTGCGCTTGAGCAGCAGGCGCAAGGCTTGCCAGTAGATGGCCAGACAGGTTTTGGCGGTCATCCACGGGAACTGACGCAAGTAACGATGCAGCCCTGCGCGGTCCAGCGTCGTGCGTTGCAGGTTGAGGGTGGCATCGAACATTTTCAGGTCGCCCTGCCAGTCCGCCATATGCACCCCGAGCCGGGTGTCCGGCGGGCTGAAGCTCATGCGGTATTCCAGATCGGGAGGAAGAAAGGGTGAGACGTGAAAGGCTTTGGCCACGGCGACATGCTGAAAGCCGTCACCCTGAGCCGGGAGCACGTAGTGATAGCGTTCGCGCCAAGGCGTATTGGTGACTTCGCACAAGATGGCGGCCAGTTTTCCGTCAGCCTCGTAGCAGTAAAAGAAACTCACCGGGTTGAAGGACAACCCCCAGCTGCGGGCTTGCGTCAGCAAACAGATCGCGCCTTGCGGTGTATGCCCCAAAGCCACGGCAACTTGCTGACGAACCGCATCGATCAGGCGCATGCCGGTTGCCGTGTATGTTTTCAGGTAATCGGTTTCACGAAAAGAAAACGGCGCAAAGCGGCTTTTGCCGGCCAGTGGCGATAGCGCGAGGACAGCGTCTTGTTCGTCCAGATCCAGGTACAGCAAGCCTATTTGATAGCGGAATGCATGGGTGGTCGGCGCAAAGCGTCGATGGGCGATCCAGCCGCTGTACAGGGCGCTGTTCATAGCTGCTGGCCAAAGGCTGCCGCGACGCGCAGCGCACTGGCGACACCGTCTTCATGGAACCCGTTGGCCCAATACGCGCCACAGTAAAAACTGTGGTGTGCGCCCAGCAACTCTTGCCAACGGGCTTGAGCCGCCACGGCGCCCAGGCTGTATTGCGGATGGGCGTAGGTGTAACTGGCCAGTATTTTGAGAGGATCGATGGCTACGCTCTGATTAAGGCTGACGCAGAAGGTCGTCTCACTCTGAATACCCTGCAGGATATTCATGTTGTAGGTGACCGCAGCGCCCCTTGGGCCGGCATTGCCCAAGCGATAATTCCAGCTTGCCCACGCCAGTTTTCGATTGGGCAACAGGCGAGTGTCGGTGTGCAGCACCACATCGTTTTCGGCATAGGGCATGGCACCCAGAATTTGCGCTTCGGCCACGGAAGGGCGCGCCAGCATTTTCAAGGCCTGATTGCTGTGGCAGGCAAAAATCACCTTGTCGAAATACTCACTGCCGGCGGCACTGTGGATCAGTACCCCGTCTTTATCGCGTTCGACACGTTTGACCGGGCAGTTCAGACGAATCTTGTCGGCAAAACCTGCACTCAGGGGTTTCACATACGCGCTTGATCCGCCTTCAATCACTCGCCATTGCGGGCGATTAGTGACGCTTAGCAAACCGTGGTTTTTGAAGAAACGCACAAAAAACTGCAGCGGAAAGTTCTGCATCTCGTCCAGCGACATGGACCAGATCGCCGCGCCCATCGGCACGATGTAGTGCTCGATAAAGCGGCGGCCATAACCGCGCTGCTGCAGGTAGTCGCCCAGCCGGATATCGCTGTCAATACGATGCTCTTCCAGGTCGCGGACGGCTTCGCGATTGAAGCGCAAAATATCGCGCAACATGCCCCAGAAGCCGGGTGACAAGAGGTTGCTGCGCTGGGCAAACAAACTGTTGAGTGTGTTGCCGTTGTATTCGAGCCTGCTGTCGGTGTCGTGGACGGAAAAACTCATCTGCGTGGCTTTGGAGCGAACCCCCAATTGGTCCATCAGCTTGATGAAGTTGGGGTAGGTCCAGTCGTTGAACACGATGAATCCGGTGTCCACGGCATATGACTGGCCTTTGACATCCACGTTGACGGTATGGGTGTGGCCGCCGACCCAGTCACTGGCTTCGAACACGCTGATGTCGTGTGCCTTATGCAACAAGTAGCCGCAGGTCAGCCCGGAAATACCGCTGCCAATGATCGCGATTTTCATGATGATTCACCGTCAGAAGTCCGGGCCAGGCGTTTGCCGAGCGCAACTTGCAGGCGTTTTGGCAAGTTCGCCAGCAACCGCAGCGCTACGATAAACAGTGCGGGAAATGCGATCTCCAGCGGGCGTTTGTCCAGACGCTGGCAAATATGCTGTGCCGCCTTTTGCGCAGGCCAGCGCATGGGCATCGGGAAGTCGTTTTTTTCGGTGAGCGGGGTGTCGACAAAGCCTGGGCTGACGAGTGTGACGTCAATGCCCTCCTGGGCCAGGTCGATACGCAGTGATTCGAGCAAGTAGCGCAGGCCGGCTTTCGATGCGCCATAAGCCTCGGCGCGTGGCAGTGCCCAATAGGTGACAGAGCTGACCACGCCCACCAGATGCGGCCGCGAGCCTGCGCGCAGCAAGGGTAGCGCGCGCTCAATGCAGTAGCTGCTTGCCAGCAGGTTAGTGCGCACCACGCGCTCGATCACCGCAGCGTCGAACTGACGGACGTCGACATATTCACAGGTCCCGGCGTTGAGGATCACGGTGTCCAGCGCCCCCCATGCCTGGGCGATGCATCTGCCGATTTCCTGTACCTGCACGCTGTCGGTCAGGTCGCCGGGCACCAGCAAGACTTGCCCGGGGTAGCGATCGGACAATGCTTTCAGGGGTTCCAGCGTGCGGGCGGTCAGCGCCACCCGGGCGCCGCTGCCCAGCAACTCTTCAGCCATGTGCGCGCCTATCCCGCTGCTGGCGCCTGTGAGCCAAATCCGCCGCACGTCAGCCATGGCTCACCTCTGTCACTTGTCGTGACGGCAGATTTTTGAAAGCGCTCAGGGCGCGTTCGCGGCTTTGGCTCAAATCAACGATGGGGGCCGGGTAATTGGCCGCGCCAAACAGCCCGCCAATCGAGGCGGGGTTGTGCACGTGTTTTTTATTCAGGTTCGCGAGCTCTGGCAGCCAGTGCTTGATGAAGCGCCCTTCAGGGTCGAATCGTTCTGACTGGCTCAGCGGGTTGAAAATTCTGAAGTACGGCACCGAATCGGTACCGGTGGATGAACTCCATTGCCAGCCACCGTTGTTGGCGGCCAGATCACCGTCGATCAAATGCTGCATAAAAAAGCGTTCGCCTTCACGCCAGTCGATCAGCAGGTTTTTGGTGAGGAACATCGCCACCACCATCCTCAGGCGGTTGTGCATCCAGCCGGTTGCAAGCAACTGGCGAATGGCCGCATCAATGATCGGAAAGCCCGTGCGGCCCTCTTTCCAGGCAGCCAGATCTCGGGGGGCATCACGCCAGGGTAAACACTCGGTGTCCGGCCTGAAGGCGCGGTGCCGGGAAACCCTGGGGTAGCCCACCAGAATATGTTTGTAGAACTCGCGCCACAGCAGTTCGCTGATCCAGGTTGAAGCGCCGGCACTGCCAGTTTCGAACTCGCCATGGTTGCTTTGCACCGCGGCGTGCAGGCATTGGCGCGGTGAGATGACACCGGCTGCCAGGTAGGCCGATAGCTGGCTGGTGCCGGGGGCTGCTGGCAAGTCGCGCTGTTCTTTGTAGTCGTGGATGGCCTCATCGGTAAAGCGTGTGAGGCGCTGGCGGGCTTCGTCTTCTCCGGCAGGCCATAGCGCCCGCAATGACTCGCTTGGGGCAGCAAAGCCTGTGACCGATTCGGGAATCGCATCGCGCTTAATCGACAGTGGAGCCTGAGCCCGGGGTTTGCCAGTGACCGGCGGCAAGGCTATCTGCAAACGGCTGTAGCAGACCTTGCGGAACTGGCCGAACACCTGGAAGTACGACCCGCTTTGGGTCAGTACGCTGCCGGGCTTGAACAGCAATTGGTCCAGGCAGCTGTGAAAGTCGATGCCCTGAGCGTCGAGCGCGCGGGCAACCGCTTGGTCGCGGCGGGTTTCGTGGATGCCGTATTCCTGATTGACGTGTACCGCTTCAACACCCAGTTGTTGGCACAACTCAAGGATCACCCCGGGTGCTTGATCCCACATCGACGCGGTGCGAATCAGCAGCGGGATATTGAGCTGCTGCAGGCTGTCGCTCAGGATTCGCAGGTTGCGCAGCCAAAAATCGACTTTGCACGGAGCGTCGTCATGGGCCAGCCATTGTTCCGGGCTGATGAGGTACAGGGCCACGGTTGGGCCGCGTTCTGCAGCGGCTCCCAGGGCGGTGTTGTCGTAGTGGCGCAAATCGCTGCGCAGCCAGATCAGTTGCATGGTGGTTCCTTGGGGCTAGAAAAGTCCGAGCTGGCTGAGTCGTTGATGGGCGTCAAGCGGATCAATAGCCAGAAACAATCCCGGGATTTCAGTTGTACATACGGCCAGCTCGACGCTATGGATGCATACCGTTGGTCCGGCAATCAGGATCGGGCAATCCATGGCGTTGAGTAGTTTTGGCAGTTGCTGGAGGTTGAGGGTCTGGCTTGAATAGAGCACCACGGCCGGTGACTTGAGGCGTTCAACCGCCAAGGCCAGCTCGCCGTTGGGCAGGGGCGCGTCGAATACTTCAACCGGGTAATGGCTGCTGCTGACCAACCAGGCGGTGAGCCACAGTTGCGCTTCGAAATGCTTGGTTGAATGGTTGATCAGCAGAACGGGCGGCCCTTTTAGCGAGCGGTTGTTGTGGTAGATCCGGGCGCCCAGTTTGCTGCGCATCCAGGAGCTGAAGAACACGCGCTCCATCTGTGCCCCGAATTGGCCCTGCCAGCGTTGTTCCAGCTCGCTTAAAAGCGGAATCAACAGTTGCTCGCACAGGGTATGGGCCGGATACATCGACATGAGCTGGTTGAAATTGTCATCGAGCCTGCGTTCCGACAGCTCGGCGATCGCCAGCGTCAGAGCCTGGCGCCATGCCTGCCAGTCGTTGCCGGCAGGTTCGCGGAATGCAGGCAGGGAATCGAGCAGCGGTTTGACCTGGCTGACGGCTACCCCGCGGTTGAGCCACGTCAGAATGTGGCGGATACGCAGGATGTGTTCGGCCGAGAACAGGCGATGGCCTTTGGCCGTGCGGTGGGGAATGATCAGCCCATACCGGCGCTCCCAGGCGCGCAGGGTCACGGCATTCACGCCGGTGATGCGGGCCACCTCACGTATCGGCTGCCAGCCCTCGGCCAGCGCCTTGCTGTAGTCCGCATCGGGAGGGGTGGACATGGTCAGGTCGTCATTCATGGTCAGATCGCATTGCGCAGGCTGAGGTTTTCAGGGTGCGGTTGCAGATAGACCTGGCTTGAAATGTAGGGGGTCGGGTGCCGGCGAAAGTGATGCTTGAGCAGTGTCAGTGGCACCACCAGCGGCACAATGCCGTGCAGGTATTGAGTAATCAGCAGCTGCATTTCTTGCTTGTCTTCGGCGCTGATGGACCGTTTGAGATACCCGCTGATGTGTTGCAGCACATTGGTGTGGGTGCGACGTGTTGCACATTGCTTGAGGGCTTTCATCAGTTCGCTGAAGTACAGCGGGGCGATCTTGCATGCATCACTCTTGCCCAGGTTGCCGAGCAGATTACCCAGGATTTTGTACTGCGCGGGGTGGTTGGCCATGAGCTGATATTTGTAGCGGGCGTGAAATTCTGTCAGTGAGCGGCGGGTAATGCCCGCATTGAGCAACGCCTGCCAGGCGCTGTATGCATACACCCGGGTCAGGAAGTTTTCGCGCAGTACGGGGTCGTTTAGGCGGCCGTCTTCTTCCACGGGCAAGTCAGGGTGTGCCGCGCAAATTGCCTGGGCGTAGATTCCGCGCCCGCTCAGCTCGGCGGGGCGCCCGCCGTCCTGATACACCTTGACCCGCTCAAGCCCGCAGGACGGTGACTTCTGCATAAAGATGTAGCCGCAAATATCGGTAAGCGCGGCGGCCGTCGTCACCCCGTAGTCGTGTAGCGCCTGGGTCACGTTCAGGGTCGCATCGACACTGCCAACCGCCTGCGGCTGAGCCGGGTCGCCAATCAGCCGGATCGGCTGGCGCGGAATGCCCAGGCCGATGGCGACTTCAGGGCACAAGGGTACAAAATCGAAGTGTTCACTGAGGGCCTGACTGCACAGTCGCGACTCTTTGTGCCCACCGTTGAAGCGAACTTCTGCTCCCATCAAGCAGGCGCTGATGGCGATTTTCGGTTTGGTGTGAGACGAGACGGTGCTGGCCATGTGATAAACCTCAAAGAATTACTTGTACATCTTTGTGGTGATGTACAACTTGAGTTCATCATAGGTCTTGTGTTGTACAAGTCAATCGACTTGTACAAGTATTCTCAGTGCGCTGAAGGAATTATTGCCAGCCCATTTTCCATGCGCCCGCATCCTGCAGGCTTTGCCATGTCAAACGCTGATTGCGCTGGGTAAGCACCGCTTGCAGTTCGATATCGAGCACGGTGCCTTCTTCGTCGCAAAACAGCTGGGTGACCAGGAAGTGTTTTTCACGGTTATGCGGCACCGCTGCTGTCCATTTTGACAGCAGCAATTTGCGGGGGTTGATACGGTTCACGCCAAGTGCTCGATCAGTCGGCGTGCGGCCTCTTGGCCACTTAGCCATGCTCCTTCTACCCGTCCCGACAGGCACCAGTCACCGCAGGCGTACAGGCCCAGGTCGGCATCGGCCAGGGCTCCCCATTCATGGGCCGCGGCTGGCCGGGCATAGAGCCAGCGGTGCGCGAGGCTGAAAATCGGGGCAGGGGTGGGGAAGTGCATCAGCTCGGCAAAAGCACCGTGCAATTGTTCGATGACCGCCTCTTTGGGCAAATCGAGGTTTTGTTTGCTCCATGCACTGGTCGCGTGCAAAACCCAGGTGTCGGGCTGGCTGTCACGCCCGGGCTTGCTGCGGTTGCGGGCCAGCCAGTCCAGCGGGCTGCCTTGTACGAAGCAACCTTCCATCGGCGTGTCGAGCGGAGACTCGAAGGCCAGGGCGACTGCCCAGGCAGGCTCCATTTTTACGCCGGCTGCGGTACTTGCCAATTTGGGCGCGCTGGCCAGCAGGGAGGTGGCCTGCGGCGCCGGGGTGGCAATGATCACGTGGCTGAAAGGGCCGTGTTCGTCACCTTCCGCGTCCAGCAGGTGCCAATGCTTTTCACCGTGTATCAGGTCAGTGATCTGGCACGAGAAACTCACCGGTAAGTGCCCCAGCAGGCCTCGGGTGATGGCGCTCATACGCGGCTTGCCGACCCAGCGGGTTTGCTCATCGGGGGAGGGGGTTAGCTGGCCGTTTTTATAGTGGTACAGGTGCGGCTCCCACTCGATGGCCCAGCCTTTGGCCTGCCATTGCTGGACTTCATCGACAAAGCGCCGGTCTCGCGCGGTGAAATACTGAGCCCCCAGGTCCAGTACCCCGACGTCGCAGCGTTTGCTGGACATTCGCCCGCCGCTGCCACGGCTTTTATCGAAAAGATGAACCGCATGCCCTGCCTTGTGCAGTGTGTTTGCTGCTGCCAGCCCGGCTATGCCGGCGCCAATAATCGCGATAGGTACAGTCATTATGGCCTCGATCTCTGTTTGCACAGACTACGCCGTCGGCAATACCTGTACAATTATATTTGTTAGTATAGGTTTTAGTGCATCTTATAGATCTGTGTGGCCTACTCTTAAATCGGGTCGATGACCCGATAAAAATGTCTTCATATAAAAATAGACCAGTGCTCCCGATAAAACTCCTTGCGAGGATAAACTCATGCACATTTTGCTGACCGGCGGTACCGGCTTGATCGGTCGCCAGCTTTGTCGTCACTGGCTGGCGCAAGGTCATCGTCTCAGCGTATGGAGCCGGCGCCCCGAGCAAGTGGCCAAGTTGTGCGGCGCTCAGGTCAAGGGTGTTGCCACACTTGAAGAACTTGGCCAGGAGCCGGTTGATGCCGTGATCAACCTGGCCGGTGCGCCCATCGCCGACCGGCCCTGGACGCGCAAGCGCAAGGCCGTGTTGTGGAGCAGTCGCATTTCCCTCACCGAGACCCTTTTAGCCTGGCTTGAAACCCGCGGGCAAAGGCCGTCGGTGCTGGTGTCCGGCTCGGCCGTGGGCTGGTATGGCGACGGCGGTGAGCGCGAGCTGACCGAGGAATCGCCGCCGGTCAGCGAAGATTTTGCCAGCCACGTGTGCATTGCCTGGGAAGAAACCGCGCAGCGGGCTCAAGCCTTGGGCATACGCGTGGTACTGGTGCGCACGGGGCTGGTGCTGGCAGCCGAGGGCGGCTTTTTGTCGCGCTTGCTGCTGCCTTTCAAGCTGGCGCTGGGCGGGCCGATAGGCAATGGTCGGCAATGGATGCCGTGGATTCACATCAACGATCAAATAGCCCTGATTGATTTTCTTGTGCATGAGAATGGTGCAAGCGGTCCTTATAATGCCTGCGCGCCGCATCCGGTACGCAACGCTGAGTTCGCCCAGACCCTGGGCCGCGTGTTGCACCGCCCGGCGTTTATGCCCATGCCCACCTTTGTGTTACGCGTGTTGTTGGGCGAGATGTCGGGTTTGTTGCTGGGTGGCCAGAGGGCGATGCCCGAAAAATTGCTGGCTGCCGGTTTTACTTTTCAGTTCACCGATTTGCGTGCGGCGCTCGATGATGTAGCCGCCCGCCTCTGAAATAGGATGTTGCATGACCGACCACGCGCTGTTGCTGGTTAACCTGGGTTCGCCGGCGTCTACTTCGGTAGCGGATGTACGCAGCTACTTGAACCAGTTTTTGATGGACCCGTACGTGATCGACTTGCCGTGGCCGGTACGCCGTTTACTGGTGTCGCTGATCCTGATCAAGCGACCGGAGCAATCGGCCCATGCCTATGCCTCGATCTGGTGGGATGAGGGTTCGCCGTTGGTGGAGCTCAGCCGCCGCTTGCGGCAGGCCATGACCAAGGAGTGGACCCAGGGTCCGGTTGAGCTGGCCATGCGCTACGGCGAACCTTCCATTGAAACGGTACTGACCCGCCTGGCCGCTCAGGGCATCAAAAAGGTCACGTTGGCGCCGCTGTACCCACAGTTCGCCGACAGCACCGTCACCACGGTGATTGAAGAAGCCAGGCGAGTGGTCAAAACCCGAAAGCTGCCCATTCAGTTCTCTATCCTGCAGCCGTTTTATGATCAGCCCGAATACCTCGATGCACTGGTGGCCAGTGCCAGGCCGCATCTGGAGCAGGACTACGATCACCTGTTGCTGAGCTTTCACGGCTTGCCTGAACGGCATTTACACAAGCTGGATCCGACCGGCAATCACTGCTTCAAGAATGAAGACTGCTGCCAGAATGCATCGCCCGCTGTTTTGGCGACCTGTTATCGGGCGCAGTGTTTGCGTACGGCGCAGGCGTTTGCAGAGCGTATGGGCCTGCCCGAGGGCAAGTGGTCGGTAGCGTTCCAGTCCCGTTTGGGGCGGGCCAAGTGGATTGAACCCTACACCGAGGCACGGCTGGATGCATTGGCCAAACAGGGTGTGAAGAAGATTCTGGTGATGTGCCCGGCGTTTGTGGCCGACTGCATCGAAACCCTGGAAGAGATCGGTGATCGCGGGCGCGAGCAGTTCATTGAGGCGGGGGGCGAGGAGTTGGTGCTGGTGCCGTGTCTCAATGACAGTCCGCAGTGGGCGGCAGCGTTGAACACGTTGTGTGAAAGGGCGCCGATGGCGTTGTAAAGGCTTAAGAGCCCTCTCCCGGAGGGTGAGGGCACTAAAGGCAAAAGCAGATTTGTGTAACACCCCCCCAAACACTCCCAAAGGGAGAGAGTAGGGGGGTAAAGCCGATTTAGAGAATCGGCTCGTTACCTTTCTTCTTTTTCCAGGCGTCATTGCCCGGCAGGATCAGGTTAAGCGCAATCGCAACGATGGCGCACAACGCGATGCCCTTGAGACCGAAGTCTTCAGGGCCCATGCCTGTACCGATCAGCACACCGCCAATCCCGAATACCAGCGTTACTGACACGATCACCAGATTGCGCGCTTCACTCAGGTCAACCTGGTGGCGGATCAGGGTGTTCATGCCCACAGCAGCAATCGAGCCGAACAGCAGGCACAGAATTCCGCCCATCACAGGTACCGGAATGCTTTGCAGCAGGGCGCCGAACTTGCCGACAAAAGCCAGACTGATGGCGAAGATCGCCGCCCAAGTCATGATTTTCGGGTTGTAGTTCTTGGTCAGCATCACTGCGCCAGTCACTTCGGCGTAGGTGGTGTTGGGCGGTCCGCCCAGCAGGCCGGCTGCGGTGGTGGCAATGCCGTCACCGAACAGTGTGCGGTGCAGGCCCGGCTTTTTCAGGTAGTCACGACCGGTCACGCTGCCCACGGCAATCACGCCGCCGATGTGTTCAATGGCCGGGGCCAGAGCCACGGGGACGATAAACAGAATCGCCTGCCAGTTGAACTCGGGAGCCGTGAAGTGCGGCAGGGCGAACCACGGGGCTGCAGCGATTTTGGCCGTATCGACTACGCCGAAGTAGAACGCCAGGGCAAAGCCCACCAGCACGCCGGCAATGATCGGCACCAGACGGAAAATCCCTTTACCGAACACGGCTACGATCAAGGTAGTCAGCAAGGCTGGCATCGAGATCATCATGGCGGTCTGGTAGTGGATCAGCTCGGTACCGTCTTCAGCGCGGCCCATGGCCATGTGCGCGGCAATCGGCGCCATTGCCAGGCCGATGGAGATAATCACCGGACCAATCACCACCGGTGGCAGCAAACGGTCAATAAAACCGGTGCCTTTGATCTTTACCGCGAAGCCGAGGAAGGTGTACACGAAACCGGCTGCCATCACCCCGCCCATGGTCGCTGCCAGGCCGAACTGGCCTTTGGCGAGAATGATCGGAGTAATGAAAGCGAAACTCGAAGCCAGAAAGACCGGCACCTGGCGCCGGGTCACGATCTGGAACAGCAGAGTCCCGAGACCCGCCGTGAACAGCGCGACGTTAGGGTCGAGGCCGGTAATTAGTGGCATCAACACCAACGCGCCAAAGGCCACGAAGAGCATCTGCGCGCCAGATATGATCTGGCGCCAGAGCGGGTCGTTGAACTCGTCCTGCATGTTAAACGTCCTTTTGCTTGGTGCCGAAGATCTTGTCGCCGGCATCGCCCAGGCCCGGAATGATGTAGCCGTGCTCGTTCAAACGCTCATCAATAGAGGCGGTGTAGATGATTACGTCCGGGTGAGCGGCTTCAACAGCAGCAATCCCTTCAGGTGCGGCAACCAGCACCATGGCGCGGATTTCCTTGCAGCCGGCTTTTTTCAGCAGGTCAATGGTGGCAACCATGGACGAACCGGTGGCCAGCATCGGGTCGATAATCATCGCCAGACGCTCGTTGATTTCCGGTACCAGTTTTTCCAGGTAGGTGTGGGCCTGGAGGGTTTCTTCGTTGCGGGCAATACCGACAGCGCTGACTTTAGCGCCCGGGATCAGGCTCAGCACGCCTTCGAGCATGCCGATACCGGCACGCAGAATCGGCACTACGGTAATTTTCTTGCCGGCGATTTTTTCAACCTGGACAGTGCCGCACCAGCCTTCAATCTCGTAGGTTTCGAGGGTCAGGTCTTTGGTGGCTTCATAGGTCAGCAACGCGCCGACTTCCTGAGCGAGCTCACGGAAGTTCTTCGTGCTAATGTCTGCGCGGCGCATAAGGCCGAGCTTGTGACGGATCAGCGGATGGCGGATCTCACGGATGGGCATAAGTAAAGGCTCCGGTTGGGCAGGCAAAAAAAGCGGCCTAGATTAATCTAATCCGGGGTGATGTCCTACAGACATTACTGCACGTTAGTCCATAAATGCTTGATCTGAGCCATGCGGGTGCGTACCTTTGCCCGCTTTTCTTGCACAACCCCCCCTGGAGAGCGTCATGTCTGCTGATCTCGAGCATATCCGTCAAATCATGCGAGAGGCTGACTGCCTGTACACCGAAGCTGAAGTCGAAGTGGCGATTGCCCGCGTTGGCGCGCAAATCACGGCTGAAATGGCCGAGACCAATCCAGTAGTATTCTGTGTGATGAACGGCGGCCTGATTTTTTCCGGCAAGCTGCTCACCCATCTGAAATTTCCGCTTGAAGCGTCGTACCTGCACGCTACGCGCTATCGCAATGAAACCACTGGCGGCGACCTGTTCTGGAAAGCCAAGCCAGAAGTGTCGTTCATTGACCGTCACGTGCTGATCATCGATGACATCCTCGATGAGGGTCACACCCTGAGCGCCATCGTCGAATTCTGTAAACACGCCGGTGCCCGCCAGGTGCACACCGCAGTTCTGATCGACAAAGACCACGACCGCAAAGCGCGTCCGGACCTGAAGGCCAACTATGTGGGCTTGCCGTGCATTGACCGTTACATCTTCGGCTATGGCATGGATTACAAAGGTTACTGGCGTAATGCTGCTGGCATTTATGCCGTTAAAGGTATGTAAGAAAGGACGTTGAAGCTTTCCTGGTGAGAGCTTCAGCCCGGCTTTACCTCTACGAGTGAGCTGCCATGCTGGCTATCTTCCTTCAGACGCTCACGATTACTGCTCCCGTGTTTGCCATGCTTTTTTTAGGCGTGGTGCTCAAGCGCGTGGGCTGGATCAATGACAACTTTATCCATACAGCGTCGGCCCTGGTGTTCAACGTCACCATGCCGGCGTTGTTGTTTCTGGGTATTTTGCATGCTGATCTCAGAGCGGCCCTTCAGCCCAAGGTGCTGGCTTACTTCGTCCTGGCGACATTTGCCAGCTTTGCCTTGGCCTGGGGCTGGTCGATCTGGCGCTGCCCGCGTGAGGATCGCGGCATCTACACCCAGGGTGCCTTTCGCGGCAACAACGGTGTCATCGGCCTGGCTCTGGCGGCCAGCATGTACGGCGACTACGGGATTTCCCTGGGCGCGGTGCTCGCCGGTCTGGTGATTCTGCTCTACAACACCCTGTCGACCATCGTGCTGGCGGTTTACAGCCCGGTGATCAAGTCCGACCCGTGGAGTATCTGCAAAAGCGTGTTCAAGAACCCGCTGATTATCAGCGTTCTGGGCGCTGTGCCTTTTGCAGTGTTCAAGATCGGTTTGCCCGGCTGGCTGCAGGCATCCGGCGAATACCTGGCCGCGATGACCTTGCCGCTGGCGCTGATTTGTATCGGTGGCACGCTATCGCTTGCGAGTTTGCGCAAAAGTGGCGACATGGCGCTGAGCGCCAGCCTGGTGAAAATGGTCAGCATGCCCCTGCTGGCAACCCTGGGTGCATGGCTGTGCGGCTTTCGCGGGCCGGAGTTGGGGATTCTGTTTCTGTACTTCGCCAGCCCGACTGCTGCGGCCAGCTATGTCATGGCGCGGGCGGCTAACGGCAATCACGAATTGGCGGCCGCGATCATCGTGATCACTACCTTGATGGCAGCAATCACGACCAATATCGGGATCTTCGTGTTGCAGTGGGGCGGCTGGATTTAGCCCTGCTCGTGAGCATTGATCACTTCTTGTGCCGCGCGAAATGCATCCATGGCCGCAGGCACCCCGGCGTAAACGGCGCAGTGCAACAATGTTTCGCGGATCTCTTCGACCGTGCAGCCGTTGTTCAGTGCGCCGCGTACATGGCCTTTGAGTTCTTGCGGGCACTTGAGGGCGGTCAGGGCGGCGAGGGTGATGAGGCTGCGGGTTTTCAGTGACAACCCCTCGCGGTTCCATACACCGCCCCAGGCGTGTTCGTTGACGAACTCCTGTAGCGGCTGGGTGAACTCGGTGGCATTGCCCAGGGCGTGGTCGACAAAGGTGTCGCCCATTACCTGGCGGCGCATTTCAAGGCCGGTCTTTTTAGTGTCCATGGTAAAACTCCTCAGTGTTGTCGACGCCAGGCGCGCAGGGTACTGAACAGCAAAAACACCAGCAGCGCCGGCAAGATGAAAAACAGCATCAAATGTTCAAGCTTGCCGGCCAGCGGCATGCCGGTGGTGAATGACACCACATGTAGCCCGTAGGCCAGGTACAAGCCCAGGAACAACAGCCCTTCGCCACGGGTGATGCGGTAGCCGGTATAGAACACCGGCAGGCACAGTGCCGCGACCCCCAGCATCACCGGCAAGTCGAACGCGAGGGCGTTGGGTGACACGGACAAGGGCGCTGGCGCCACCAGAGCCGTCAGGCCCAGAACCCCCAGCAGATTGAACACGTTGCTGCCAATCACGTTGCCGACCGCAATTTCGCGCTGGCCGCGAACAGCGGCGACCAGAGAGGTGGCCAGCTCCGGCAGCGAGGTGCTCACGGCAATGATGGTCAGGCCGATGATCCGTTCTGACAGCCCCAGCTCCGTGGCGACTGTGACTGCTGCACCGAGCAGCAGATGCCCGGCAACCCCCAGCAGCACCAGGGCGGTAAGTATCAGCAGTACGTTGTGCAGCCACGGGGTGGGGGGCAGGTCATGGCTGGCGTGGTGATGCCCGCTGTGACGCGACTGTCGCAGCAGCAGGCCCAGATAGATCAGCAGCCCGCACAGCAAGGCAACGCCGTCCAGGCGGTCGAGTTGCTTGTTCAGCGCCAGAGCGAAGACCAGGCCGCTGGCGAGGATCATCAGGGGGATGTCCAGACGCACCAGCTGGCGGGACACGCGCAGGGGGATGATCAGCGCCGAGAGCCCGAGAGTGACCAGGATATTGAAGATGTTGCTGCCGATGACACTGCCCACGGCGATGTCCGAGGTGTCATTGAACGCGGCTTGCAGGCTGACGGTCATCTGGGGGGCGCTGCTGCCCAGCGCCACGACGGTGAGGCCGATCAGCAGCGGGCGTACCTTCATATTGGCGGCCATGCGTACGGCGCATCGCACCAGCAATTCTGCCCCGGCGATCAACAAGACAAGACCGCAGAGCAATTGCAGCAGGTTCCACGGTGATAGCGCGCTCAAGCCTAAAATAACGGCAACTCCCTCAAATTAGTCACTCAAGCCCTGAACCCGGACTTTGGCTGTGCCCGTGCTTAGCATATCCAGCTGTTGGGCGGCCTTGCGTGAAAGATCGATCAGGCGGCCACGGGTGTGCGGTCCGCGATCATTGATGCGCACCACGACAGATTTGTCGTTTTTCAAATTGGTGACCAGTACCCGCGTCCCGAAAGGCAGTGCGGGGTGTGCGGCGGTAAGGGCATTCTGGTCGAAAGGTTCGCCGCTGGCGGTGCGCTTGCCGTGGTGGCGAGCGCCGTAATAAGAGGCCGTGCCGGTTTTGTCATAGCCTCGGGGGTCTATGTCGTGGCTGGCACAGCCGGCGAGCAAGCTGAGCAGGGCGCAGGCGCCGAGTAGCCGCTTCATGGAGTAGTCCTTATGTTGGCTGTAAATAACCTGTAGCCGCTGCCGCAGGCTGCGATGGGTTGCGCAGCGACCCCGCTTTTGTATCAAAAGCGAAGGTCCTGCGGTCCTTATCGCAGCCTGCGGTAGCGGCTACAGGGGACGAGCCTTAGCCTTCGAGTTTGCTTTTGAGCAGCTCGTTGACCTGTTGCGGGTTGGCTTTGCCTTTGGAGGCTTTCATCGCCTGGCCCACAAAGAAGCCGAACATCTTGCCGCGCTTGGCTTCGTCTGCCGCACGGTACTGCTCGACTTGTTCGGCGTTGGCCGCCAGCATTTCATCCAGCACCTTTTCAATGGCGCCGCTGTCGGTCACTTGCTTGAGGCCGCGCTTCTCGATGACCTCGTCTGCACTGCCTTCGCCATTGGCCATGGCTTCGAGCACAACCTTGGCGATTTTGCCGGAGATGGTGTTGTCCTTGATGCGTTGCAACATGCCGCCCAGTTGCTCGGCGGTGACCGGCGACTGGTCGATGTCCAGGCCTTGCTTGTTGAGCAGGCTGCCCAGCTCAACCATGACCCAGTTGGCCGCCAGCTTGGCGTCGTCACTGATGCTCACGACTTTTTCGAAGTAGTCCGCTTGCTCGCGGCTCGAAGCCAGCACGCTGGCGTCGTAGGCGGACAGGCCGAACTGCAACTGGAAACGCTCGCGCTTTTGCGGTGGCAGTTCCGGCAGGGTGGCCCGCACGTCTTCGATAAACGAATCTTCGATCACCACCGGCAGCAGGTCAGGGTCGGGGAAGTAACGGTAGTCGTTGGCTTCCTCCTTGCTGCGCATGGCGCGGGTTTCGTCTTTGTTCGGATCGTACAGGCGGGTCTGCTGAATGACCTTGCCGCCGTCTTCGATCAGCTCGATCTGACGGCGTACTTCGCTGTTGATCGCCTTCTCGATAAAACGGAACGAGTTGACGTTCTTGATCTCGCAGCGGGTGCCGAACTCGGCCTGGCCGAACGGGCGGATCGATACGTTGCAGTCGCAACGCAGGGAGCCTTCAGCCATGTTGCCGTCGCAAATGCCCAGGTAACGCACCAGTGCGTGCATCGCCTTGACGTAGGCCACGGCCTCTTTGGCGCTGCGCATGTCCGGTTCGGAAACGATTTCAAGCAACGGTGTGCCTGCACGGTTCAGGTCGATGCCGGTGGCGCCGCTGAAGTCTTCGTGCAGGCTTTTGCCGGCGTCTTCTTCCAGGTGGGCACGGGTGATGCCGACACGTTTCACGGTACCGTCTTCAAGGGTGATGTCCAGGTGGCCCTTGCCGACAATCGGCAGTTCCATCTGGCTGATCTGGTAGCCCTTGGGCAGGTCCGGGTAGAAGTAGTTCTTGCGGGCAAACACGTTGTGCTGAACGATTTCGGCATCAACGGCTACACCGAACATGACCGCCATACGGACGGCTTCCTGGTTCAGCACGGGCAGTACGCCGGGCATGCCCAGGTCAACCAGGCTGGCCTGGGTGTTCGGTTCTGCGCCAAAGGTGGTGGCGCTACCGGAGAAAATCTTCGATTGGGTGGCGAGCTGGGAGTGAATTTCCAGCCCGATCACAACTTCCCATTGCATATGTTTCTCCTCAGAAGCCGGCAGGTGAGCGCGTGTGCCAGTCAGTGTTGAGCTGATACTGGTGAGCGACGTTGAGCAGGCGGCCTTCCTGGAAGTAAGGCGCAAGCAACTGCACGCCTACTGGCAAGCCATCGACAAAACCGGCTGGCATCGACAGGCCCGGCAGGCCCGCAAGGTTGGCGGTAATGGTGTAGACGTCTTCCAGATAGGCTGAAACCGGGTCGCTGTTTTTAGCGCCGATTTTCCAGGCCGGGTTAGGCGTGGTTGGGCCGAGGATGATGTCGACTTCATTGAATGCGGTCATGAAGTCATTTTTGATCAGGCGACGGATTTTTTGCGCTTGCAGGTAGTAAGCGTCGTAGTAACCCGCCGACAGGGCGTAGGCACCGACCAGAATGCGGCGCTGTACTTCCGGGCCAAAGCCCTCGGCGCGCGAGCGCTTGTACAGGTCGGTGAGGTCTTTCGGGTCTTCGCAGCGATGGCCGAAGCGCACGCCGTCAAAACGCGACAGGTTGGACGAAGCTTCAGCCGGGGCGATTACGTAGTACGCCGGAATGGCGTGCTGCATGTTCGGCAGGCTGATGGGCTTGATCACGGCGCCGAGCTTTTCAAGCACCTTGATGCTGTTGTGAACCAGCTCTGCAATGCGCGCGTCGAGACCTTCGCTGAAGAACTCTTTCGGCACGCCGATCCGCAGGCCTTGCAGCGAACCATTAAGGTTGGCGCTGAAGTCAGGTACGGGTTCATCGATGCTGGTGGAGTCTTGCGGGTCGAAGCCGGCCATGCCTTGCAGCAGGATGGCGCAGTCTTCGGCAGTGCGAGCCAATGGGCCGCCCTGATCGAGACTGGAGGCGTAAGCGATCATGCCCCAGCGCGAAACGCGACCGTATGTCGGTTTCAGACCGGTGAGGTTGGTCAGGGCTGCCGGCTGTCGGATAGATCCGCCAGTGTCGGTGCCTGTCGCCGCAGGTAACAGACGAGCGGCGACTGCCGCTGCCGAACCGCCCGAAGAACCGCCCGGAACGTGCTCGAGGTTCCACGGGTTTTTGACCGCACCGTAGTAGCTCGATTCGTTGGCCGAGCCCATGGCGAACTCGTCCATGTTGGTCTTGCCCAGGGTCACGGCGCCTGCAGCAGCCAGCTTGGCAACTACAGTGGCGTCGTATGGCGCCTTGAAGTTGTCGAGCATTTTGGAGCCGCAGCTGGTGCGTACGCCCAGGGTGCAGAACAGGTCCTTGTGCCCGATCGGTGCGCCCAGCAGGGCGCCGGTTTCACCGTTGGCGCGACGTGCGTCGGCAGCCTTGGCCTGCTCTAGAGCAAGGTCTTCGGTGAGAGTGATGAAGCTGTTGAGCTGAGGATCGAGCTGGGCGATACGCGCCAGCAGGGTCTTGGTCAGCTCTTCGGAAGAAAACTTTTTATCGGCGAGTCCGCGGGCGATCTCGGCCAGAGTCAATTGATGCATGCAGGCTCTTTCCCTTTACTCGATGACTTTCGGAACCAGATAGAGGCCGTTTTCGACCGCTGGAGCGATGGACTGATAAGCCTCGCGATGATTGCTTTCAGTCACGACGTCTGCACGCAAGCGCTGGCTGGCCTCCAGAGGGTGGGCCATAGGCTCGATGCCTGTGGTGTCGACAGCCTGCATCTGATCAATCAGCCCCAAAATGCTGTTAAGGGCTTCGGTGGTGCGTGGAATATCGGCATCATTGAGACCAAGGCGGGCCAAATGAGCGATTTTTTCCACATCGGAGCGGTCTAGCGCCATGGGATTCTCCAGTGGAAAACAGGACGGATGCTATCCGTGTGTTAGATTGACGGAACACTACCGCATTTCTACGGTCATATGGCCGCGATTGTGGGGCTTGGTGCTCTCAAAAGCTGTCAATTTAACATATTGGTGCCTTGCCCAAAATCCCTGTCGTTGTTAGAGTTTGTCGCACTTTTTTACCCACGCGTTGCCTAGGGTCCCTTTCCCATGTTCAAGAAACTGCGTGGCATGTTTTCCAGCGATCTTTCCATCGACCTGGGCACTGCCAACACCCTTATTTACGTGCGTGAGCGCGGTATCGTCCTGAATGAGCCATCGGTTGTGGCTATTCGGACACACGGTAACCAGAAAAGTGTCGTTGCCGTTGGCACCGAGGCCAAGCGCATGCTTGGCCGTACACCGGGCAACATTGCTGCCATTCGTCCGATGAAAGACGGTGTTATCGCCGATTTCAGCGTTTGCGAAAAAATGCTGCAGTACTTCATCAACAAGGTGCATGAAAACAGCTTCCTGCAACCTAGCCCACGAGTACTGATTTGCGTGCCTTGCAAGTCGACTCAGGTAGAGCGTCGTGCCATTCGTGAATCGGCACTCGGCGCGGGCGCCCGTGAAGTGTTCCTGATCGAAGAACCAATGGCTGCTGCCATCGGTGCCGGCTTGCCGGTTGAAGAAGCTCGCGGCTCGATGGTTGTCGATATTGGTGGTGGTACCACTGAAATCGCGCTGATCTCCCTGAACGGTGTGGTTTATGCCGAATCCGTACGGGTTGGCGGCGACCGCTTCGACGAAGCGATCATCACTTATGTGCGTCGTAACTACGGCAGCCTGATTGGTGAATCGACGGCTGAGCGCATCAAGACCGAAATCGGTACTGCCTTCCCGGGTGGCGAAGTACGTGAAGTCGACGTACGCGGCCGTAACCTGGCAGAAGGTGTCCCACGTGCCTTCACCCTGAACTCCAATGAAGTGCTTGAGGCTCTGCAAGAGTCGCTGGCAACCATCGTTCAGGCTGTGAAAAGCGCGCTGGAGCAGTCTCCGCCAGAGCTGGCTTCGGACATCGCCGAGCGTGGTCTGGTACTGACCGGTGGTGGCGCCTTGCTGCGTGACCTCGACAAGTTGCTGGCTCAGGAAACCGGTCTGCCGGTGATTGTTGCCGAAGACCCGCTGACCTGCGTTGCGCGTGGCGGTGGCCGTGCGCTGGAAATGATGGATAAACACACAATGGACCTGCTCTCCAGCGAATAAGATCGCGTGGTGCAGTCCTTTGGTTATCACCAGAAGGTAGCACTTTGCAGTGCTGCCTTTTGGCGTTTATCTTCTGTCAATCTTCATCCAGGCCGCTTGAAGCCGTATGAATAAATTGAACACTTGCCCGGGAGGAGCGGCCTATTAAACCGCTCTTTTCCAAAGGCCCGTCATTGGGCGTGCGCTTTCTGGTGCTGGTCGTGCTATCCGTCACGCTGATGGTAGTGGACGCTCGCTTCACGTTGCTCAAGCCTGTGCGCAGTCAAATGTCGCTGGTGCTGATGCAGTCCTACTGGATCACCGATTTGCCGCAGCGATTGTGGCAGGGCGTGGCCAGTCAGTTCGGCAGCCGTACCGAGCTTGTGGCTGAAAACGAGAAACTCAAAACTGAAAACCTTCTGCTTCAAGGCCGCATGCAAAAGCTGGCCGCCTTGACCGAGCAGAACGTTCGCCTGCGCGAGTTGCTGAACTCTTCTGCGCTGGTCAACGAAAAGGTCGAAGTGGCCGAGCTGATCGGCATGGACCCCAACCCCTTTACCCATCGCATCATCATCAACAAGGGTGAGCGCGACGGTGTGGTGCTGGGTCAGCCAGTGCTCGACGCACGCGGGCTGATGGGGCAGGTGGTTGAGTTGATGCCCTACACCTCCCGTGTACTGTTGCTCACCGATACCACCCACAGCATTCCGGTGCAGGTAAACCGTAACGGCCTGCGTGCGATTGCCAGCGGTACGGGTAACCCCGAGCGTCTGGAACTGCGCCATGTGGCCGACACTGCGGATATCAAAGTGGGTGACTTGCTGGTCAGCTCGGGCCTGGGGCAACGCTTCCCGGCCGGTTATCCGGTGGCGACCGTCAAGGAAGTGATTCACGACTCGGGTCAGCCGTTTGCCATTGTGCGTGCGGTTCCCACGGCGGCATTGAATCGCAGTCGCTACCTGCTGCTGGTGTTCAGCGATAGCAGAACCCCGGAAGAGCGGGCCAACGATGCGGCCAAGGCCCAGGAGGCCGAGCAGAACGGTGAAGCACCGCCGATTATCCCGGCAACTGTGCCCAAACCGGTCGCTCCTGCTCCGGTTGTTGCGCCCGTCGTGGTTCCTGCCCCGGCAGTCACTGATCCCAAGGCTGTGAAAAAACCTGCGCCAGTTGCAACCCCCGCGGCCGCCAGGCCGCCAGCCGCTGTGCCGGCCACTACTCGGGAGAGGCAATAATGGCGAGTACGCGTTCGAGTAACAGCTGGCTTATCTGGCTGACGTTTGCCATAGGCATGTTGCTCAGCATCTCACCGATGCCGCAGTTCATGGAAATTCTGCGTCCGCTTTGGCTGGCTCTGTTATTGGCTTTTTGGGCCTTATACATGCCGCACAAAGTGGGTATGGTTACAGCGTTTTGCCTGGGGCTGGCCGAAGACGTGCTGTACGGCACGTTGCTGGGGCAGAACGCCCTGACACTGACCCTTATCACCTTCCTGGTACTGTCGCTTCAGCAGCGTCTGAGGGTGTTCCCGATGTGGCAGCAATGCCTGGTGCTGCTGGTGATTTTCGGTCTGGCTCAGCTTGCCCAGTTGTGGCTCAGTGCCTTGACCGGGAACCGACAGCCGACTCTGGCGCTGGTGCTACCCGCGTTGGTCAGCGCTCTGTTGTGGCCCTGGATCAGCTATGGGCTTCGCGGGTTGTGCAGACGCTTTAAAATCAATTAACCGGATCGCGAGCCATTTCCTGGTTTGTGCACTTTGACAGGGAGATGTCTCGATGACTTCGCTTTATCTGGCCTCTGGCTCACCACGTCGGCGCGAGTTACTGACTCAAATCGGCGTGCCGTTCCAAACGGTCAGTGCCGCCATTGACGAAACTCCCCTCCCGAATGAGTCCCCGGTGGCCTATGTCGAGCGCCTGGCGCGCGAGAAGGCCCTGGCCGGACGTCAACAGTTGCTCGGCGCATTGTCTGGCAGTACCCATTGCGTGCTGGGGGCCGACACGGCCGTTGTGCTCGATGAACGTATTCTAGGCAAACCGGTCGACGAGGCTGACGCCTTGGCTATGCTCATGGCGCTGTCTGGCCGAGAGCACGAGGTGTTGACCGCCATCGCACTTGTTGACGCCGGGCGCTGCGAGACCCGTGTGGTCAGCAGCCGGGTGCGCTTTCGCAACATCAGCACACAAGAAGCCAGCCTGTACTGGGCCAGCGGTGAACCCCGGGACAAAGCCGGTGGCTATGCCATTCAGGGGTTGGCAGCGGTGTTTGTTGCAGGCCTTAATGGTAGTTATTCCGCCGTTGTGGGCTTGCCTGTGTGCGAAACCGCAGAACTGCTGGGGCATTTCGGCATACCCTGTTGGCAAAACCTTACCGTGCGCTGAATACCGCACCTACGAGACGTGGCACTAATGTGATGACGCCTGAACGAGACCCAGCCATGAGTGAAGAGATCCTGATCAACATCACGCCGATGGAATCGCGCGTGGCGGTGGTAGAGAACGGTGTTCTGCAAGAGGTGCATGTCGAACGTACCCAGCGCCGGGGCATTGTGGGCAACATCTACAAAGGCAAAATTGTCAGGGTTTTGCCCGGCATGCAGGCCGCCTTTGTCGATATCGGCCTGGATCGCGCTGCTTTTATTCATGCCTCCGAGATTTCCCTGCGCGAAGGCCAGGCCGTTGAAAGCATCAGTGCGCTGGTGCACGAAGGCCAGAGCCTGGTGGTGCAAGTCACCAAGGACCCGATTGCGTCCAAGGGCGCACGTCTGACGACTCAACTGTCTATTCCTTCGCGCTATCTGGTGTACATGCCGCGCACTGCCCATGTTGGCATTTCGCTGAAGATCGAAGACGAAGCCGAGCGTGAGCGTCTTAAAAAGGTGGTCAGTGATTGTGTGGCCCTGGAAGGCATCCAGGAAGCCGGTGGTTTTATCCTGCGCACGGCGGCCGAAGGTGCCGGCGCGGATGAAATCCTGATGGATATCCGTTACCTGCGTCGTTTGTGGGACCAGATCGGGGCTCAGATCAAAACCGTTGGCGCGCCGACCGTGATCTATGAAGACCTGGGCCTGGCACTGCGCACACTGCGCGATCTGGTCAGCCCCAAGATCGAGAAAATCCGCATTGATTCGCGCGAAACCTTTCAGAGAACCACGCAGTTTGTGGCCGAACTGATGCCAGAAATTGCCGACCGCCTTGAGCATTACCCGGGCGAGCGACCGATTTTTGATTTGTACGGCGTAGAAGACGAGATCCAGAAAGCACTAGACCGAAAAGTGCCACTCAAGTCCGGCGGATACCTGGTGGTGGACCCGGCAGAAGCCATGACCACCATCGACGTCAATACCGGCGCATTTGTGGGCCATCGCAATCTTGAAGAAACCATTTTCAAGACCAACCTCGAAGCGGCCACCGCCATTGCCCGGCAACTGCGCCTGCGCAACTTGGGCGGGATCATCATCATCGACTTCATCGACATGGAAGATGAAGAGCATCAGCGCCAGGTCATTCGCACGCTCGAAAAACAGCTTGAGCGCGATCACGCCAAAACCAACATCATCGGAATCACCGAGTTGGGCCTGGTGCAGATGACCCGCAAACGTACCCGCGAGAGCCTGGAACAGGTGCTGTGCGAGCCGTGCGTGTGCTGCCAGGGGCGGGGCAAGTTGAAAACCCCCGAAACCATCTGCTATGAAATCTTCCGTGAAATCCTGCGCGAGGCCCGGGCTTATCAGGCCACCGGTTATCGGGTACTGGCCAACCAGAAAGTGGTCGATCGCTTGCTGGACGAAGAGTCGGGCAACGTCGCGGAGCTGGAAGGGTTTATCGGGCGCACGATTCGTTTTCAGGTCGAAACCATGTATTCCCAGGAACAATACGACGTGGTGCTGCTCTGAAGTCGCAGGCGCCGTATAGCGTTAAAAAGGGGCTGCACTCAGCCCCTTCGATCATTACTGAAGGGGCCACCTGACATGGAGCGTCTGACACGCTTTTTTGCCGCGCTGACCCGCTGGGGCCTGGGGCTGTGTGCCCTTGTGTTGGTGCTGACGGCGTTGTACGTCAGCCTGGGTCGCGAACTCACGCCCCTGGTTGCTGAATACCGTGTAGAGGTCCAGAGCAAGGCCCGCGAAGCTTTGGGCATGCCCTTGACCATTGGCAGCCTGGAAGGGCGCTGGAGTGGCATGGCGCCGGTGTTGCTGGCCCACGACGTGATGATCGGCGAAGGCAACAGCGCCCTGCGCCTTGATGAAGTGCAGGTGGTGCCCGATGTGTGGGCCAGCCTGCTGAACCGCGATATCCACATCGCCCGCATACAGCTCAATGGCCTGCAACTGAGCTTGCGTCAGGACGAGCACGGCCACTGGACCCTTGAAGGGCTGCCGGTTCAGGACGACCAGCCACTGGACCCTGAACAGCTGCTCAATCAACTGCAACGCGTGGCGCGGTTGTCTGTGCTCGACAGCCAGGTGACCCTCGAACCGTACAAGCAAGCGCCGCTGACCTTTACCTATGTGGGGCTTACGCTCGACGTTGGTCCCTCCGACCAGCGTCTGGATGCGCGACTGACCTTGCCTGATGGCCAGCCAGTAGCGCTGAGCCTGAAAACCCGGGTCCAGGCCAGTCACTGGCGTGACGGCGCGGCTCAGGCCTACGTGAGCCTGCCGCAAAGCGATTGGGCCAAATGGCTGCCCGCCACGCTGATTGCGCCCTGGAAAGCCTCCGAACTGAAGGCGGGCGGCGAGCTCTGGTTCAACTGGGGCCAAGGCTCGGTACAGAGCGCGGTAGCGCGCTTGAATGCGCCAAAACTGAAGGGTTCCTACGCCGACCGCAAACCCGAAACCATCGAGAACCTGGCCCTGCATGCCTGGGCTGAGCGGGGCAAACAGGGTTTCACTGTGGTACTCGATTCATTGGCAATGAATCTGGGCAAGACCCGCTGGGAAACCCGCATGCAACTGCAGCAGTTCGCGGCCACCGACAAGGAGCAGGAGCGCTGGCACTTGCAGGCCGACCGCCTGAATCTGACCCCGATCACTCCGTTGCTCGATTCGCTGGCGCCCTGGCCTGAGGGCCTGGCCAAGGTCGTCGACCAGCTCAAGGTCACGGGTACGCTGCGCAATGTTCTGGCCGATTACCGGCCCTACGCAACGGATGATCAAAAACTCAGCTTCGCGGCCAATCTGGAGCAGGTCGGCTTCAATGCCACCCACGGTGCGCCGGCTGTGCGCAATGTCAGCGGCCTGATCAGCGGCGACCTGGGCAAGGGTGAACTGCGTCTGGACAGCAAGGATTTCATGCTGCACCTGGACCCGATCTTCGCCAAGCCCTGGCAGTACCTGCAAGCCAATGCCTTGCTGACCTGGACCCTGAATAAAGACACCTTCACCCTGATTGCGCCGTACATCAAAGTGCTGGGCGAAGAGGGCAAGATCGCGGCTGACTTCCTGATCCGTATTAACCTCGACCATTCTCAGGAAGACTACATGGACCTGCGGGTCGGCCTGACTGATGGCGACGGTCGCTTCACCCCCAAGTACTTGCCAGAAGTATTGAGCCCGGCACTGACCGAATGGTTGAGCACGGCGATCATCAAGGGCGCGGTAGACGAGGGCTTTTTCCAGTACCAGGGCTCGTTGAGCCACGACGCCGTTGCGGCGGCGCGCAATATCAGCCTGTTCTTCAAAGTGCATGGCGCCGAACTGGCGTTCCAGCCCGGCTGGCCCCATGTGCGCAACGTCTCGGGCGATGTGTTTATTGAAGACAGCGGTGTGCGGATCATGGCCAGCAAGGGGCAGTTGCTCGACACCCAAGTGCGCAACGTCTCCGTCAGCATCCCCCATGTGCCCAGCGGCAAGGTCAGTCACCTGTATCTGGACGGCGACTTCGATGGCGGGCTGGGTGATGGCCTGAAAATCCTTCAGGAAGCGCCGATTGGCACCGCCCAAACCTTTGCCGGCTGGCAGGGTGAGGGTTCGCTCAAGGGCCGCGTCGATCTCAATATTCCGCTGGAAAAGGGCGAAGAGCCGAAAATCCTGGTGGACTTCAATACCGACAAGGCGCGCCTCAAACTCAGCGATCCCGAGCTGGAACTGACCCAGCTCAAGGGCGATTTCCGCTTTGACAGCGCCAAGGGCCTGAGTGGCAAGGGCATCAGTGCCCGAGTATTTGATCGCCCGGTCACCGCGCAGATTTTTGCCGACGGCAAGCCCGGTCGGATAAGCACCCGCGTCGTGGCCAGCGGTCAGGTCGGGGTTAAAAAGCTTACGGACTGGCTCAAGTTCAACCAGCCGATCCCGGTGACGGGGGATCTGCCTTATCAACTTCAGCTCACCCTGGACGGCGCTGACAGTCAGCTGCGGGTCAGCTCCAGCCTCAAGGGCGCGGTGGTTGACCTGCCCGCGCCCTTTGGCCTGGCGGCCAATGAGAGCCGCGCCAGTGTGTTCCGCATGACCCTGCAAGGGGCTGAGCGGCGTTACTGGTTTGACTACGGCGACCTGGCCAACCTGACCTTCGCGGCCCCTGACGGCAAATTCGAAGACGGGCGCGGCGAGCTGTTCCTTGGCGATGGTGACCCCGTACTGCCGGCCAGCAAGGGCTTGCGTATCCGTGGCGTACTCTCGGAGCTGGACGTTGCCCCGTGGCAGGCGCTGGTCGAGCGTTATGCCGGTAATGACCCGGGTGGCAGTGCCAAGCAAATGCTCAACAGTGCCGATTTCAAAGTCGGTAAGTTGATTGCCTTCGGCACCCAGCTGGATCAGGTTCGCTTGATCATGAAGCGCCACGCGGCCGCCTGGGCGCTGCAAATCGACAGCAAGCAGGCTATCGGTGCGGTGACCTTGCCGGATGCCAAAAACGCTCCGATTGTGGTCACGATGCAAAGCATTCGACTGCCCGCGCCCGACCCCAAGGTCGTGGCCGACGAAAATGCGCCGGACCCATTGGCCGCGGTTGATCCGCGTAAAATCCCTGCGCTGGACGTCACCATTCGCCAGCTCTATCAAGGGCCGGACCTGCTCGGCGCCTGGTCACTCAAAGTGCGACCCACCAGCCGGGGCATCACCCTGAGCAGTTTGAATCTGGGGCTCAAGGGCATGCTGCTCGAAGGCTCGGGTGGCTGGGAAGGCGTCGCGGGCAACAGCAAGAGCTGGTATCAGGGCCGCCTGGGTGGCGGTAATCTGGCCGATGTACTGAAGAACTGGGGCTTTGCCCCCAGCGTGACCAGCCAGAACTTCCACGTGGACATTGATGGTAACTGGCCGGGCTCTCCAGCCTGGATCGGCCTCAAGCGATTCTCCGGCACTCTGGACTCCTCGTTCAATAAAGGTCAGTTTGTGGAGGTCGATGGCAGCGCCCAGGTGCTGCGCATTTTTGGCCTGCTGAACTTCAATGCCATTGGCCGGCGTTTGCGCCTGGACTTCTCGGATCTGTTCGGCAAGGGGCTGAGCTATGACCGGGTCAAGGGCGTGCTCAATGCCAGCAGTGGCGTATACAGCACGAGCAAGCCGATCCTGATGACCGGGCCGTCCACCAACCTTGAGCTGAACGGCACGTTGAACATGATTTCGGACCAGGTCAACGCCAAGCTGCTGGTGACCTTGCCGGTGACCAACAACCTGCCCCTTGCCGCGTTGTTGGTGGGTGGGCCGGCGGCAGGCGGGGCGATGTTTTTGCTCAACAAGCTGATCGGTGACCAGGTATCCCGTTTTGCCAGCGTGCAATACAGCATTCAAGGCCCCTGGAACGACCCGAAGATCACCTTCGACAAGCCTTTTGAGAAAAACTAGGAGCGCGCCATGTCACTCGCAGTGATTCAAATGGTCAGCCAGAGCGATATTCCGGCCAACCTGGATCAGGCTCGGCGCCTGCTGGAGGAGGCTGCACGCGGTGGTGCGCAACTGGCCGTGTTACCCGAAAATTTCGCGGCCATGGGCCGTCGCGATATTGCCGATATCGGCCGCGCCGAGGCATTGGGCGAAGGTCCAATCCTGCCATGGTTGAAACAGACCGCTCGCGACCTCAACTTATGGGTAGTTGCAGGGACTTTACCCCTGCCACCCGAGGGTCGGCCTGAGGGCAAGGTTAATGCCTGCTCGCTGCTGATCAACGCCGACGGCGAGCCAGTGGCCCGTTACGACAAACTGCATTTATTCGACGTGGATGTGTCAGACAATCGTGGCCGCTATCGTGAGTCCGATGACTATGCTCATGGTAAACGCGTGGTGGTAGTGGATACCCCGGTTGGCAAGTTGGGCCTGACCGTCTGTTATGACCTGCGCTTCCCGGAGTTGTACAGTGAGCTTCGAGCCGCTGGCGCTGAACTGATTACTGCGCCGTCGGCATTCACTGCCGTAACCGGAGCTGCGCATTGGGACATTCTGATCCGTGCCCGTGCCATTGAAACCCAGTGCTACGTGCTTGCAGCGGCCCAGGGTGGCGTTCATCCGGGCCCGCGCGAGACCTACGGGCATGCTGCCATTATCGACCCCTGGGGGCGGGTGCTTGCCGAGCAGGCGCAAGGCGAGGGCGTATTACTGGCCCGCCGCGATGCTGGCGAACAAGCTGATATCAGGGCGCGCATGCCGGTGGTGAACCATCGACGGTTCAACACCCATTTGATTTAGGTTGGAGCGGGTTTACCTGCTCCCACAGATCCAGGCAGGACTAATTTTCAGGTCCGTGTATTCAGCACTCAAAGATGCTGAAGCAGGGGCCAAGACGGAGTGAATATGAGCGAGTTGTTGACCTCAGTCAGCGAACACCTGTTGGCACCGGGCGGTGTCACCATCGAAAGCCTGCAATCGGTACTGGGCGACCTCGCCGGGCCGGGCATTGATGCTGCGGACCTGTACTTTCAGGGCCAGATTTCCGAGTCCTGGGCACTGGAAGACGGCATCGTCAAAGAAGGCAGTTTCAATCTCGATCAAGGCGTAGGCGTACGCGCTCAGTCTGGCGAGAAGACCGGCTTTGCTTACAGCAATGCAATTACCCTGGAAGCGCTGGGCCTGGCGGCACGGGCTGCGCGCTCCATCTCCCGCGCCGGGCAAAACGGTACGGTGCAGGCGTTCACCACCCAGGACGTGGCTCAGCTGTACGGCTCGGACAACCCGCTGGAAGTCATCAGCCGCGCCGAAAAAGTCGAGCTGCTCAAGCGCGTCGACGCTGCGACCCGTGCGCTCGACCCGCGTATTCAGCAGGTGACCGTGAGCATGGCCGGGGTCTGGGAACGGATCCTGGTGGCATCCACTGACGGTGGCCTGGCGGCCGATGTGCGGCCTTTGGTGCGCTTCAATGTCAGCGTCATCGTCGAGCAGAATGGCCGTCGCGAGCGCGGCGGGCATGGCGGCGGCGGTCGTACCGACTACCGTTATTTCCTCGCTGAAGACCGCGCCATGGGGTATGCCCGTGAGGCGCTGCGTCAGGCGCTGGTCAACCTTGAAGCCGTGCCGGCACCGGCGGGCACCTTCCCTGTGGTTCTGGGTTCCGGTTGGTCCGGTGTGTTGCTGCACGAAGCCGTGGGCCACGGCCTGGAAGGCGACTTCAACCGCAAGGGCAGTTCAGCCTACAGCGGGCGCATGGGTGAAATGGTTGCCTCCAAGCTGTGCACCATCGTCGATGACGGCACACTGGCCGGCCGTCGTGGCTCGCTCAGCGTGGATGACGAAGGCACCCCGACCGAGTGCACCACGCTGATCGAAAACGGCGTGCTCAAGGGCTACATGCAAGACAAGCTCAACGCCCGCCTGATGGGCGTGGCCCGCACCGGCAACGGCCGTCGCGAGTCGTACGCGCATCTGCCGATGCCGCGCATGACCAACACTTACATGTTGGGCGGTGAAAGCGATCCGGCCGAAATTATTGCCTCGGTGAAAAAGGGCATCTACTGCGCCAATCTGGGCGGTGGTCAGGTGGATATCACCAGCGGCAAGTTTGTGTTCTCCACCAGCGAAGCGTATTTGATCGAAGACGGCAAAATCACTCGCCCAGTCAAAGGCGCGACCCTGATTGGCAACGGGCCGGAAGCGATGAGCAAGGTATCGATGGTCGGTAACGACCTGTCGCTGGACAGCGGCGTGGGCACGTGTGGCAAGGATGGGCAGTCGGTGCCGGTAGGCGTTGGGCAGCCAACCTTGAAGATTGACGCGATTACAGTAGGCGGTACGGGCGGTTGATGGAAGTTGCCGGGAAGGCTGCAAGGCAACCTTCCTGGCTACGAGGCTTAACGCAGACCGCGTTGAGTCTCGTCCAACCCACGGATGTACTTGAACAATTTGCGGCTTGAGGCCGGTGCCTTGTTCTGAGCCAGCTCGTGTTTGGCCTGACGTATGACCGAACGCATTTGCTGGCGATCGGCGTCAGGGAACTCGGCGACAAACTTTTCCAGTACAGCGTCATCACCTTCGATCAGGCGATCACGCCAGCGCTCGAGGTTGTGGAAACGTTCGTTGTACTGGCGAGAAGAGGCATCGACTTGATCGATCAAAGCAAGAATTTCGTCAAGCGGTTGATCGCGCATCAGTTTGCCGATGAACATCATATGGCGCTTGCGCGCAATATTGGCCGTGTGTTTTGGAGCATCTGCCAGAGCCTTTCGCATTGCGTCAGTCAGGGGCATTTTGTTCAGCAAGTCAGGCTTGAGTGTCGTGAGACGCTCGCCCAGATCAACCAGAGCATGAAGCTCGCGTTTGACCTGCGATTTGCTTTTTTCGCCGTCGAAGGCGTCGTCGTAAGAATCAACCATGGTGGCAGTCCGCAAAGAAACGCCGCCATGATAACCAGTCGGGGGCCGCTTGTCCGGCCCGGTCGCTCGGCGGCCCTGCCGAAAACAGAATTTGAGTGGAGAAAACCATGAGTGCAGTACAAAGCGTCGGCCCGCAGGCCTTGCCGGCACTGCAGGAGCAGGTCGAACACATCATCGCCGAAGCCAGGCGCCAGGGCGCCAGCGCCTGCGAGGTGGCCGTGTCGCTGGAGCAGGGGTTGTCGACCTCGGTGCGCCAGCGTGAAGTCGAAACCGTTGAGTTCAACCGCGATCAAGGTTTTGGGATCACCCTCTACGTAGGTCAGCGAAAAGGCTCGGCCAGCACCTCGGCCACCGGCCCTGATGCCATCCGCGAAACCGTCGCGGCAGCCTTGGCGATTGCCAAGCACACTTCCGAAGACGAGAGCTCGGGTCTGGCGGATGCCAGCCTGATGGCCCGTGACCTGCAAGACTTCGACGTGTTCCACACCTGGGACATTACCCCCGAGCAGGCCATCGAAAAGGCGCTGGCGTGTGAAGCGGCGGCGTTCGAGGCAGACAGCCGGATCAAAAATGCCGATGGCACGACCTTGAGCACCCATCAGGGTTGCCGTGTGTACGGCAACAGCAACGGCTTCATTGGCGGCTCGGCTTCGACCCGTCACAGCCTCAGTTGCGTGATGATTGCCGAAGGCGACGGCCAGATGCAGCGCGACTACTGGTATGACGTCAACTGCCAGGGCGAATTGTTGATGGACGCTGCAACCATCGGCCAGCGCGCCGCCGAGCGCGCCGCTCGCCGCCTGGGCTCGCGTCCGGTGCCAACCTGCGAAGTGCCGGTGCTGTTTTCGGCCGAGTTGGCCGGTGGTCTGTTTGGCAGCTTCCTGGGCGCGATCTCGGGTGGCAACCTGTATCGCAAGTCTTCTTTCCTGCTGGATGCAATGGGCCAGCAGATCTTCCCAGAGTGGCTGACCCTGGATGAGCGTCCGCACCTGATGCGCGCCATGGGCAGCTCGTCGTTTGATAACGATGGCCTGGCCACTTACGCCAAACCGTTCATCAAGGACGGCGAGTTGGTGTCCTACATCCTCAGCACCTATTCCGGCCGCAAGCTGGGTATGCCGAGCACAGCCAACGCAGGCGGCGTACACAACCTGTTTGTGACCCACGGTGATGAAGATCAGGCGGCGCTGATTCGCCGCATGGGCCGCGGCCTGTTCGTCACTGAACTGATGGGCAGTGGCCTGAACATGGTTACGGGCGACTATTCCCGTGGCGCGGCCGGTTTCTGGGTCGAGAATGGCGAGATTCAATTCCCGGTTCAGGAAGTGACCATTGCCGGCAACATGCGCGACATGTTCAAGCAGATCGTGGCCGTGGGCAACGACCTGGAACTGCGCAGCAACATCCGAACCGGCTCGGTGCTGATTGAACGCATGATGGTGGCGGGTAGCTAATAAGCGGGGCTGTGTGTGGACAGCCTGCGATCTCGGACTTCAACGGTGGGAGCGAGCCTGCTCGCGAATGACCTTCGCGAGCAGGCTCGCTCCCACCGTTGAAGTCGTTCTTCAAAACCAAATTGGAAAGCCGTTGCACCCTTGTACGCAGCCTTCGTTCCTCGTCAGCGGTACAGGGCTTGCTGCATCCGCAGGCTAGTCATAATTAAGCGTGTAAGTGACCCCGGAGTTTGCCGTGCCGCCTTTAATGGGGCCGGGGAGCCTTACATAGTTCACCGAGAGCGGGATTGAATAACTGCCCACGCCCGCCGCGCCATCAAGCCACTGTCCTGGGTTGCCCGTGCCAGACAAGTCCGGGCCGAAGCTGACAGCGCCAAATTTGTTGTGGACTTCGAGGGCAATGCCTTGTGCCCCGGAGTTTGGCGACAGATTTAACTGTGTTGAAGCGTTCGCCGGACTGTTGGCGTCGGTGAGCGTTACATGTACATCTCTCGTTCCAGAACCTCCCGTACAGTTCAGATCGATACTGAAATTTTGAGGTGTTGTTCGGCCACTTTGATTGAAATCTGAAATGTTAACCTCACCCAAATTGACATTGAGAATTGGGGTGTTTGCTACGCAAGTTGGCCTTAGTATGGTCACTGTTATGGGTTGTGCTAATGTAATGTTCAAAAAGTTAGTGTAGTCGTGATTGCGGATAGTACCTCTCATGGCTATATGGGTGGGAAGTATTTTGCCGCCTGTGAGTATTTCGCCTGTTTTGAAGAGGGCTATTTCGTTAGATATAAATGATTCTATTGTGTAAGTATCGCTGAGGGTGGTGAAGAGATGAGGTGCTTTCCCTGAGAAGAGGTTTGTCGATATATAAAAGCCCATCCCGATTCCAGGAATACCGCTCTCATAAACATTGTAATCAGGGGTCGTGAATACCAGTGGGTAATCAGAGTTTATTTCGAGCTCGGAGCCAGTCGCGTCACATGTAATTATTGTATCCGTTAACGAGCCGTTAAGTTTGATCAACGCTAAAAAACTACCCACAGGAGCCGATCCGTCAACTTGCACTATCCAAGAATCTGTGTTGTCCATCAATCGATCAATTGCACCTTCGACAGTGCAGCTAGCCAATGCCGCATAACTAAAAAAACTCCCGCCCATAACGACGAGCGTCATGATGATTTTTTTTGCTGTTTTAGCCGGGCAATAAAATTTACGAGGTGCTCGATATGTAATAGTGTTCATTATGTTCCCCGCTCTAAATATATTAAAAGTTTGTGCTGTGACCCGTAAATTAATTATCGGCACACCAACTTCATCTGGTCATAACCTTGGGTACTGCTGCGTTCCGGCAATGCATAACCCGCCTCACACGCCAGCGCACCCGACTTGATGTTCAATGTGCCTTTGTCCGACTCGACCAGTACCAGCGCCTGGCCGCTTGGATCGGCGATGGCCAATAGCGTGCCTTCGGCGTTTTCTACGCGGGTGCCAAAGGGCATTGGCGTGCCATCGGCCTTGACCAGCTCGAACTGCACCCGGCGACCCTGCTTTATGTTGAACCGTGCCACCGTCACCGAACCCCGGCGCGGAATGACTTGTTGGGTCGGGTTGTCGATTTCAATATCAGCGCCCAACTGGCTGGAGTCCAGGTTGATCCAGTTGGTGCGGTAGGGTTGCGAGTTTGGCACCACGGCATAGCCATTGGCGCCCGTGGTGACCCCGGCGTTGTTACCCACCGGGATCCCGGCCGCGCCCGGGACTTCTACCAGGGTAAAATTCTCGCCCACGGTTTGACCGAAGTTGATCCCTCCAGCATGCACCACGATGGAGCCGACCGCTGCGCCGTTGAGGGATTTGAAGGTGTCACCCTGGGCGTACCCAGCACTCACTTGGGCCACGGGGGTGGTGCCGTTGAGATTGCCGCTGAAGGTTTTGCCGCCCAGGCTTTCGTGACCCGCATTCACCGAATAGAACAAGTCGTCACGGCCCATGACCGAGCCATTGGCACCGGTTTGCAGGCTATGGGCACCATTGTTGTCAGTCGCCAGCGTGCTGCTGACCCGGGTAGGTCGGCTGCTGCTGCCCAGCGGGAACGACAGCGACAGCGAAACCCGTGTGCCTGCCGATTTTGCCCGGGAGGCGTCAGGCCTCAGTGTTTGCGTGGCATTCAGTTTGTAGGTCATAGCCCCCCAATTGCCGCCATACCCCAGGGAGAACTGCCGTGTTTTGCCTGGCAGGTTCCAATAGCGCTGCTCGCCCATTCTCAGGTAAAGCGCACCGTATTTGCGCCCGCCCAGACTCTGGTTGAGGGTGAGGTCAAAACGCGATTTGGCACGGCCACCACGGCGGTGCGGGTCATTGAAGTCCATATCGCTGACGTGTTCGTTCAAGGTGCGATAGCCCTCGGTCGAGTAGCGATAGCTGGCCAGGCTGAAGGTGGTGTCGGTACTGGCAAGGGTTTTGGAGTACAGCAGGCGTGCACTCTGGCCCTTGCTGCGTTGACCGGCAGCGTTGGTGCTGGTGGATTGGGTGACATCCGCCGAGAACGCACCGATGGCCGTGTTCTGCGAGGCGCCCAGATTGATGGCGCTGAAATCTTGGGCCCATTGCACGCCGCCGAACAGGGTGGTGTTATCGGCCGCACCATACGCCAGCCCGGCGATGCCAACCATAGGGGCAACCCCGTAGTAGCCATTGCTGTCGTATTGCCCCATGGCCAGGTTGTAGCGAAACGTCCCGCGACGCACCATTTGCGGCAAGGACGCGAATGCCTGGGTGGTCACCCGGCGGCGGCCGTCTGCCTCGATCACGGTAATTTCAAGATCGCCGTTGGAGCCGTTGGGGTAGATGTCGTCAATCACAAAGGGCCCGGGAGCCACGGTGGTGCTGTACAGCAAGTAGTTGTTCTGGCGCACCTCGATGGTCGCATTCGTTTCGGCATCACCCCGGATGGTGGGGGCATAACCGCGCAGGCTGTCTGGGAGCATGGAGTCATCGGATGCCAGGGTCAGGCCCTTGATACGAACGCTGTCGAAGACTTGGGAGCTGGTGAAAGTCTGGCCCAGGGTCAATTGGCTTTTCAGTAAGGTGATATCGCGCTGAGCAAAGGTGCGGTTGCTGGTCAGCGTGACGCCACTGGCTTCAGTGCTGCTGATGTTTGAATCATTGCGCAGGCGCCATGGCCCCAGGTTGATGCCGTTATTGAGGCCCACCGAGTAGCTGTCGTTGTTGCCTGCCCGGGTGGTATTTCGACGACCTGTGATGTTGTAGTTGGCGAATGCAGCCGGGACGCCTGCATCCCACAGGGCCGGGTCTACATAGCCCCGTGCGCTGCGCAGCATGGAGGCTTGCGGCACTCCAATACTGAGGTGTTGGCGACTGGCGTCGTATTCGACGCTGCTTTGCTCAATCAGGCTGACCAGGTCGTAGCAGAGCTCGGCCCCGGTTTCATCCAGCTTGCCGGCGTTTCGAAGCGGCTTGAGGTCCAGTCCAAGTGATTCGAAAATAGGGATTGTCAAACAGGCTTCAACTTTACCGGTTGTTTCCTGTTTGGTAAAACTGACATCCTGACGCCCAACCAACGAGCGGTTTATATAAATATCGACCCGGTAAGTACCTGCTACCACAGTGCTGCCTTGCAGGAAGTCATTGAGGTCGACACCTTGTCCGCCATTTTGCAAAAAGTGGGTGCTGAATGTTGATTTTTTGAAGGTTTCATCAGTACTGGCAAAAGTGACTGTCGAAGAAAAAACAACTGTGCCCAACGCGATATAACGAAAAAGTACGCTGACTTGAGTGGGGGCGCCGACACTTTTAGGTCGTGATGGTCGATGAAAAAAAGTGCAATTTTTTAATGCAGTTGAAACAATCATGTAACGCCTCGGCACTGGTCTATCCCATATGCAGGTCGATGCAGTAAACCGGTGAAGTGTTATAACTTCACTGCTGTGAAAGTTGTAATACAGTGTTTAGGGTTTTAGAGGCGTCAGGTGTGTTGGTGTTGAGCTTAAGGGTGTGCTGTACAAGTTTTTTGCCCCAAAGTCATCAATGCTTCCACTCGTGAGTGTCATGGAGCTTGTACGGGAGATTCCCGGAAAATTGAGGTGTTTGGTGTCACCCGGCGCAAGCATGAAGTTACTGACAGGAGCGCTGGTATAATCGTCAGCCTTGATTTGAATATCGGTCAGCGTCACGTGATAGGCTGTGGGGTTTCTAATCACCAGATTGCTGCCTTCAATTGCCCAGGTTACAGCTTCAGGTGCCTCTTTCGCAGTGCCAGGTAATCCGGTTGGGCGATAGAAAAACTTGATGCGTTGACGCACAGCAAGTTGAAGTATGTTTTCGCCTTCAGCGGCTTTTGGAATTTCCTGAACATTCAGCCAAAACACCGATTCTTTATCGGTAGGTACGCCAGTCCCTTTGAACAGTACTCGCAGGATCTGCCTGCTTTGGCCGGCCATATGGGCCAACGGCGGGGTCACGGCAAACGGGATGGACGCTGAGGTGGTGCCCGGTCTGTCGCTGTCCAGCCAGGATTGAACCAGCCTTTCGTCGGTGCCCAGATTGCGGACGGTGACGCTGGCTTCTTTTTTGTTTCCTTCAAATACAACTCGGGTTGAACTGAGCGTAATTGCAGCCTGTGCCTGGCTGCACATAAACAGGATAAATAAAACGGCTACCTTGTTTAAAGGTGGAAGCAACATGTAGAGAGTCTCACTGAATGTGCAAAAGTTAAGGGAAGACACAGGCCTCCCCTTATCGGCTGCTTAGTCGTAAATGAAAGTAAAAGGCATGCTCGCATTCGCAACACCGGCGGTCAGTGGTGTACCGTTTTTGATATATGCAGCGCGAAGATCAAGTTTTGCAGTGGCTGCCCCCGTGCCATCAACTGTAAGTGCTGTAGTTAAACGATCGCCTGCACCAAGATTCAAAATCGTATCAGTGCCATCCAACAGTGCAATGCCGACGCCAGTTGCACCACCGGTATCGATCTTAAGCAGGCGCGTGTCATTAGCATCAAGGCCAGAACCGCTAACCGGGTCGAAGGACATGTGCGCATTGGACAGGTCGGTGGCGCCCGTGCAGTTAATGTCCAGTTTAAGCTGGGTGGTAGTCGACGCTTGACCCGTAGAGCCATCTTCAAGGTCGGCGATGGATACAATACCCATTGGGACGTTAATGTTGTTGGTCGTGCTGCCGGGAGCAGTGGCGGAGCACGTTGCTGCCGTCAGGCTACCGGTAAAGTTTATGTCACCTGTTTTAGCTTGAGACAACTGCGTAAATAACGTGGCGGCAATAACGCTGGAGACAAAAATAAGCTTTTTCATATGTAACCTTTGAAGTAGCGGGAAGTCGCGGTAGAGAGCGGATGAATATGCGGTGAATGGTAGGTTCATGGCTGGAGATGGGATGCGAGATGTGCCTTATTGATTAGTAAGATCTACCCTTGGATTGATATGAAGGCGGTAGTGGAAAAGTGAGATAAAGCCATAAACTTTGTAATGTTTTTCCGACTCAAAAAAGTCCGCGCTCAATAATCGCGGCCTGACGGGGCTCGGGGGCAGGGCTCTGCACATTCCGCGGGCTTGTTTTGATAATCAATATCGCCTAATAATGAATCTCATTATCGAGTGGGCGTGATTATGAGTGCTGCCTTGCGTGAAGGGCCGTATCTAGAAAGCTGGCGCTGGATGAGCCGCCAGATCCGCTGCGGGCTGGCGCCGGACGAACCGCGCCTGATCGAGCATTACCTGGCAGAAGGCCGCTACCTTGCGGGCTGTACGCCAACCTCTCCCTGGATGATTGCCGTGACCACCTTCCGGCTGCTGCTGGACACCGCAACCGACACCGCGCTGCCCTGGCAGTGGCGCAGCCTGTGTCTTGACCATGCGTGGCGCCCGCTGCGCGATCTCGAAGCTCAAGCGTTGTGTACTTGCCGGCTCAAGCGTTGGCAAAGCTTTGCCTGGCAGTTGGCCACCTGTGAGCTCGAACCTTCAATTTCTTTAACAGAACTGGTGCAAGGATTTCCCGATGAGTAACACTCGTATCGAACGCGACAGCATGGGTGAGTTACGCGTACCTGAGGCCGCGCTGTATGGCGCACAAACCCAGCGTGCGGTCGACAACTTCCCCATCAGCCATCAACGCATGCCGGCACAGTTTATCCGTGCCCTGATCCTGGCCAAGGCCGCCGCTGCCCAGGCCAACGTTGAGCTCAAACAGATCAGTGCTCCCCAAGGCGAAGCCATTGTCGAAGCCGCGCAGATCCTGCTGACCGGCGATTTCATGGAGCACTTCCCGGTGGATATTTTCCAGACCGGCTCGGGCACCAGTTCCAACATGAATGCCAATGAAGTGATCGCGACGCTGGCCACGCGTTTGCTGGGCGAGCAGGTCAACCCCAATGATCACGTCAATTGCGGGCAAAGCAGCAACGACATCATCCCGACCACCATCCATGTCAGCGCCGCCCTGGGGCTGCATGAGCAACTGCTCCCCGCGCTGACCCATCTGGTGGAGGTCATCGAGCGCAAGGCGGTTGAAGCTCATGTGCATGTCAAAACCGGCCGCACGCACTTGATGGACGCCATGCCCGTACGCATGAGCCAGGTACTTAATGGTTGGGCGCAGCAGCTCAAGGCCAATATCGAACACCTGCACAACCTTCAGCCTGCGCTGCAATCGCTGGCTCAGGGTGGCACGGCGGTAGGGACCGGGATTAACGCGCACCCACAGTTCGCCGGGTTGTTCAGCCAGCAGCTCAGCGAGCTGACACAGGTGAAGTTCACGCCGGGCAAGGACCTGTTCGCGTTGATCGGTTCGCAGGACACTGCGGTTTCTGTGTCGGGGCAACTCAAGGCAACGGCCGTGTCGTTGATGAAAATCGCCAACGATCTGCGCTGGATGAACTCCGGCCCCTTGGCCGGTCTGGGTGAGATCGAACTGGAGGCCTTGCAGCCGGGGTCTTCGATCATGCCGGGCAAGGTCAACCCGGTGATCCCGGAAGCCACGGCGATGGTGGCGGCGCAGGTCATCGGCAATGACACGGTGATCACTGTGGCGGGTCAGTCCGGCAACTTTGAACTGAACGTGATGCTGCCGGTGATTGCCCAGAACCTGCTGAGCAGCATTGAACTGCTGGCCAATTCCAGCCGCCTGCTGGCGGACAAGGCCATTGCCAGCTTCAAGGTTAACGAAGCGAAGCTCAAGGAAGCGTTGTCGCGTAACCCGATTCTGGTGACGGCGCTGAATCCTATCATCGGTTATCAAAAAGCCGCCGAAATCGCCAAGACCGCTTATCAACAAGGTCGCCCGGTGATCGACGTTGCCCTCGAATACACCGATCTGCCGCGCAGCCAGCTTGAGGTCTTGCTCGACCCCGAGAAGCTGACAGCCGGCGGCGTTTAATGCTCTGACACTGCTTTGGAGGCTCACATGGAACACTGGAAACGCACGATCGAAAGAGCCAATCGCTGTTTCGCCGAGGGCGAGCTGGTCGATGCGCGAGAGCATTACTTGCAGGCGCTTGCGCTGGCTCAAGTGCTGTTCGAGCGCTGGAGTGATGCTGACGAAGCAGTGGCAGCCTGCGTCATTTCGCACCACAACCTGGCGGACCTGCACTTGCGTCTTAACCAGCCGGAGGAAAGCGTCGAGTACCTCTGCGCGATCCATCAGCGCTTATTGCAAACCATGCAGAACGCCCGTCTGTCGTCAGCGCTGCGTGAAGCAGCGTTGCGTCAGAGCAGTAAAACCTATGTCGAGCTTTTGAATTTCATCAGTGAGCACGGCGAATACCCGCGCTCCAATCTTTTGCTCAAAAGCAATGTGGCTCAGACCAGCCATGAGTTTTCGACAGTTAGCGGCCATCACTTAGGAGCACATTGATATGACTTTTGCCTTGCCAGCCCTGCCTTATGCCTACGACGCGCTTGAGCCGCATATTGATGCGCAGACCATGGAGATCCATTACACCAAGCATCATCAGACCTACATCAACAACCTGAATGCGGCGGTCGATGGCACGGAATGGGCGCAATGGCCGGTGGAAAAACTGGTGGCCAGTGTTCATCAGTTGCCTGAAAAGCTGCGTGCTGCGGTGATCAACCAGGGCGGCGGGCATGCCAATCACTCGCTGTTTTGGGAAGTCATGAGCCCGGCAGGCGGGGGCAAGCCGGAAGGTGCGCTGGCCAAGGCGGTTGATGAGCAGTTGGGTGGGCTGGAGACCTTCAAGGAGAACTTCACGAAGGCCGCCCTGACCCGGTTTGGCAGTGGCTGGGCATGGTTGAGCGTGACCCCGCAAAAAACGCTGGTGGTAGAAAGCAGTGGCAACCAGGACAGCCCGCTGATGAATGGCAATACACCGATCTTGGGGTTGGACGTGTGGGAGCACGCCTATTACCTGCGTTATCAGAACCGCCGTCCGGAATACATCAATGCGTTTTACAACGTGATCAATTGGCCAGAAGTTGCGCGTCGTTACCACGCGGCAACGGCCTGAGCCCACAAATAAGGATTCAGGCGGGATTATGGGCACGCAACTATTGGCGGTCGGCGGCGTGAGGATGTTTCGCTATGCCCTGGGCACGCTTTTGCTGTTGGCGGGCACGGCGTTGCTGGTGTCCAAGGGGTTGGTCTGGCTGGACCTTGAGCCGCGAATGTTGCGGGCACTGCAGGGTGGGGCGCTCTGTGCGCTGGGTACTGCATTGGGCGCGGTGCCGGTGCTGGTGATCCGCAATATGCCGGTGGCCGTCAGCGATACCTTGCTGGGCTTTGGCGCCGGGGTGATGCTGGCGGCTACCGCCTTTTCGCTGATCGTGCCGGGTATTGCCGCGGCTCAGGGCCTGGGGTTGTCACCCTGGGCCTCCAGTGGTCTGGTCAGTGCGGGTATCATGCTGGGCGCATTTTGCCTGTACCTGGTGGATCGCAAGGTCTCGGGGGGAGGGCCGGAAATACTCGTCAGTCGTCCTGGTGAGCCAGTCATCGCTCCGCGTATCTGGCTGTTTGTGATTGCGATTGTGGCGCACAACATTCCCGAAGGCATGGCGGTCGGAGTGTCGGCGGGTGGCGGTATGCCCGATGCGGATAGTCTGGCGATGGGGATTGCGTTGCAGGATGTTCCGGAGGGGCTTGTGATTGCACTGGTTCTGGCGGGGGCAGGGATGTCGCGGGTCAGAGCCTTCTTGATTGGAGCGGCCTCCGGTCTGGTCGAGCCGGTGTTTGCGGTGCTATGCGCTTGGCTGGTGAACCTTGCCGAAGTGTTGTTGCCGTTGGGGTTGGCCTTGGCGGCAGGTGCGATGTTGCTGGTGGTGACGCAGGAGGTGATCCCCGAGTCGCGGCGCAATGGTCACGACAAGCTGGCGAGCCTGGGGTTGTGCGTCGGTTTTTGCCTGATGATGGTGATGGACACAGCGTTGGGTTGAGGTAGGGAGCGCTGAACCTGTAGCCGCTGCCGAAGGCTGCGATCGCTCGCGCTCTTGATACTGATAAAGGTCCTGCGGACCTTATCGCAGCCTGCGGCAGCGGCTACAGGTTGAGTCTGCCAGTGGCTTACTCGCCTTCGTCGAAGAAGTTATTGATCAGCTTGGCCAGTGCATCCAGTGCTTCCTGTTCCTTCTCGCCTTCTGTCTTCAGGTGGATGGTGGTGCCTTTACCAGCAGCAAGCATCATCATGGCCATGATGCTTTTACCGTCGACCATTGATTCAGGTGTGCGTCCTGCTCTTATCTGACATGGATACTGACCCGCGATACCGACGAACTTTGCCGATGCCCGGGCGTGCAAGCCCAGTTTGTTGATGATTTCAATTTCCAGTGCAGGCATCGCAGGGTAGATCCTTCAAGTAAGGTCGCGGTGGCGAACCTGAACGTTCTTCAGAGTTTCTTGCAGGCACTTGCCCAGGCGTTCGGTCAGGTACACGGAGCGGTGATGCCCGCCCGTGCAGCCAATGCCAATGGTCACATAGGCACGATTGCTTGCGGCAAAGCGGGGTAACCACTTAAGCAGGTAGCTGGAGATGTCCTGGAACATCTCTTCGACATCCGGCTGGGCGGCCAAATACTCCGCCACCGGTTGGTCCAGCCCTGATTGTTCCCGCAGCTCGGGTTTCCAATAGGGGTTGGGCAGGCAACGAACGTCAAACACAAGGTCGGCATCCACCGGCATCCCGCGCTTGAAGCCGAATGACTCAACCAGAAAGGCAGTACCGGGTTCGGGCTTGTTCAGCAGACGCAGTTTGATGGTGTCGCGCAGCTGATACAGGTTCAGATTGGTGGTGTTGATGGTCAGGTCGGCCAGGTCGGCGATCGGGCCGAGCAACTGGGTTTCGTCACGAATGGCCTCTGCCAGCGAACGGCTGGCGCTGCTGAGAGGGTGACGCCGACGGGTTTCCGAGAAGCGCTTGAGCAAGGTTTCTTCGTCGGCATCCAGGTACAGGACATCGCACTGGATATGACGGTTGCGCACTTCTTCAAGCAACTGTGGGAAACGAGACAAGTGACTCGGCAAGTTTCGCGCGTCAATCGACACAGCCACCAGCGGCTGTGCCAGTTCGGTATGGATCAGTGCGCGTTCCGCCAGCTCAGGCAGCAAGCCGGCTGGCAGGTTGTCGATGCAATAGAAACCGTTGTCTTCAAGGACGGCGAGGGCGGTGCTTTTACCGGAGCCGGAGCGTCCGCTGACAATAACTAAGCGCATGATTAATGACCGTTCTGTACGTCCAGAACAACCTGATACAGCGCTTCGTTGCTGGGTGCACTGCGCAGTTTTTCGCGCACATCCTTGCGATCGAGCATGCTGGCGATCTGCCTAAGCAGTTCCAGGTGTGCATCGGTTGCCGCTTCGGGCACCAGCAAAACGAAAAGCAGGTCGACCGGCGCGCCATCGATGGCGTCGAAATCTATGGGAGCATCGAGGTGTAGCAAGGCGCTGACTGGCGACTCGCAACCCTTGAGGCGGCAATGGGGTATGGCGATGCCGTTACCAAAACCGGTTGATCCCAGTTTTTCACGGGCAATAAGGCTCTCGAAAACGTCCTGCATTTCCAGACCAGGCACTTCTCGGCTGATCAGGTTGGCAATGTGTTCGAGTGCGCGTTTTTTACTGCCGCCCGGCGCGTTCACCAAGGAACGGCCGGGGGTCAGGATACTTTCAAGTCGGATCATGGGTAGGGAGTATTAACGACCGGTTGCGCCCTGGAGCAGGCTTTGGGTCTTTTCCTTATGCTTTTTCAGTTGGCGATCAAGCTTGTCAGTGAGCAGATCAATGGCGGCATACATGTCGTCATGCTCGGCGTTGGCAACGACTTCTCCTCCATGGATGTGCAAGGTGGCTTCGATTTTCTGTTTCAGTTTTTCGACCGCCATCGTTACCTGTACGTTGGTAATCTTGTCGAAATGACGCTCCAGTCGGTCGAGTTTTTCGCCGATGTAAGCGCGTAGCGGTTCGGTGACTTCCAGTTGGTGTCCACTGATGTTGACTTGCATACAGTTTCTCCTTTGATGCCATTGCATAAAGCGGCAGGCCGAGCAGCCTGCCACTGAAACGCCGGGGTCCGTGGCTTACATCAAACGCTTGCGTTCGCTCGAAGGCGCTATCCCTAGGGATTCGCGGTACTTGGCGACGGTGCGACGGGCTACCTGAATACCTTGTGCCTCCAGTAAACCAGCGATCTTGCTGTCACTCAACGGCTTTTTCTGATTTTCAGCGGCAACCAGTTTTTTGATGATGGCACGGATGGCGGTGGAGGAGCATTCACCGCCTTCGGAGGTGCTGACGTGGCTGGAGAAAAAGTACTTGAGCTCATAAATACCGCGCGGGGTATGCATGAACTTCTGCGTCGTAACCCGGGAAATGGTGGACTCATGCATGCCGACGGCTTCTGCAATGTCATGCAGTACCAGTGGCTTCATGGCCTCGTCGCCATACTCCAGAAAGCCGCGTTGATGCTCGACGATTTGAGTCGCCACTTTCATCAGTGTTTCGTTGCGGCTTTGCAGGCTTTTGATGAACCAGCGCGCTTCTTGCAGCTGGTTGCGCATGAAGGTGTTGTCGGCGCTGGTGTCGGCGCGGCGCACGAAGCCTGCGTACTGCGGGTTGACCCGCAGGCGTGGCACGGACTCCTGGTTGAGCTCTACGAGCCAGCGTTCGTTGTCCTTGCGCACGATCACGTCAGGTACGACGTATTCCGCTTCGCTGGACTCGATTTGTGAACCCGGGCGCGGATTGAGGCTTTGCACCAGCTCGATGACCTGGCGCAGCTCATCTTCCTTGAGTTTCATGCGGCGCATCAGCTGGCTGTAGTCGCGCGCACCCAGCAGGTCGATGTAGTCCGTGACCAGGCGTTTGGCTTCGTTCAGCCAGGGCGTCTTGGCCGGGAGCTGGCGCAGTTGCAGCAACAGGCACTCGCCCAGGTTGCGTGCGCCGATACCGGCCGGTTCGAATTGCTGGATGCGGTGCAGAACGGCTTCGATTTCATCGAGCTCAATGTCCAGTTCCGGATCGAACGCCTCGAGAATTTCTTCGAGGGTTTCGTCCAGGTAGCCCTGGTTATTGATGCAGTCGATAAGGGTCACACCGATCAGGCGGTCGGTGTCGGACATCGGTGCCAGGTTCAGTTGCCACAGCAAGTGACTTTGCAGGCTTTCGCCGGCAGAGGTGCGCGTGGTGAAGTCCCACTCGTCATCGTCGCTGCTTGGCAGGCTGCTGGCGCTGGTCTGGTAGATGTCTTCCCAGGCAGTATCGACAGGCAGCTCATTGGGGATGCGGTCGTTCCAGTCGCCTTCGTCCAGGTTATCTACAGTCGGCGCGGATTCCTGGTAAGTGGGTTCCTGAATGTCGGAGTTGGGTTTTTGCTCGATGTTGTCGGCCAAGGGGTCTGCATTGTCGAAGTCGTCGCCTTCTTCCTGGCGTTCGAGCATCGGATTGGACTCCAGGGCTTCCTGGATTTCCTGTTGCAGGTCGAGGGTCGACAATTGGAGCAGGCGGATGGCCTGTTGCAGCTGAGGTGTCATTGTCAGCTGCTGGCCCATTCTCAGGACTAGCGATGGTTTCATGGCAGGGGCTTAACACCTTATTCGCCGGCGCGCATGGCGCCATCCACTACAGGGGCGCGTGCGCGCCAAACTTAAGCAAATTATATGCCTGAAACCGGTGCGTTTGCCTAGGGGTGTTCTGAATTAGTTTATTTGCTGCGGAACCAATTCAGGGCGCCCGATCGGGCGCCCGGGTAATACAAGCATACGGGCTTTGTGCGGGTACTGGCACTTTGGTAGTGCAGGGGGCGCCTGGTCTTACAGGCGGAACTCGTGGCCCAGATACACTTCTCTCACCAACTTGTTGGCCAGAATCGTTTCAGCATCGCCTTCAGCGATCAATTGCCCGTCGTTAACGATATAAGCGGTTTCGCAGATATCGAGGGTTTCACGAACGTTGTGATCTGTGATCAGCACGCCAATGCCTTTGGCTTTGAGGTGGTAGATGATTTGCTTGATGTCGCCGACCGAGATCGGGTCAACGCCGGCAAAGGGTTCATCGAGCAGGATGAACTTGGGTGCGGTGGCCAGTGCGCGGGCGATTTCTACCCGGCGGCGTTCGCCACCGGACAGGCTCATGCCCAGGTTGTCGCGGATGTGGTTGATGTGGAACTCCTGCAACAGGCTTTCCAGCTCTTTGCGCCGACCTGCCTTGTCGAGCTCTTTGCGCGTTTCGAGGATTGCCATGATGTTGTCAGCAACCGACAGCTTGCGAAAGATCGAGGCTTCCTGGGGCAGGTAGCCAATACCGGCGCGTGCGCGGCCGTGCATCGGCTCGTGGCTGACGTCCAGGTCATCGATCAGTACGCGACCCTGATCGGCATGTACCAGGCCGACAATCATATAGAAACACGTAGTTTTACCCGCACCGTTAGGACCGAGCAAACCCACGATTTGCCCGCTGTCGATCGACAGGCTGACATCACGAACTACCTGACGGCTCTTGTAGCTTTTGGCCAGATGCTGGGCTTTCAGAGTTGCCATTACTGGGCCTTCTGCGGGTCGGTTTTCTTCTTGGGCTGGATCACCATGTCGATACGCGGGCGAGGTGCAGTGACCTGGCTACCATTGGCGCGACCGGCGTTGGCGACTTGTTTCACCGTGTCGTAGACGATTTTTTCGCCTTCGGTGGTGTTGCCGTCGTTGATGACTTTAGCCTTGTCGATCAGCACGATGCGGTTTTGCGGCGCATGGTATTGAATGGTCACGGCATAAGCCTGAACCGGTTTCGGGTCAGTGGCCTTTTGCAGTTGCTCGAAATAAGCCAGGTTGCCGACGGAAGTTACTACGTCGATTTCGCCCGCCGGGTTGCGCGTGATGGTCACAGTGTTGCCGGTGATTTTCATCGAGCCCTGGGTGATGATCACATCGCCCTTGTAGGTGGCGACGCCTTGCTTGTCATCCAGCTGCGCTTCGTTGGCCTGGATGCGGATAGGTTGTTCGTTGTCGTTCGGCAGAGCCCAGGCGCTCACGCTTCCCAGTGCTGCGCTCAAACCGAGCAATAAAGGGAGGGTTTTAACGAGACTCATACTGTCCTCTTACGTTGGACAGCAGGTCCATCCTGCCGTCTTTCAAATATGCTTTCATTCCCTTGCCAGTAGTTACGCCGCCAGCGCCGTCGATTCTAACGTCTCGCTCGGTCTGCGCATATTGCTTCTGTGGGAATACAGTCATGCGGGTACTGGTGATAATCGTCGTGCGGTTCTTTTCGTCGGTGCGTGCTACACGCACCGAATCGATCAGCTCGACCTCGGTGCCGTCCGGGTTGACTTCACCGCGCTCGCTCTGGACGTGCCAGGGGAATGCGGTGCCGCGGTACATTTGCAGATCCGGGCGCGTCAACAGAGTGACTTCGGAAGCCTTTAAATGTTCCAGCTTGTCAGAGGTCATTTCGTACTGCAGCTTGCCGTCCGGTAAAAACTGCAGGCTGCGTGCGTTGGTGGCGTAATAGTCGATAGCGTTATCATCGACAGCCGCAGACGGGGTGTCGAGAAAACGTTCCGGCCTGATATTCCAATAGCCAACCGCTGCAAACAGCGAGGCTATGATCGCGAACAGCAGAATGTGGCGAATCTTTTTGCTCAGCATACAAGGCTCTATAGGTAGGCGGCGTGAGCTGCGTCCAGGCTGCCTTGGGCACGCAGGATAAGCTCGCAGAATTCGCGGGCGGCGCCTTCGCCACCGCGTGCCTGTGTAACGCCGTGGGCGTGTTGACGCACAAAGCTTGCGGCATTGGCCACGGCCATGCCCAGGCCGACTCGACGGATAACCGGCAAGTCAGGCAGATCGTCACCCAGGTAGGCAACCTGTTCATAGCTTAGGTTGAGTTGGCCAAGAAGCTCGTCCAATACGACCAATTTATCTTCCCGGCCCTGATACAGGTACGGAATGCCGAGGTTTTGTGCACGGCGTTCGACCACCGGTGTTTTACGGCCGCTGATGATTGCAGTTTGCACCCCTGCGGCCATCAGCATCTTGATGCCTTGACCGTCGAGGGTGTTGAAGGTCTTGAACTCGCTGCCGTCTTCGAGAAAGTACAGGCGGCCGTCGGTCAGCACGCCGTCAACGTCAAAAATGGCAAGCTTGATGTCTTTGCCGCGCTTGAGCAGGTCCTGGGTCATTACATCACTCCTGCGCGTAGCAAGTCGTGCATGTTCAAGGCACCGACGGGGCGGTCTTCCTTGTCGACAACAACCAGCGCGCTGATTTTGTGGTCTTCCATAATTTTCAAGGCTTCGGCTGCCAGCATGTCGGCCCGGGCAGTTTTGCCGTGGGGGGTCATGACGGCATCAATGCTTGCGTTGCGGATATCGATCTCGCGGTCCAGGGTGCGGCGCAGGTCGCCGTCGGTGAAGATTCCGGCCAGACGGCCGTCCTGTTCAACGACCACGGTCATGCCCAGGCCCTTATGGGTCATTTCCATCAGCGCTTCCTTGAGCAGGGTGCCACGTACCACTTGCGGCAGATCGTCGCCGGAATGCATGACGTTTTCGACTTTCAGCAGCAGGCGACGTCCCAGCGCGCCGCCGGGGTGCGAGAAGGCAAAGTCTTCGGCCGTGAAGCCGCGCGCTTCGAGCAGCGCAATGGCCAGGGCATCGCCCAGTACCAGCGTTGCGGTGGTTGAGGAGGTCGGCGCCAGGTTCAACGGGCAGGCTTCCTGAGCTACGCGGGCGTCAAGGCTGACGTCGGCGGCCTTGGCCAGGGGCGACTCGGGATTGCCGGTCATGCTGATCAGCTTGATGCCCAGGCGTTTGATCAGGGGCAGCAACGTGATGATCTCGGCGGTAGAACCCGAGTTGGACAGCGCGAGGATGATGTCATCGCGGGTGATCATGCCCATGTCGCCGTGGCTGGCTTCTGCCGGGTGAACGAAAAAAGCCGTGGTGCCGGTGCTGGCCAGGGTGGCGGCAATTTTGTTGCCGATGTGCCCGGACTTGCCCATGCCGACCACGACTACCCGGCCTTTACTTGCCAAAATCATCTCGCAAGCGCGTACGAAATCTGCGTCGATATGGGCCAGCAAACCTTCTACGGCTTCCAGTTCGAGGCGGATGGTGCGTTGGGCAGATTGAATCAGGTCGCTGGATTGGCTCATGTTTGAAGTCGGGTAGCCTGAGAAAAGGCAAGGATTATAGCGGTTATGTGCGCTTCCCTCACGTTTGATCGCAGTGCTTTATTCCTCATGCAGGTAAAGTGTTGCCGTGTTTGTACTAAAAACTGATTTATTTCACTGTATTGAAGCTGAACCGGCACTCCTTCGGTCTTGGGCGGTCACTATGAGCAGTGGTATAGTTCGCCGCCAGTTCGGCCCGCCAGGGAACGCGTGCTTCTTATTAAGAGGTTTTGGTGTCCGGGTGAGAGGCAGAGGCTGCATCGCAAGGAGTTTAGATGAGCGCCGATAACGCCTACGCGGTCGAGCTGAAGGGAGTGTCCTTCAAGCGCGGTACGCGCAGCATCTTCAATAATGTCGATATTCGTATCCCGCGTGGCAAGGTCACGGGGATCATGGGCCCGTCTGGCTGCGGCAAAACCACACTACTGCGCCTGATGGGCATGCAACTGCGTCCCAGCAGCGGCGAAGTGTGGGTCAACGATCAAAACCTGCCGACCCTGTCGCGCAGTGATCTGTTTGATGCCCGCAAGCACATGGGAGTGCTGTTCCAAAGTGGCGCCCTGTTTACCGATCTGGACGTTTTCGAGAACGTTGCCTTCCCGCTGCGGGTGCATACCGAGCTGCCGGAAGAAATGATTCGTGACATTGTGCTGCTGAAACTGCAGGCAGTGGGGTTGCGCGGGGCTATCGATTTGATGCCCGACGAGTTGTCCGGTGGCATGAAGCGCCGGGTAGCCCTGGCGCGGGCGATTGCCCTTGATCCGCAGATTCTGATGTATGACGAACCCTTCGTGGGGCAGGACCCCATCGCCATGGGGGTGTTGGTGCGGCTGATCCGCCTGCTCAACGACGCGTTGGGCATCACTAGCATTGTGGTTTCTCACGACCTGGCTGAAACAGCGAGTATCTCTGACTATCTGTATGTAGTCGGTGATGGTCAGGTGCTGGGGCAGGGCACGCCGGAAGAGTTGATGAACGCCGATAATCCGCGCATTCGTCAGTTTATGACCGGCGACCCGGATGGCCCGGTTCCGTTCCACTTTCCGGCGTCGGACTACCGAACCGATCTACTGGGGAAGCGCTGATGCGCAAGCGTTCATTAATGGACCGTATCGGCCTGTTTGGCCGAGCCGGGATCGATATCCTCGCGGTGCTGGGGCGTTCGACGGTTTTCCTGTTTCATGCATTGCTGGGGCGTGGCGGCATCGGTGGCGGGTTCGGTTTGCTGATCAAGCAACTGCACTCCGTGGGCGTGATGTCGCTGGTGATTATTGTCGTGTCCGGCATCTTCATCGGCATGGTGCTGGCGCTGCAGGGCTTCAGCATTCTGTCCAGCTACGGTTCCGAGCAGGCGGTTGGGCAAATGGTTGCCCTGACCCTGTTGCGCGAATTGGGGCCAGTGGTCACTGCCTTGCTGTTCGCCGGGCGGGCGGGGTCTGCATTGACGGCCGAAATCGGCAACATGAAATCGACCGAGCAACTGTCCAGCCTTGAAATGATCGGGGTCGACCCGCTCAAGTACATCATCGCGCCACGCTTGTGGGCCGGGTTTATTTCCCTGCCCGTGCTGGCGATGATCTTCAGTGTTGTCGGCATCTGGGGCGGTTCGTGGGTGGCGGTGGACTGGCTGGGCGTCTATGACGGCTCGTACTGGGCCAACATGCAAAACAGCGTAACCTTCAGTGGTGACGTACTTAACGGGATCATCAAAAGCATCGTATTTGCCTTTGTGGTGACCTGGATTGCCGTGTTTCAAGGTTATGACTGTGAGCCCACTTCAGAGGGGATCAGCCGTGCCACTACCAAGACCGTGGTGTATGCCTCTCTGGCAGTCCTCGGGCTGGACTTTATTTTGACTGCCTTGATGTTTGGAGATTTCTGATGCAAAACCGCACCATGGAAATCGGTGTCGGCCTGTTCTTGCTGGCTGGCATCCTGGCTTTGCTGTTGCTTGCCCTGCGGGTCAGTGGACTGTCCCCGACCGCCAGCACCGACACCTACAAGCTGTATGCCAACTTTGACAATATCGCAGGCCTGACCGTGCGCGCCAAAGTCACGATGGCGGGCGTAACCATCGGCAAGGTCACGGCTATCGATCTGGACCGCGACAACTTCACGGCCCGGGTCACCCTGCAGCTCGAAAAAGCAGTGGATAACCTGCCGACCGATTCGACAGCGTCTATTCTCACCGCTGGGCTTTTGGGCGAGAAGTACATTGGTATCAGCGTGGGCGGTGAAGATGCCGTGCTCAAAAATGGTGGCACCATTCACGACACTCAATCGTCGCTGGTCCTTGAAGACCTGATCGGTAAATTTCTGCTCAATACCGTTAGCAAAGACGCCAAATAAGGAGCTTCTAGATGATTTCTCTCTTGCGCCGTGGCCTGCTGGTTATTCTGGCGGCATCTCTTCCTCTGGTGGCCAATGCTGCGCCGGGGCAGTCTGCCCACGATATCGTTTCAGATACCACCACCCGGTTGCTGGCTGACTTGGCTGCCAACAAAGAGCAGTACAAGCAAAACCCGAGCAAGTTCTACGATGCCTTGAACGGTATTGTCGGGCCGGTAGTGGACGCTGACGGTATTTCCAAAAGCATCATGACCGTGAAGTACTCGCGCAATGCGACTCCAGCGCAAATGCAGCGTTTTCAAGAGAACTTCAAGCGCAGCCTGATGCAGTTCTATGGCAATGCCTTGCTTGAGTTCAACAACAAGGGCATCACCGTTTCGCCCGCCAAGGATGAAAGCGGGGATCGCACCAGTGTCGACATGACCGTGAAAGGCGATAACGGTGCCATTTACCCTCTGTCCTATACCCTTAACAAGGTGAATGGCGAGTGGAAGGTGCGCAACGTGATCATCAATGGCATCAACATCGGCAAGTTGTTCCGTGATCAGTTCGCCGACGCCATGCAGCGCAACGGCAATAACCTGGATAAAACCATCGATAACTGGGCTGGCGAAGTGGCCAAGGCCAAGGAAGCAACCGATGCTGCTTCCCCGAAGGCTGCTGCCCAATGAGTGAGGCGGCAGTAAGCCTGGCCGGCGAGAGCGAGTTGCACCTCAGTGGTGTGCTCGATTATCAGACCGGCCCCCGTTTGCGTACCGAAGGCCAGGCCCTGATCAAAAAAGCCACGGCCAGTGCCCTGGTGGTGGATTGCTCGGCGGTCACCAAATCCAGCAGCGTCGGTTTGTCGCTGTTGTTGTGCTATATCCGTGATGCGCAAGCGCTTAACAAGCCATTGAGCATTCGTGCCATGCCCGAAGACATGCGTGAAATCGCACAGGTTTCGGGTTTGACCGAGCTGCTGGCACATTATTAACTGCCACCTGTAGAAAAGCCCCCCCGTCAGAGTCCTGTTATGCGGGGTTCGCAGGCGCGGGGCTTTTTTGTATGATGGCCGACCCGCGCGCGTTAGGCGCCGATTGAGGTTGAGCATGCAGGCCGTAGAAGTGAAGAGCTTTCTTGAGGGAAAGCTGCCTGGTACCCAGGTAGAAGTTGAGGGCGAAGGCTGCAACTTTCAGCTGAACGTGATTAGTGACGAACTGGTGGCCCTGAGCCCGGTCAAACGTCAACAAAGCATCTATGCCCATTTGAACCCGTGGATTGCTGATGGCAGCATCCATGCGGTCACTATGAAATTCTTCAGCAGCGCGGCCTGGGCCGAGCGCACCTGAGCCCCCTGAGCCCATTGGCGTCGAGATTGTTATGGATAAATTGATTATTACCGGCGGCGTTCGTCTTGATGGCGAAATCCGCATTTCCGGGGCGAAGAACTCCGCCCTGCCGATTCTGGCGGCGACCTTGCTGTGCAATGGTCCGGTCACTGTGGCCAACCTGCCGCACTTGCATGACATCACCACCATGATCGAGCTGTTCGGTCGCATGGGCATTGAGCCGGTGATCGATGAAAAGCTCAGCGTCGAAATCAACCCGAACACCATCAAAACCCTGATCGCACCGTACGAACTGGTTAAAACCATGCGTGCCTCGATCCTGGTTCTGGGCCCGATGGTTGCGCGCTTCGGTTATGCCGAAGTTGCCTTGCCAGGCGGTTGCGCCATTGGTTCGCGTCCGGTTGACCTGCACATCCGCGGCCTTGAAGCCATGGGCGCAGTGATCGACGTTGAGGGCGGCTACATCAAGGCCAAGGCGCCGGAAGGCGGCTTGCGCGGTGCCAACTTCTTCTTCGATACCGTCAGCGTGACCGGTACTGAAAACATCATGATGGCCGCAGCTCTGGCCAATGGCCGCAGCGTTTTGCAGAACTCTGCACGCGAGCCTGAAGTCGTCGACCTGGCCAACTTCCTGAACGCCATGGGCGCCAAGGTGAGCGGTGCGGGCACTGACACCATCACCATTGATGGCGTTAAAGAGTTGCACCCAGCGACCTACCGCGTGATGCCGGACCGTATCGAAACCGGTACTTATCTGGTAGCCGCGGCTGTGACCGGTGGCCGAGTGAAGGTCAAGGACACTGATCCGACCATCCTCGAAGCCGTTCTTGAGAAACTCAAGGAAGCGGGCGCCGAAATCACCACCGGTGAAGACTGGATCGAGCTGAACATGCACGGCAAGCGCCCTAAAGCGGTGAACGTGCGTACGGCTCCGTACCCGGCGTTTCCGACTGACATGCAGGCGCAGTTCATCTCCCTGAACGCCATTGCCGAAGGCACTGGTGCAGTGATCGAGACCATCTTCGAAAACCGCTTCATGCACGTTTACGAACTGCACCGCATGGGCGCCAAGATCCAGGTCGAAGGCAACACTGCCATCGTGACCGGTACTGAAACGCTCAAGGGCGCGCCAGTCATGGCTACCGACCTGCGTGCTTCGGCCAGCCTGGTGATCTCTGCTCTGGTTGCTGAAGGCGACACGCTGATCGACCGCATCTACCACATTGACCGTGGCTACGAGTGCATCGAAGAAAAACTGCAAATGCTGGGCGCCAAAATCCGCCGCGTTCCGGGCTAGTTTTTGCTGTCTGGCCTCATGGGCACAGGGATCGTGTCCAGCCGCCAGGTGACGTAACGGCTTGCAAGCGTTACCTTACCTGGCCTCGAATCGTTCAAGTCGAGCCTGATATCAGGCTCGATGCTTGCCCGGCGCCGATTGCGTCCGGGCAAAAGTACCCTGATAAGGACTTACGTTTCCCATGTTGACCATTGCACTGTCCAAGGGCCGTATCCTTGACGATACTCTGCCGCTTCTCGCTGAAGCGGGCATTGTGCCGACCGAGAATCCGGACAAAAGCCGCAAGCTGATTATTCCGACTTCCCAGCCCGATGTACGCCTGCTGATCGTACGCGCCACCGACGTGCCGACGTATGTTGAGCATGGTGCGGCAGATCTCGGTGTGGCTGGCAAAGACGTGCTGATGGAATACGGTGGCCAGGGCCTTTACGAGCCGCTGGACCTTCGCATTGCCCAGTGCAAGCTGATGACTGCCGGCGCTATCGGTGCCGTTGAGCCCAAAGGCCGCCTGCGCGTTGCGACCAAGTTCGTCAATGTCGCCAAGCGTTACTACGCCGAGCAAGGCCGTCAGGTCGATATCATCAAGCTGTATGGCTCGATGGAACTGGCTCCGCTGATCGGCTTGGCCGACAAGATCATCGACGTGGTCGATACCGGCAACACCTTGCGTGCCAATGGCCTGGAACCCCAGGATTTCATTGCCGCCATCAGCTCCCGTCTGGTGGTTAACAAGGCTTCGATGAAAATGCAGCACGCCCGCATTCAAGCCCTGATCGATACCCTGCGCAAGGCAGTGGAATCGCGACACCGCGGCTGACTCACCTGCGCGGCCGGGGTCTTCCCCCTAAAGCCGCGCCCATCTATCCGTGCAATAGCCAGAAATCTCAGGTACCCGCGCGGATGGCTTGGTAGTCTTGAGGTGCCTGAGATCTGCAACATCAAAAATTCCAAGCATTCGCCCATTACCGAGGCCCTCGCTATGACCGCTCCCACTGCAATTCGCCGACTCAACGCTGCTGACCCGGACTTCGCGCAGCATCTGGATCATCTGCTGAGCTGGGAAAGTGTGTCTGATGACTCGGTCAACCAGCGTGTGCTCGACATCATCAAAGCCGTGCGTGAGCGTGGCGATGCGGCACTGGTTGAGTTCACCCAGCGTTTTGACGGGCTGAGCGTCAACTCGATGGCTGACCTGATCCTGCCCCGCGAGCGCCTGGAGCTGGCCCTGACCCGCATCACCGCGCCGCAGCGTGAAGCGCTGGAAAAAGCCGCGCAGCGTGTACGCAGCTACCACGAAAAACAGAAGCAGGATTCCTGGAGCTACACCGAAGCCGACGGCACAGTATTGGGCCAGAAAGTCACGCCGCTGGACCGTGCCGGTTTGTACGTGCCGGGAGGCAAGGCCTCGTACCCGTCATCGGTGTTGATGAACGCCATTCCGGCCAAGGTGGCAGGCGTCACCGAAGTGGTGATGGTCGTTCCGACCCCGCGCGGTGAAATCAACGAGCTGGTATTGGCCGCAGCCTGTATCGCAGGTGTAGACCGTGTGTTCACCATTGGCGGGGCGCAAGCCGTCGCAGCGTTGGCTTACGGCACCGAAAGCGTGCCGAAAGTGGACAAGGTGGTTGGCCCGGGCAACATCTATGTCGCGACGGCCAAGCGCCATGTGTTTGGCCAGGTCGGTATCGACATGATTGCCGGCCCTTCGGAAATCCTCGTGGTGTGCGATGGCCTGACCGATCCGGACTGGATCGCCATGGACCTGTTCTCCCAGGCCGAACACGACGAAGACGCACAGGCGATTCTGGTCAGCCCTGACGCCGAGTTCCTCGACAAGGTCGCGGCCAGCATCGCCAAGCTGCTGCCGACCATGGAACGCGCCGAAATTATCGAAACCTCGATCAATGGTCGTGGCGCGTTGATTCTGGTGGAAGACATGCAGCAGGCGATCGATGTCGCCAACCGCATCGCCCCCGAGCACCTGGAGTTGTCGGTGGCCGACCCGCAAGCCTGGTTGCCGCAGATCCGTCACGCCGGTGCGATCTTTATGGGCCGTCATACGTCCGAAGCCCTGGGTGATTACTGCGCGGGTCCAAACCACGTATTGCCGACTTCCGGCACGGCGCGCTTTTCCTCGCCGCTGGGGGTGTATGACTTCCAGAAGCGCTCTTCGATCATCTTCTGTTCCGAGCAGGGCGCGTCCGACCTGGGCAAGACCGCCTCGATTCTCGCTCGCGGTGAATCGCTGACCGGCCACGCCCGCAGTGCTGAATACCGGATCATCGCCGACACCGAGCAGGGGCAATAAGCATGAGCAAATTCTGGAGTCCGTTCGTTAAAGAACTGGTGCCTTACGTGCCGGGTGAGCAGCCGAAACTGACCAGGCTGGTCAAACTCAATACCAACGAAAACCCCTATGGGCCTTCGCCGAAAGCGCTGGCGGCAATGCAGGGCGAGATCAACGACAACCTGCGTTTGTACCCTGATCCGAACAGCGATTTGCTCAAGCAGGCGGTGGCCGAGTATTACGGCGTGCAAACCGGTCAGGTGTTTTTGGGCAACGGTTCGGACGAAGTCCTGGCCCATGTGTTTAACGGTCTGTTTCAGCACGACAAGCCGCTGCTGTTCCCGGATATCAGCTACAGCTTCTATCCGGTTTATTGCGGCTTGTATGGCATCGAATTTGACGCCGTGCCGCTGGATGAGCAGTTCCAGATTCAACCTGCGGATTACACCAGGCCCAATGGCGGGATCATCTTCCCCAATCCCAACGCTCCGACGGGCTGCCTGCTGGCGCTGGACGCCATCGAGCAGATGCTCAAGGCCAACCCCGATTCAGTTGTCGTTGTGGATGAGGCCTATATCGACTTTGGCGGTGAGACAGCCATCAGCCTGGTGGACCGTTACCCGAACCTGCTGGTGACTCAGACCCTGTCCAAATCACGCTCGCTGGCCGGGTTGCGGGTTGGCCTGGCGGTGGGGCACCCGGACCTGATCGAAGCCCTGGAGCGGATCAAGAACAGCTTCAACTCCTACCCGCTCGACCGTGTGGCGATAGCGGGTGCGGCAGCAGCGTTTGCAGACCGTGAGTACTTCGAGCAGACCTGCAAGCAGGTGATCGACAGCCGCGAGCAGGTTGTGGGCCAATTGAAGGCGCTGGGCTTTGAGGTGCTGCCGTCGGCGGCGAACTTTATCTTTGCCCGTCACCCTGAGCATGATGCGGCGGCGCTGGCAGCCAAGTTGCGTGAGCAGGGCGTGATCGTGCGTCACTTCAAGCAACTGCGCATTGCCCAGTTCTTGCGCATCAGCATCGGCACGCCGGAGCAAAATGCGGCGCTGATTGAAGGGCTGTCAGAGCTGTAACCGCACCTTCACCCTCTCCCAAGGGAGAGGGTGAAGGTAGCCCTGTTTATTGATTCTTCTGCGGTGGCTGCTCTGGCGGCGGGCGCAGGCCCACTTCAGCGGTGAGCTTGTGCTCCTGGCCGTTGCGCATGACCTGAATCGTGATCTTGTCCGACGGTTTGATCCGCGCCACCTGATTCATCGAGCGACGACCATCGTTGGCGGGCTCGCCATCAATGCTCAAAATAACGTCCCCCACCTGCAGACCGGCTTTTTGCGCCGGGCCATCACGGAAAATCCCCGCGACCACAATCCCCGGGCGGCCACTGAGCCCAAACGACTCGGCCAGTTCCTGGGTCAGCGGTTGCACTTCAATCCCCAGCCAGCCGCGAATCACCTGACCGTGCTCGATGATCGACTTCATGACCTCCATGGCCAGATTGATCGGGATCGCAAAACCGATCCCCTGCGAACCACCGGACTCGGAGAAAATCGCGGTGTTGATCCCGGTCAGGTTGCCATTGGCATCCACCAGCGCACCGCCCGAGTTGCCCGGGTTGATCGCGGCGTCGGTCTGGATGAAGTCTTCGTAGTTGTTCAAACCCAACTGGTTGCGCCCCGTGGCGCTGATGATGCCCATGGTGGTGGTTTGGCCCACACCAAACGGGTTGCCAATCGCCAGAGCGATATCGCCGATGCGCAGGGTGTCCGAGCGGCCGATGGTGATCGCCGGCAAGTTCTTCAAGTCGATCTTCAGCACCGCCAGGTCAGTCTCGGGGTCGCTGCCAATGATACGGGCATGTGTTTCGCGGCCGTCCTTGAGCGCCACCACGATCTGGTCGGCACCGGCGACCACGTGGTTGTTGGTCAGCAAGTAGCCTTCGGGACTCATCAGAACCGCCGAGCCGAGGCTCGACTCCATACGTTTTTGCTTGGGCTCGTTGTTGCCGAAAAAGTGCCGGAACTGCGGGTCTTCAAACAACGGCTTGGCGTTTTTGTTCACCACCTTGGTGGTGTACAGGTTGGCCACGGCTGGCGCTGCACGGGTTACGGCATCGGCGTAGGTCACCGGCCCTTGCTGCATGTAGCTGGTTTGTGGCGCTTGTTGCAGATTAACGTCCAGGCTCGGCAGCCCAACCCATTGCGGGTAACGCTGAATAATCAGCAAAGCGATAAGCACGCCAGCCAGCAATGGCCAGCCAAAGAAACGCAAAGCCTTAAACATTGAACTCGATCCTGAAGGTTGCAGAGCCATCTTGACGGCCCATAATGGCGCCATTATACGAGGGCCGTCGGCCTCTGAACGCTATATTTAGGAGTCTTTTATGGCTGTTGCCCTGAGCACGCTGGTAGAAGAAGCAAATCGTTATCTCAACTGTGGCTCCATTGGCGATTATTGCCCCAACGGTTTGCAGGTCGAAGGCCGGCCCCAGGTGATGCGCATCGTCAGTGGTGTGACCGCCAGCCAGGCTTTGCTGGATGCGGCGGTCGAGGCGCAGGCCGATCTGGTGCTGGTGCACCATGGTTATTTCTGGAAGGGCGAAGACCCCTGCGTGACCGGTATGAAGCAGCGTCGCCTCAAGACCTTGCTCAAGCACGACATCAGCCTCTTGGCGTATCACTTGCCGCTGGACCTGCACCCCGAGGTGGGCAACAACGTGCAGTTGGCGCGGCAGCTGGACATCACCGTCGAAGGGCCGCTGGACCCGGGCAATCCGAAAGTGGTGGGGCTGGTGGGCTCCCTGGCCGAACCTGTCACGGCCCGCGACTTTGCGCGCCGCGTTCAAGAGGCGCTGGGGCGTGAGCCGTTGCTGATCGAAGGCAGCGAGATGATTCGCCGCGTGGGCTGGTGCACCGGCGGCGGGCAGGGCTATATCGATCAGGCGGTGCTGGCGGGGGTTGACCTGTACCTGAGCGGCGAAGCTTCGGAGCAGACTTTCCACAGTGCCCGGGAAAACGACATCAGCTTTATTGCCGCCGGGCACCACGCCACCGAGCGCTATGGCGTGCAAGCCCTGGGCGATTACCTGGCCCGTCGCTTTGCCCTTGAACACCTGTTTATCGATTGCCCGAACCCGATCTGAATCCAAAACGCGTGGGAGCGAGCCTGTTCGCGAAGAGGCCATTAGCTGCATCGCTTTCGCGAGCAGGCTCGTTCCCACAGGCAATTACAGGCCAAACTCCGCGATCTATTCTTAGACCGTTTCGATCTAGTTGGGGCCATCTATAGAAGAGGGCGCTGTGCTAGCATTCGAGCCTCGAACACGGCCCGCAGGCCGTTCATAAGATAGCTTTCGTGAGTAGCCATGGTCGACAAACTGACGCACCTGAAACAGCTGGAGGCGGAAAGCATCCACATCATCCGCGAGGTGGCCGCCGAGTTCGATAACCCGGTGATGCTGTACTCGATCGGTAAAGATTCCGCCGTGATGCTGCACCTTGCACGCAAGGCGTTTTTCCCGGGCAAGCTGCCGTTTCCGGTGATGCATGTCGACACCCAGTGGAAATTCCAGGAGATGTACAGCTTTCGCGACAAGATGGTCGCCGAGCTGGGCCTGGACTTGATCACTCACGTCAACCCGGACGGCGTGGCGCAAGGGATCAACCCCTTCACCCACGGCAGCGCCAAGCACACCGATATCATGAAAACCGAGGGCCTGAAGCAGGCTCTGGACCAGTACGGCTTCGACGCCGCCTTCGGTGGCGCGCGCCGCGATGAAGAGAAATCCCGTGCCAAAGAGCGCGTGTACTCCTTCCGCGACAGCAAGCACCGCTGGGACCCGAAAAACCAGCGCCCCGAGTTGTGGAATGTCTACAACGGCAACGTCAACAAGGGCGAATCGATCCGCGTATTCCCGCTGTCGAACTGGACCGAACTCGATATCTGGCAGTACATCTACCTCGAAGGTATCCCGATTGTGCCGCTGTACTTTGCGGCCGAACGCGACGTAATCGAGAAGAACGGCACGCTGATCATGATCGACGACGAACGTATCCTTGAGCACCTGTCTGATGAAGACAAGGCGCGCATCGTCAAGAAAAAGGTCCGCTTCCGTACCCTGGGTTGCTACCCGCTGACCGGCGCGGTGGAGTCAGAGGCTGAAACCCTGACCGACATCATCCAGGAAATGCTCCTGACGCGAACTTCCGAGCGCCAGGGCCGAGTCATCGATCATGATGGCGCAGGCTCAATGGAAGATAAAAAACGTCAAGGTTATTTCTAAGGGGTTGTCATGTCGCACCAATCTGATTTGATCAGCGAGGACATCCTCGCCTACCTGGGCCAGCACGAGCGCAAAGAGATGTTGCGCTTCCTGACCTGCGGCAACGTCGACGACGGCAAAAGCACCCTGATCGGGCGCCTGCTGCACGACTCCAAGATGATCTACGAAGACCATCTGGAAGCCATTACCCGCGATTCGAAAAAGAGCGGCACCACGGGCGATGACATCGACCTGGCGTTGCTGGTGGACGGTCTGCAAGCCGAGCGCGAGCAGGGCATCACCATTGACGTGGCGTACCGTTACTTCTCGACCGCCAAGCGCAAATTCATCATTGCCGATACCCCGGGCCATGAGCAGTACACCCGCAACATGGCCACCGGTGCGTCCACCTGTGACCTGGCGATCATTCTGGTGGATGCCCGCTACGGCGTGCAGACCCAGACCCGTCGCCACAGCTTTATCGCCTCGTTGCTGGGCATCAAGCATATCGTTGTGGCCATCAACAAGATGGACCTCAAGGGGTTTGACGAAGGTGTGTTCGAGTCGATCAAGGCCGACTACCTGCAGTTTGCCGAAGGCCTGAAACTCAAGCCTACCAGCCTGCACTTTGTGCCGATGTCTGCCCTTAAAGGCGACAACGTGGTGAACAAGTCCGAGCGCTCTCCGTGGTACACCGGCCAGTCGCTGATGGAAATTCTCGAAACCGTGGAAGTGGCGGCAGACCGCAACCTCACCGATCTGCGCTTCCCGGTGCAGTACGTGAACCGTCCCAACCTGAACTTCCGTGGTTTTGCCGGTACGCTGGCCAGCGGCATCGTGCGCAAGGGTGACGAGATCGTGGTGCTGCCGTCGGGCAAGAGCAGCCGCGTCAAATCCATCGTGACCTTTGAAGGTGAGCTGGAACACGCAGGCCCGGGCCAAGCGGTCACGCTGACCATGGAAGACGAGATCGACATCTCCCGTGGCGACCTGTTGGTGCATGCCGACAACCAGCCGCTGGTGACTGACAACTTCGAAGCCATGCTGGTGTGGATGGCGGAAGAGCCGATGCTGCCGGGCAAGAAGTACGACATCAAGCGTGCGACCAGCTATGTGCCGGGCTCGATTGCCAGCATCGTCAACAAAGTCGATGTGAACACTCTGGAAGAAGGCCCGGCCAGTGCCTTGCAGCTGAACGAAATCGGCAAGGTCAAGATCAGCCTCGATGCACCGATTGCGCTGGATGGCTATGACAGCAACCGCACCACCGGTTCGTTCATCATCATTGACCGCCTGACCAATGGCACCGTCGGTGCCGGGATGATCGTTGCGCAGCCGTTGAGTCATGGCAGCGCAACCCATCATGGCAAACTGGCGCACGTGGCTGTTGAAGAGCGTGCCCAGCGTTTTGGTCAGCAACCGGCCACCGTGTTGTTCAGCGGCCTGTCGGGCGCTGGCAAAAGCACCTTGGCTTATGCAGTTGAGCGCAAGTTGTTCGACATGGGCCGTGCGGTTTTCGTACTGGATGGCCAGAACCTGCGCCATGACCTGAACAAAGGTCTGCCGCAGGATCGTGCCGGGCGTACTGAAAACTGGCGTCGTGCCGCCCACGTGGCGCGTCAGTTCAACGAAGCCGGCCTGCTGACATTGGCCGCGTTCGTGGCGCCGGATGCCGAAGGCCGTGAACAGGCCAAGGCGCTGATTGGCAGCGATCGTCTGGTCACCGTGTATGTCCAGGCATCCCCGGCCGTGTGCGCCGAGCGTGACCCGCAAGGGCTGTATGCGGCGGGGGGTGACAACATTCCGGGTGAGTCTTTCCCGTATGACGTGCCGCTGGATGCCGACCTTGTGGTCGACACCCAATCGCTGTCGCTGGAAGACAGCGTCAAGTTGGTGCTGGACCTGTTGCGTCAACGCGGCGCTATCTAAGCCGCACTAAAAAGCCCGCCACCGAGAGATCGGTGGCGGGCTTTTTATTGGGTGGACATTTTACCCTCACCCCAGCCCTCTCCCAGAGGGAGAGGGGGCTGATTGGTGGTGTTGCGCAGATATGCTTTGCCTTTAGTCCCCTCTCCCTCCGGGAGAGGGTTAGGGTGAGGGGCTTTTAGCTCTGCGAATATTCCCGATGCAGCTCGCCCAACAACCGGTCCTTGTCTTCCCAAAGCTGGTTGATCCAGCTCTGGAATGCCAGCCGGTACTCCGGGTCCTGGTCGTAGTTCTTGCCCAGAAATTCAGCCGGAATTTGCAGCTCTTCAAACACCACCACCACGTCTTTCACATTGCCGCACAGCAAGTCCCAATACCCCGGGCGCCCGCCGGGATAGTGGATTGTCACGTTGACGATCGATTGCAGCTGCTCGCCCATGGCATCCAGCACAAAGGCGATGCCTCCGGCCTTGGGCTTGAGCAGATAGCGGAACGGAGAGTTCTGCAGCGCGTGCTTGGCTTCGGTAAAGCGCGTGCCTTCGACGAAGTTGAAAATCCCCACCGACTGGTTCTTGAACTTGGCGCAGGTTTTACGGGTAGTCGCCAGGTCTGCGCCTTTCTTCTCCGGATGCTTGGCCAGGTAGGCCTTGGAGTAACGTTTCATGAACGGGAACCCCAGCGCCCACCACGCCAGGCCAATCACCGGTACCCAGATCAGCTCCTGTTTGAGGAAGAATTTCAACGGGCGAATACGTTTGTTGAGCACGTATTGCAGCACCATGATGTCGACCCAGCTCTGGTGGTTGCTGGTGACCAGGTACGAGTGCTCATAGTCCAGCCCCTCAAGGCCCTTGATATGCCAGCGGGTCTTGCGCAGCAAATCCATCCAGCGATTGTTGTTGCCGACCCAGGCTTCGTGGATACGGCGCATCAACTCGTCGGTTACCCGTTGCGCCGCCGGGAACGGCAGGCAGAGCTTGAAAATCGCGACAATAAATAGCGGCGTGCAACACACGATGGTGTTGATCGCCAGCAGCAGTGAAGCAATGACGCCGCGTATCGGCGCAGGCAGAAAATCCAGCATTTACACATCCATAGGTCGGTTGGCGGCTTGAATCGCCGTGAGGGCGATGGTGTAGACGATGTCGTCCACTTGCGCGCCGCGTGGCAGGTCGTTCACCGGTTTGCGCAGCCCTTGCAGCATCGGCCCGAGGCTGACGCAATCGGCACTGCGCTGTACGGCCTTGTGCGTCGTGTTGCCGGTGTTCAGGTCGGGGAACACAAACACCGTAGCCCGGCCAGCGACCTGGCTGTTGGGCGCCAGTTGTCTGGCTACGGCTTCGTTGGCCGCCGCATCGTATTGCAAAGGGCCGTCGATCAGCAGTGCATGCTGGGCTTCATGGGCCAGCAAGGTGGCCTCGCGGACTTTTTCGACCTCTTCACCGCTGGCCGAATCGCCGCTGGAGTAGCTGATCATCGCCACCCGCGGGGTGATGCCGAACGCGGCGGCAGAGTCGGCGCTTTGCAGGGCAATTTCAGCCAGTTCGGTGGCTGTGGGGTGCGGGTTCATCACGCAGTCGCCGTACACCAGCACCTGCTCGGGGAACAACATGAAAAACACCGACGACACCAAGGTGCAGCCCGGGGCCGTCTTGATCAGTTGCAGGGCAGGGCGGATGGTGTTGGCCGTGGAGTGGATCACGCCGGAAACCAGCCCGTCGACCTCGTCCAGTGCCAGCATCATGGTACCGATCACCACCGGGTCTTCCAACTGCTGCTCGGCCATCGGGGCATTGATGCTTTTGGTTTTGCGCAGGGCCACCATTGGCTCGACATAGCGGGCGCGGATCAGGTCCGGGTCGAGAATCTCCAGGCCTTCGGGCAAGTCGAAGCCGTGTGCCTTGGCCACCGCCTGAACTTCTTCGGGCTTGGCCAGCAAGACGCAACGTGCGATGCCGCGAGCATGGCAAATAGCGGCGGCCTGTACGGTCAGCGGTTCGCTGCCTTCTGGCAACACGATGCGTTTGTTGGCTTGCTGGGCGCGCTGGATCAGCTGGTAGCGGAACACCGCTGGGGTCAGGCGCATTTCCCGTGGCGTGCCACACCGTTGATGCAGCCAGTGGGCGTCGAGGTGGCTGGCAACAAAGTCGGTGATGATTTCCGCACGTTCGCGGTCATCAATCGGGATTTCCTTGTTCAGGCTATTGAGGCGGTTGGCGGTGTCGTATGAGCCGGTGCTCACCGACAGTACCGGCAACCCCGCCTGCAACGCACCCCGGCAAAGCTCCATCAGGCGCGGGTCGGGCTGGGTGTCGCTGGTGAGCAGCAGGCCGGCCAGCGGCACGCCGTTCATGGCCGCCAGGCTGACAGCCAGGATAATGTCGTCGCGATCGCCCGGGGTCACCACCAGTACGCCCGGTTTTAGCAGTTGCAGGGTGTTGAGCACGGTGCGTGCGCACAGGATGATTTTCGACATGCGCCGGGTTTCATAATCCCCGGCATTGAGCACCTGCGCGCCCAGCAGCTCGGCCACATCGCGGGTGCGCGGGGCGTTGAGTTCGGGTTGATAGGGAATGCAGCCCAGCAGCTTGAAATCACCACTGCGCAGCAGCGGCGAGTGTTCCTTGAGGCGTGCCGAAAAGGCCTCCATGGTCTCGTCGGTACGCACCTTGTTGAGGATGACGCCGAGCACTTTCGGGTCTTTGGGGCCACCAAACAATTGGGCCTGCAACTCGACCCGGCCAGAGAGCTCGGTCAGCACTTCGTTTTCCGGGGCCGAAACCAGGATCACTTCGGCGTCCAGGCTCTTGGCCAGATGCAAGTTGACCCGCGCCGCGTAGCTGGCAGTCCGGGTGGGCACCATGCCTTCGACGATCAGCACGTCTTTGCCGATGGCTGCCTGCTGATAGAGGCTGATGATTTCTTCGAGCAATTCATCCAGCTGGCCGTCGCCGAGCATGCGCTCGACATGCGCCAGACCCAGCGGGGTAGGCGGCTTGAGGCCGTGGGTGCGGGCCATCAGCTCGGTGGAACGCTCGGGGCCAAGATCGCCCGGATGGGGCTGGGCAATGGGCTTGAAAAAGCCGACTTTCAAACCGGCGCGCTCCAGTGTGCGAACCAGGCCGAGGCTGATGGATGTCAGGCCCACACCAAAGTCAGTGGGGGCGATAAAGAAAGTTTGCATGCGAGCTTCCTGACGTGGCAGTGCAAGGGCAACACCCTTTAAGCGGGCTTTTGCCTGAATCAATTGCCAAGATTAGCGCTATCCGCGTTTTGAGCACACCAGCCACAGTCAAAGGGCTGGCCTATTTTTGCCTGGCGTTGCTCAGGGTCAAGCACCCAGGGTCTTGATTGCCAGGGCGGTTGGTGACGCTGGTGCTGGGTATGGCCGCAGGAAAGCACGACAACCCAGTGTTGCTCTTCATCCTGACGCCAGCCAATGATCGTTGAAGTTTTCAAAATTATCCGTTGGTCTTGGTTGTGTTCGCTTTCAGGCGATTGCTTGGTTAAACTTGCGCACTCATTATTTTTTTGCAAAAGGTCTCGCCCCATGACGATCGCCGCCAATAAGGCTGTCTCCATCGACTATACCCTGACCAATGACGCTGGTGAGGTCATCGACAGTTCTGCCGGCGGCGCGCCGCTGGTCTACCTGCAAGGCGCAGGTAACATCATTCCGGGTCTGGAAAAGGCTCTGGTTGGCAAGGCTGTTGGTGATGAACTGGAAGTCAGCGTTGAGCCTGAAGACGCTTACGGCGAGTACTCCGCCGAGCTGGTAAGCACGTTGAGCGCCAACATGTTCGAAGGCGTTGACCAACTGGAAGTTGGCATGCAGTTCCACGCTTCGGCGCCGGACGGCCAAATGCAAATCGTGACCATCCGTGATCTGGACGGCGACGACGTGACTGTAGACGGTAACCACCCATTGGCTGGTCAGCGTCTGAACTTCAAGGTAAAGGTTGTTGCTATCCGTGACGCGAGCGAAGAAGAAATCGCTCACGGCCACGTCCACGGTGAAGGCGGTCATCAGCACTGACAAGTGCTGCTAAGCTCACGTGTGAACTAGCTTAAAAAAGGCGCCTACGGGCGCCTTTTTGCATCATTGATGATTATGGCAATCGGCATATTGAGCGATTGTCTGAACATAGACCGCGAATTTTGGAGTCCGTCATGAGTGCTTTTCACGACCTGATCTTAGACACACTGAGCGGCCAGCCACTGCCCTTGGGCACTTTCAAGGGCAACGTGGTGCTGGTGGTCAACGTCGCCTCCAAATGTGGTTTGACGCCGCAATATGCGGCGCTGGAAAACCTCTATCAGCAGTACAAGGGCCAGGGCTTCAGCGTATTGGGTGTGCCCTGCAACCAGTTCGCTGGGCAAGAGCCGGGTACCGAGCAAGAGATTCAAGCGTTTTGCAGCCTCAACTACGGCGTCAGCTTCCCGCTGAGCAGCAAGCTGGACGTCAACGGGCCTGACCGTCATCAGCTTTATCGTTTGCTGGCAGGCGAAGGGGCGGAGTTTGAAGGGGATATCACCTGGAACTTCGAGAAATTCCTGGTCGGTCAGGACGGCCGGGTGCTGGCGCGCTTCTCACCGCGCACCGCACCCGACGATGCAACGGTAATCCTGGCGATTGAAAAGTCCCTGGGGGCTGTTGACGTTTAGTTGTGACACGCGCCCCGAAGGGCCGATAGCCAAACCTCAACCGGCCCTGGTTCAAGTTTTTTTCGATTCGATCTGCACCAGAGCTTCGCTTGCGCAGCCCTGGCAAGCCCGGTGCAATTGGCTTTCGAACTGCTCTATGACCCTCGGCCAGCCTTGGCGGCTGGCATGGCGGCGCGCATTAAGGCGCAGGGTGCGCAAGGTTTCGGGGTCTTCCAGCAACCAGCACGCGGCTTCGATCCAGGCGTATTCATCGCCAGGCATGGCCAGCACGCCGTTGTAGCCGTGGCGAATATGCTGGCCCGCCGCGGCCTCGTCATACGCCACCACGCCCAGCCCCGAGGCCTGAGCTTCGAGCACCACATTACCGAATGTCTCACTCAGGCTCGGAAACAAAAACACATCCCCGCTGGCGTAGTGCCGCGCCAGCGCTTCCCCGGACTGTTGCCCGCAAAAAATCGCCTCAGGCAACGAGGCTTCCAGTGCTGCGCGTTTTGACCCGTCGCCCACCACGATCAACTTGAAGCGTCGCGTCGGGTAACGGGCTTGCAGTGCATCAAGGCAGCGCTTGAGGGCGCCGAGGTTTTTCTCCGGTGCCAGGCGCCCGACATGCAACAGCGCAATATCGTTGTCTCTGAGGCCCCAGCTGTGGCGCAACCCATTCTGGCGTTTTGCGGGGCTGAACAGCTGACTGTCGACACCCCGTTCGAGCAGCTCCAGGCGTTCAAAATGCCGGCGTGCAAGTTCCAGGCGCTGGCTGGTGCTGGGGACGAGGGTTAATGCCGAACGGTTATGGAACCAGCGCAGGTAGTGGGTCAGCGCGCGGGTAAGCAGGCCCAGTCCATATTGGCTCAAGTACTGCTGGAAATTGGTGTGAAAGCCCGTGACCACCGTAATGCCCAAACGCCGCGCGACGCGTAATGCGCACAGGCCCAGTGGTCCCTCTGTGGCGATATAGATCACATCAGGAGGTTGTTGGCGCCAGCGTTTTGTCAGGCGGTGGGTGGATGTCAGGCCCCATTGCAGTCCCGGGTAGCCGGGTAATGCCCCGCCCCGGCAGAGCATCAACTCGTCGTTGCTGCGCAGGTCTCCATCGTCGGCCTGGCGCGGGCGCACCAGCTCTACATGGTGATTGCGTGCACGCAAGCCATTGCACAGCTGGCCAAGGGTATTGGCCACACCGTTGATTTCGGGCGGGAAGGTTTCGGTGATCAGGGCGATGTGCAGGGCTGTGGTCATGGCCCCAGTGTGCTTGGGGGCCATGACGCCCATATGTCACGGTGATGATGAATTTATGAAGCCGTTAGCTGCGACCGGACGCTGCCAGCGCTTCGTCGCCGCGTTCACGCACCCAGAACAGGGTCGCCCCGGCCACGGCAGCAGGCATCATCAGCACGTTGACCACCGGGATCAGCAGTGCCAGATAGACGATGCCGCCGAAACTCATGCTCTGCCAGCGCTTCTCGCGCAGCCAGGCAAGCATCTCGTTCCAGCCCAGCTTGTGGTTGTCGGCCGGGTAGTCGATGTACTGAATGGCCATCATCCAGATCCCGAACAGCAGCCAAAGCGGTGCCGCGATCAGGTTGAGCACCGGAATGAACGAGAGGATCAGCAGCGCAATGGCCCGAGGCAAGAAATAGCCCAGCTTGCGCATCTCCCGGGCCAGGGTGCGGGGCACCATGGCAGCCAGCTCGGCCCAGCTGAAGGGGGGGGAGTTATCGATTCCGCGCACGACGGCTTCGACTTTTTCCGCGAGAAATCCGTTGAACGGCGCAGCAATGATATTGGCCAGCATGGTGAAGGTGAAAAACACCATCAGTGCCACCAGCACCACGAACAGTGGCCATAACACGTAGTTGAGAAAACTGAGCCAGCCGGGCAGCGAGGGCATCAAGGCATCGACCCAGAGGCTGAACTGATGCCCGGCGAAATAAATCAACCCGACGAACAGCACCAGATTGGTCAGCAACGGCAGCAGCACGAACAAGCGCAGGCCGGGGCTGAGTACCAACTTTAGGCCTTCACGCAGATACTGAGGGCCAGACAGAACGGGGGCGGGCATAGAGAGCTCCGAGCAGTGGGAAACCGGGCGACCTTAACGGCTTTATCTGTAGGACGAAAGCCTTGTCGCTGTATCGACAATAACTGTAACAAAGCCGTCTAAAATCGAATTCGACTACATAGAGACCTGCTATGAGCTGGATTGTTAATGCGTATTTCCTTACTCTCTGCGGCCTCTATAAGCTTCACCCATATTTTTCAGGATCTGCGAATTTCAGGCTTTGCCTGAGCAGGTTTAAAGTTTTTTTATTCCAGCCGGTAAAGCGGCGTTCCGACCCGGTTTCAATGCGGGCGGTCATAGGAGTGAGTCATGTCTGAAGTACGTCATTCGCGTGTGATTATTCTGGGCTCCGGCCCTGCCGGTTACAGCGCTGCAGTCTATGCGGCCCGCGCCAACCTCAAACCACTGCTGATCACGGGCATGCAGGCTGGCGGTCAGCTGACCACCACTACTGAAGTCGACAACTGGCCGGGTGATGTTCACGGCTTGACCGGCCCGGTCTTGATGGAGCGCATGCGCGAACACGCCGAGCGTTTTGAGACTGAAATCATTTTCGACCACATCAATGAAGTGGATCTGAAAAACCGTCCGTTCACCCTCAAGGGTGACAGCGGTACTTTCACCTGCGACGCGCTGATCATCGCGACCGGCGCCAGCGCCCGTTACCTGGGCCTGCCGTCTGAAGAAGCGTTCATGGGCAAGGGCGTTTCGGCCTGTGCGACCTGTGACGGTTTCTTCTACCGCAACAAGCCTGTTGCCGTGGTGGGGGGTGGTAACACTGCCGTTGAAGAGGCCCTGTACCTGGCTAACATCGCCAGCAAGGTGACCCTGGTTCACCGTCGCGAAACATTCCGTGCCGAGAAGATCCTGATCGACAAGCTGCACGCACGTGTAGCTGAAGGCAAGATCGAGCTCAAGCTGAACGCGACCCTGGACGAAGTCCTGGGCGACAACATGGGCGTAACGGGTGCCCGTCTGAAAAACAACGACGGCAGCTTTGACGAGCTGAAAGTCGACGGCGTGTTTATCGCCATCGGCCACACGCCGAACACCTCGTTGTTCGAAGGCCAGCTGGAGCTTAAAGACGGTTACATGGTTGTGCAGGGCGGCCGTGAAGGCAACGCCACGGCCACCAGCATCGAAGGCGTGTTTGCCGCGGGCGACGTGGCTGACCACGTTTACCGTCAGGCCATCACCTCGGCTGGCGCCGGCTGCATGGCTGCACTGGACACCGAGCGTTACCTGGACGGCCTGCAGAACGCTCAGTTCTGATAGCCCGCCCCAACAAAAAAACCGGCCTTGGCCGGTTTTTTTGTGTCTTGTGCCAACCCCACAAACTGTAGCCGCTGCCGAAGGCTGCGATGGGGGGCGCAGCCGCCCGTTTTTGAAGGTTCTTCGAACCTTATCGCAGCCTTCGGCAGCGGCTACAGTTTGGTGTTACGCCTTGCGCGTCAGCGGTTGGGCTTCGAACTTCACACCGGCCAGACCGTGGTCAATCAGCGCACGGATATTGCTGTGGTCAGTGCCTTCGGGGGTGGCCAGTACCGAGCGGTAATGCTCGCCAAACGCCAATAGCGCCTCCTGATCACTCAAGCCTTCCAGCAGGGCCAGGCCCAGAGTCTTGCACGAACCTTCGTTTTGCCCGGCCGCGTTTTCTACGCCGCCGTTGTTGAACGCTTGCGGCTGGTAATCGTAGTGCGCTGCGATAAACGCCAGGGTGTCGGCAAAGGCGTGTTCGCCGCTGTTGAGGCTGGCGCGCAGGGTGTTCAGATCAGTCATGCTTTTTTCCTTGGGCAAACGCCGCCGATTGTTCGGCGCTGGCTTCTTTCTGGTATTGGGATTTCCACTCGGCATACGGCATGCCGTACACCACTTCGCGGGCGTCATCGAGGCTGAGGTCGATCTGACGCTCGTCAGCCGCGGCCTTGTACCACTTGGACAGGCAATTGCGACAGAAACCCGAGAGGTTCATCAGGTCAATGTTCTGCACGTCCTTGCGACTGTCCAGATGTGCGACAAGGCGGCGAAAGGCGGCCGCCTCCAGTTCAAGCTGTTCTTGTGGCGTCATGGGGGTCACCGGGGTCAAGAGGTTGCAGTCTGGCGGCTGGCCGCCAGCGTTATCGATACCGACTCGGCAAAACGCAGCGCGTGCGGCTTGTCGACTTCAACTTCGGCATACAGCACAGCCGTGTTGGCCATCACCAGGTCCAGCAGCTCCTGGGTCAGGCGCTCCAGCAGGGCGAAGCGGTTTTCTTCGACATGATGGATCACGGCCTTGGTGATGGTCCGGTAATTGAGCGCATGGTCGATGTCGTTGTCACGCACCGCCTCCTGCGCCGCATAGAGGATGGTGAGGTTGATCAACACATCCTGCTTGTTGAGGATCTCATCCTCATTGATCCCGATAAACGTGCGCAGGCACAGGTCCTTGACGCGAATACGGGCCATTCCAGGCTGAAGTTGTGGCATTACGACTTGCTCCGTCCAATCAATTGCAAGAACTCCATGCGGGTGCTCGGTTCGCGAAATGCGCCCAGCATGACCGAGGTGTTCATGGTCGAATTCTGTTTTTCCACGCCGCGCATCATCATGCACATGTGTTTGGCTTCAATCACCACGGCCACGCCTGCGGCCTGGGTGACGCCCTCAATGGCATCGGCGATTTCCCGGGTGAGGTTTTCCTGGATCTGCAGGCGCCGGGCAAACATGTCGACAATGCGGGCAATTTTCGACAGCCCCAGGACTTTGCCGGTCGGGATATAGGCCACATGGGCCTTGCCGATAAACGGCAGCAAGTGATGCTCGCAGAGCGAGTACAGCTCGATGTTGGCGACTATTACCATTTCGTCACTGTCGGAGGCGAACAGGGCGCCGTTGACGATGGTCTCCAGGCTCTGGTCGTAACCCTGACACAGGTACTGCATGGCCTTGGCCGCACGCTTTGGGGTGTCGACCAAACCTTCGCGGTCCGGGTTCTCACCCAGGCCAATAAGGATGTCGCGGTAATACCCGGGCAGTAATACGCTCATGAAAATACTTCCTCGCGGGGCGGCTTATTTGAGATGCCGGCCGCCATTGACGGTCAGGGTAGTGCCGGTCACATGGGGGTTGTCCAGCAGATAGCGCAGGCTCTGGTAGATCACCTCTGCGCCGGGTTCTTTGCCCAGCGCAGATTTGGCCAGCGCTTTGGTGCGGTACGCCGCATCGTCGTCAGGGTTGAACAACAGCATGGCCGGGGCGATACCGTTGACTTTGATCTGTGGCGCCAGTTTAGCTGCGAATGACAAGGTCAGGCTTTCGAGCCCGGCTTTGGTGGCGCAATAGGCAATGTGCTTGCTACTGCCCTTGCGCGTCACGTCATCACTGATATGTACGATATCCGCCGGGTTCGAACGCTTGAGCAACTCGCTGCAATGCAGGTTGATCAGGTACGGCGCGAGCATGTGCACGCTGAACATCTGCATGAAGGCGCTGGTGTGTGTTTCTGGCGTTTCTGCCAGCCAGGCCGAGGCGTTGTGGACAATCGCCCGCAGGCTGTCGGTGTGCTTTTCAAGGCTTCGGATGAAATCGAGAATGCCGGCCTCGCTCGAGAAATCGGCAAACAACCCGGTAGCGCCCAGATCTCGCAGGGTTTGCACGCCAGGCTTTTCGCTGCGATAGGTGAAAATCACCGGGTAGCCGTCTGCCAGCAGCTGCTGTGCACAATGCAGGCCGATGCGTTGGCCGGCACCAGTGATCAGGATTGGAGCAGAAGAAGTGGGCATGACGGACTCGGAGCAGGTAAGCCGGAAACAGTCGCGGCGCAATGGCAAAACTATACCAGCGTCCGCGACGTAACGCCCAAGCCCAGGTTTAGTTGCGGTGAGTCGCGACAGTACTGCGCAAAGGTTTGTTTGGCGTGCTGTGCAGCCAGCCGGCCAGCAAATGGGTCGACAGTGGAATAAACAGATAAACCATCAGGGGCGTCAGGGCCAGGGTGCTGACCAGAACCCGTGGCACCAGGCTCAACTCGGCCAGTAAAGGGGCGCACACAAAGTTGAACAACAGCGAGACGGGGAAGAAGGCCAGCCAAATGGCAACCGCTTGCTTCCAGCGTGGGGGCCGCTGCCCGGCAGCGCCAAACCAGCCGTCAATACCTCTGACCCGATGCTCTGAAGGGTTGGCGAACAAGTCACTGCCGCGCAGTAACCAGGCCTTGCGCGACACGGAGTGCTCCCAGGCGTGCAGTGTGGATTCGTCGGCAAAGCGAAAAATGATTTGGAACTCGTCGTCGCCCGGAGGCGGGGCCAGTACGCCGGAGCCCAGGTAGCCGGAAAAGTCCGTGGCCAACTGTTCGCCTTCATGCAGCCAGGCGATCAACTCCTGATAGCGGCCTTTGGCAACACGGCGCGCGACCATCAACGTGACGGGGGAGGTAGACATTGTGTATCTCCATGAGGCTGATGTTGCCCGGGTAGGGCAAACACAAAACACAGCGCCGGGGTGGTGGGCTGAGTGATGGAAAACAAGCAAGTATCGTTCCTGAGTGCAGCGGTTTTAGCTTGCGTAGCAGCTGCCGAAGGCTGCGTCCGGCGGCGAAGCCGTCGTAAATCCATTCAATGCGTTCAACCAGTTAAACCAGAACTCAGAATTCACAGTCGCTTCGCAACCGGACGCAGCCTTCGGCAGCTGCTACGGGAGCGGGGGCGCTCACAGGAAATGGAGCGTAGAATGCGCCCATCTACTGCAAATTGTGCCTTCCCAATGCCCGTAATTACTGAAGCTGAGCCCATTACACTGGCTGATGATTGCCAAGGTCTCTACCCGATCCGGGAAGTGGCTAGGCTCACGGGCATCAACCCGGTGACACTGCGCGCCTGGGAGCGGCGTTATGGTTTGATCGAACCAAAACGCACCGAAAGTGGGCATCGCCTGTACTCAATGACCGATATTGAGGCAATTCGCCGGGTCATGGGCTGGCTTGAGCGTGGGGTTGCCGTCAGCAAAGTCGCGCAATTACTCGCGAATACCCCGCCCGCCGACAACCCGCCGCCTGTTGCCAGCGAGTATGGCGACTGGCAAGCCCGGATCAGCAGCGCCCTCACGACATTCAACGAACCGGAGCTGGAGCGCCTGTATGGGCAGATTTTTTCCAGCTACCCGGCAGAAATCGTGTTTCAGGGGATTTTCCTGCCGCTGTGGCAGCAGTTGCTCAGAACTCAGGATGTTTTTGGCCACACCAGCGAATGGTTGATGCTGGATGGGTTTTTGCGCGGGCGGGTGCAGCATCGCCTGCAATTGCAGGCGGCGGGTGCCCGGCAGTGTGTGATCGTGGTGGCGATGCCCGGGCTGTGTCGCGAGCTGGAACTGCTGGTGGCAGGCTTGCTGCTGACGCGTAATGAACGGGTGGTCAGGGTGCTGGCCATCGGTCAGCCATTGGATGAGCTGTCGCTGATTTGCCAGAAGCTGGAGCCCCAGGCCGTGGTGCTGTTTGCCAGCCATGCGCTGGGCACGGCGCACCAGCGCAGGCTGATGCGGCTGGCGCAAACCTTGAACTGCTCGGTGTCGTTGGCGGGGGAGGGGGCAAACCTGGCCCAAGAGGCGCTGGCCGATTCGTCCATTGCTTGCCTGGGCAGCGAGGCCCGGCTGATGAACCAGCGTCTGGACGCCGATCTCAAGGCAATCCTGGGCAGCTGACCGGTGTCAGACGTGCAGGCTTGGATGGGCCAGGCGGTGTTGTTGCAGGATGTACTGGCGCAACCGCTCGGTTTCGCCCTTGTCCCGCTGGCTTAGACGGTAGGCGTACAACCCCAGCTCAGTCTTGCGCTCGAGGGTGCCGCGCAGGGCAATCCGTTCATATCCGTCGGGGCTGAACCACTGTGCGAACTGGCGGGGTGGCGGGCTGTCGTGCCGCATCTCAACCAGTACCCCCTTGAACGACATTTCGGTGATCCACAGGTGCCCGGCCTTGCCCCGGATGTTCTCCAGTGGCACCGGCTCGGCCAGCGTCAGGCGCCAGGGGCGGGCCTTAGGACCGTCTTCGAAGATGCTTGGAACCCCCAGTTGAAGATGCTGGGCGTGGAACTCGTCCTCCACCAGGCGCAGCGGAAAACTCATTTGCTGGTTGTCAAATTGCGCCAGGATCGTGACTTGTTCGTGGGCGGCCAGCCGTGTCAGCAAATCACGGATTTGCGACACCCCATTGACCATCAGGCTGGACGACGCATCCCGCCTGTTCAGCAGCGGGTTCTGGTGCATCGTTTGGATGAAATCCAGTTCGTCCTGAGTCAAAAGGGCATCGTGGGACATGGGGGTGGGGCTCAAAAAAGGTCTGAAAAATCGGGTCAGCAAGTATCTGACCGCAATTTTTACCTTTTGTTTGATCCGCTCGTCGCCTTGAGTGCCAGCAGTTCGGCCTGTACCGCGGCCAGCTGGGCTTCGAGCTGCGCGACCCGCTGCTCTGCCTTGACCTGTTGGGTGACATCCTTTTGCACACCAATGAAGTACGTCAGCTTGTCGCTTTCGTTGAACACCGGCGTGATCGACAGCTCATTCCAGAAGTGCGTACCGTCCTTGCGGTAGTTGCGCAGTACCTGGCGGGTTGGCTGCCCGCTGGCGATGGCTTCGCGGATCAGCTTCAGGCCACACTGGTCACGGTCGCCGGCCTGCAAAAAGCGGCAGTCCTGATACAGGATATCGTCGCGGCTGTAGCCGGTAAGGGCTTCAAAGGCGTTGTTCACATAAATCAGAATGTTGTCTTCGCCCTCTTGTTCGGCGACCACAATGCCGTCCTGGGACGCATCCACCATGCGTTGTAACAAGCGAGCGTTGATCATTGTGTTGTTCTCCAGAGAGGCGTGCAGAGTTGTGCATGGTAAGGCATCGCCGCCAGACCTGTTAATATCCCAGCCTTTTAGTCAGTTACAGGATCAGATTGATGAAAGTCGCCATCCTTTCCGGCTCGGTGTACGGCACCGCTGAAGAAGTCGCTCGCAATGCAAAACAGCTGCTTACCGATGCCGGTTTTGAGGTTTTGCTCAATACCCGCGCAACCCTGGCCGATATTCAGGCGTTTGGCCCCGAGGCTTTTCTGGCCGTGACTTCAACCACGGGCATGGGCGAGTTGCCGGACAATCTTGTGCCGCTCTACAGCGCCATTCGTGACCAGTTGCCCGCCGCCTGGCGCGGCTTGCCAGGTGCGGTGATCGCGCTGGGAGACGAAAGCTATGGCGACACCTTCTGTGGCGGTGGCGAGCAGATGCGCGAGCTGTTCGCAGAGCTGGGAGTGCGTGAAGTGCTGCCGATGCTGCGTCTGGATTCCAGCGTCACGGTGACCCCGGAAGAAGACTCCGAGCCATGGGTTGCAGACTTGATCAAAGCCCTGAGCCAGTAACCGGGCGTTCACGCAGCAGCTCCAGCCAGGCTTGGGCTGCCCGTGACAAATACGCGCCGTCACGCCAGATAAATGCAATGTCCCAGCGCAGATAATCCGGTGCGACAAGCTTTAAACGAACCACTCCGGGGCGTTCCAGGGCGCGGGCAACCACGCTGGGCAGCAACACCACGCCTTGGCCTGCGGCCACCAGCGCCACCAAAAAATCTGCCTGGCCACTGCGCCCCCCTTCCTTGGGAGTAAAGCCTGCTTGCTGGCAGGCCTTGAGCACACGCTCGTTGAGCACAAAGCTGCGCTGATAGAGCAAAAAGGGCGTGTCGGCCAATTGCTCAAGGCGCACGCTGGGCCCTTCTGCCAGTGGGTGATCTGCCGGGATCAGCACGTCCAGGGGCTCGTCACAAAATGGTTGATAAGCGAATGTGGGGTTTTTCGGGGTCAGGCTGCCGCCCAGCTCCAGCTCGCCACTCAATACCGCCTTCTCAATATTCAGGCTGCCTTCTTCCAGCAACTGCACTTGAATATTCGGATAGCGCCGACGGTATTCTGCAAAGAGCCCGGCGAACAGTGTATTGCTGCCCAGCAGCGGCAGGCCCACCCGCAACTCGCCCCGGGCCATGTGGCTCAAGTCGTCGAGTTCACTCAACAATTCCTGATGCAACCGCAGCATGCCTTCGGCCCGCTGCAACACCACATTACCCGCAGCCGTCAGCCTGACCTGTGAACCCAGTCGATCAAACAGCGGCGTGCCGAGGCTGTGCTCAAGCTGCGCCACCTGCTTGCTCACCGCTGACTGGCTGATATGCAGACCTTGGGCCGCCTGGGTAAAGCCCCCCAGGCGTGCGACTTCAACAAAGGTGCGCAGGTGTTTGAATTCCATCTTCGTGATTCCATTTTGGAATGCCTATAAGTCTGACAATTCGTTTTCGGGATGGCAACAGGCTCTTTAAACTGAAGGCCTGTCTGGAATGGAAACATCATGAAAAGCTTCGATGTAAAACGCGTGGGTCGGCTGATCAGTGAACTGGCCGTGTTGCTGGCGCTCTACTTTTTAGGCTGCCAACTGGCGGCCTGGGGGCACTTGCCGATACCGGGCGGTGTGGTGGGGATGGCGCTGTTGCTGCTGGCGTTTGCCCTGGGCTGGGTCAAGCCTGCGACCCTGCAACTGGGCGCCGGCGTGTTGATGGCTGAAATGCTGTTGTTCTTTATTCCCGCCCTGATGAGCCTGCTCGACTACGGCGTGATCGTGCGCGATGACGGCTGGCGCATCCTGCTGGTGATTGGCGTGAGTACTTTGCTGGTGATGGTCGTGACGGCGTTTACCGTGGAAGCGGTGTGCCGCTGGAGGGTGCGCCATGAAGTTTGAGCTGATGCCCATGTTCTGGCTGTTGTTCACTCTGGCGACCTACGGCTTTAGCCGCTGGTTGTACCGGCGCACCGGGCGTTACCTGCTGTCGCCGCTGATCCTGGTGCCCGCATTGCTGCTTGCCGTGGCCGTGCCGCTGCACACCGCGTATGCCGAATATTCAAGCAACACCCATTGGTTGATGCTGGTGTTGGGCCCGGTCACGGTGGCCTTCGCCGTGCCGATCTGGCAGCAACGCAAGTTGCTGGCCCGGCACTGGGTGGCGCTGTTACTGGGGATGCTGGCGGGCAGTGCGGTGTCTATCGGCAGCTCATTCTGGCTGGCCCGGGCGCTGTCGCTCGACACCTCGCTGACCATGTCCCTGGTGCCGCGCTCCATCACCACGCCGTTTGCCATGCCGCTGGCACAAGACCTGGGCGGCGTACCGGAGCTGACGGCCGTGTTCGTGATGTTTACCGGTGTGTTTGGCGCGTTGCTGGGGGGCATCCTGCTCAAGTGGTTGCCGCTGCGCAGCAGCCTGGCACGGGGCGCGCTGTTCGGCATCGGCGCCCACGGTGCGGGTGTCAGCCGCGCCCGGGAAGTGGGCAGCGAAGAAGGTTCGGTCGCGGGGCTGGTCATGGTCCTGACCGGCATCCTCAACCTGTTCGCCGCGCCGTTGCTGACAATGGTGTTTTAGAAGGCATAAAAAAGGCCGCTGTAAAACAGCGGCCAAGGAAGACGTTCATCAAGGAGCAACAAATCAACGTCAGGGTAAATCGGGTGGCAGAGTCGATGCGACTCGATGCGGGTAAGTGCTGGAAAGTTCGACAAGAATAAGGGCTTGGCAGCAGCGGAGTAAGGTCGCTTTGCGACAATCTCTGTTACAGCTTTGGCAACAGTTTTCTGGTCGGAAAATGGCGGTGAGTCAAGGAGTTAGACGCCTGTGAGCGGCGCGATAACTATGTGTTTCACCGCTTGTGCCTGGCCCGTATTGAATGCGCCTTCACATGAAGGCTCCCGGCAGTTTCAGTCACGGCACCACGCCGCGCTGGTTGGGGGCACTAACAGGAGGTACATCATGAGCCATATGGATAAACGCGCATTCGATGCTGGCGACTTCACCCTTAAGCCGAGCCCGGAAGTGGTCGAGAGGGTGCGTTCATTTCTGAATCAGCAGTTGCAACCTTTTGGGGTGGACTGCGAAAACATCCACATCAACACGGTCAACAACATCGTTGATGAGAGCCTGACCTTTAGCCAGAACTTGCTGGGCCTGGGCATGGATACGCTGGAGTGGGGCACCGTGCAGTCGCACAACGATTGGGAGAGCGGGGTTTTCTCCAAAGCCAATACGTTCCAGGACATGCACCGCATGCGGCAACTCCCCATCGAGCGCCTCGAGGAAATGATGCGAGAGCTGCTCGATGAGGCCAAATACAAGTGGATGGTCTAATACCGTCGACGGTCAGCCCGGCTGGTAGCCCATCCGCCAGCTGATGGCCTGGCTCGCAGCCAGCAATCGTTTGGCTGCGGGCCCGTTCTCATCGGCATGGAACAGTGACGTCGGGCCAACCACTGTCAGTACGCCCGCCACCTTGGCGGTAGCATCAAATACCGGGGCCGATAACGCATCGACGCCGGGCATCAGCAAGCCGTGCACAAAGTGCAAACCGCGTTCGCGGATCTGTTCACAAAGCCGGGTGTAGGCCTCAGGGGTTTGCAGCGGATGAACCAGGTCGGTTTTCAACTCCTGCTCGCGCAAGTCGGCGGTTTCGCGGTCAGGCAAAAAGGCGTTGAACACTAGGCCCGTGGATGAACTCAACAGCGGTAGAACCGAACCCAACTGGGTCACCACCGTGATAGCACGCACCGCCGGCTCTATATGCACCACGGTTGCGCCCTGATTGCCCCAAACGGCTAAAAAGCAGGTTTCGTTCAAGTCATCACGCAGCTCGGCCAAGGGCATGGCGGCGACTTTGAGCACATCCATGCTGTTGAGCGCGGCCAAACCCACTCGCAACGCCTCGCGCCCCAGGCCGTAATGGTTGGTGGCGACATTCTGCTCGGCAAAGCCACTGGCAATCAGCGCCTGCAAGTAGCGATGCACCTTGCTGGCAGGCATTTGCACGTGCTCGGCCAGGCGCGACAGAGAGGTCGAGGGTGACAGCTGGGCCAGGGCCTTGAGGATGTCGGTGCCGACCTCGGCTGAACGTACTTTTTGCTTACCGGCACTCTCGTTGCTGCTGCGGGGCTTTTCCATGGCGATGCTTGGATCTCGGGACGAATGGGCGTCTTTATAGCTTGACGCTGAATACCAATCAAATTACGTTATGCGTAATCGAATTACGATAAAAATAACGCAGCGACGCGCAAGCTGTTTCATCGCAGCGCGCAGTCAACTGTCTTCTCCACTCTGGAGGCTCCATGAACCTCGACGCGTCTTCGCCAGACTTGGGCTATCAATCCGGGTTTGGCAACGAATTCAGTAGCGAAGCACTGCCTGGCGCCCTGCCGGTTGGTCAGAATTCCCCACAAAAAGCCCCCTACGGCCTGTACGCCGAATTGTTCTCCGGCACCGCGTTCACCATGGTGCGCAGCGAAGCACGGCGTACCTGGATGTACCGTATCCAGCCGTCGGCAAACCACCCGGCGTTCGTCAAGCTTGAGCGCCAACTGGCCGGTGGCCCGCTGGGCCCGGTGACGCCAAATCGCTTGCGCTGGAACCCGCTGCCGATTCCTGCCGAGGCCACTGACTTTATCGATGGCCTGGTGGGTATGGTGGCCAATAGCGGGGCGGAAAAACCCTCGGGCATCAGCATTTACCACTACCGCGCCAACACCTCGATGCAACGGGTGTTCTTCAATGCCGACGGCGAATTGCTGCTGGTGCCGGAGCAGGGGCGCTTGCGCATCTGCACGGAGCTGGGGCGACTGGACCTGGAGCCTTTGGAGATCGCGGTGATCCCCCGTGGTTTAAAGTTTCGCGTTGAGTTGCTCGACCCGCAGGCCCGTGGCTATGTCGCCGAGAACCACGGCGCGCCGCTGCGTCTACCCGATCTGGGGCCTATTGGCAGCAACGGCCTGGCCAACCCGCGTGATTTTCTGACCCCGGTCGCCTATTACGAAGACACCCGGCAAAGCACGCCGCTGGTGCAAAAGTTTCTCGGTGAACTGTGGGGCTGCGAGCTGGATCATTCGCCGCTGAACGTAGTCGCCTGGCACGGTAATAACGTGCCGTATAAATACGACCTGCGCCGTTTCAACACCATCGGCACCGTCAGTTTCGATCATCCCGATCCGTCCATTTTTACCGTACTGACCTCGCCAACCAGCGTGCCTGGCCTGGCCAACCTCGACTTTGTGATCTTCCCGCCGCGCTGGATGGTGGCTGAAAACACCTTCAGGCCACCGTGGTTCCATCGCAACCTGATGAACGAATTCATGGGCCTGATCCAGGGCAGCTACGACGCCAAGGCCGAAGGTTTCCTGCCGGGTGGCGCGTCGCTGCACAGCTGCATGAGCGCCCACGGGCCGGATGGCGAAACCTGTACCAAAGCGATTGCCGCCGAACTGCAACCGAGCAAAATCGACAACACCATGGCTTTCATGTTCGAGACCAGCCAGGTGTTGCGCCCCAGCCGGTTTGCGCTTGAGTGCCCGCAACTGCAATCGAACTACGACGCTTGCTGGGCCTCGCTGCCCGTGACCTTCACCCCGAATCGGAGATAACCCATGACCCAGTCCACTTTCCCCCGTAGCTGGATCGACTCCGCTAACGGTCACAGCGACTTCCCGCTGCAAAACCTGCCGATGGGCATCTTCAGCATTGACGGCTCGGCCCCGCGCAGCGGGGTTGCCATTGGCGATGCTATTTTCGATCTGGAAGCCGGGTTAGCGGCCGGCCTGTTTGAAGGGCAGGCCAAGGAAGCCGTTGAGGCTTCGTTGGGCGGTGCGCTCAATACCTACTTTGCACTGGGCCGCAGTGCCCGCGTGGCCTTGCGCGCGCGCTTGCTTGAACTGCTGGGCGAAGGCAGCACCCTGCGCGGAAAAATCGAAGCGCAAGGTGCAAAGCTGCTGCCACTGGCGGCGCATTGCCAACTGCACCTGCCCGCTAAAATCGGTGACTACACCGACTTTTATGTGGGCATTGAGCACGCGAAAAACGTCGGCAAACTGTTCCGCCCCGATAACCCGTTGCTGCCTAACTACAAGTACGTGCCGATTGGCTATCACGGCCGCGCTTCGACTATTCGAGCCTCCGGCGCCCAGGTGCTGCGCCCCAAAGGCCAAACCCTGCCGGCCGGTCAGACCGAACCGAGCTTTGGCCCGTGTGCGCGTCTGGACTACGAACTGGAGCTGGGGATCTGGATTGGTCAGGGCAATGACATGGGCGATGCAATCCCGGTCAGCGAAGCAGGCGAGCACATCGCCGGCTTCTGCCTGCTCAACGATTGGTCGGCCCGTGATATCCAGGCCTGGGAATATCAGCCGCTGGGGCCGTTTCTGTCCAAAAGCTTCATCACCAGCATCTCGCCGTGGGTGGTCACCGCCGAAGCGCTGGAGCCGTTCCGTCGTGCACAGCCGGCCCGCCCTGAAGGTGATCCGCAGCCGCTCGCGTATCTGCTCGATGCCAAAGATCAGGCCAATGGCGCGCTGGATATCGAACTTGAAGTGCTGTTGCTGACCGAGGCGATGCGCGAGCAGAACCTGCCAGCCCATCGACTGGGCCTGAGCAACAGCCTGAACATGTACTGGACCGCTGCGCAGCTGGTGGCCCACCACAGCGTTAACGGGTGCCAGTTGCAGTCCGGCGACCTGTTCGGTTCGGGCACCCTGTCGGGGCCGGACCGCTCGCAGCTGGGCAGCCTGCTGGAGATTACCGAGGGCGGCAAACATCCGATCGAGCTGGCGTCGGGCGAAGTGCGCAAGTTCCTGGAAGATGGCGACGAAATTATCCTGCGTGCCCGTTGTACCCGTGAAGGCCATGCCTCCATTGGTTTCGGCGAGTGCCGGGGCAAGGTCATCGCCGCACGCTAAAAGGAGCGGGTCATGGAACTCTTTACCTACTACCGCTCGACGTCGTCCTACCGGGTGCGGATCGCACTGGCACTCAAAGGTCTGGATTATCAGGCTGTGCCCGTCAATTTGATTGCTGCGCAGGGTGGTGAACATCGTCAGGCGGCGTATCTGGCGGTCAACCCGCAAGGCCGGGTGCCGGCCTTGCGCACCGATGAGGGCAGCGTACTGACCCAGTCGCCGGCGATCATCGAGTATCTCGAAGAGCGATACCCGCAGCCGGCGCTGCTGTCCCGGGACCTCACCGCCCGTGCTCACGAACGGGCGGTGGCCGCTTTGGTCGCCTGCGATATACACCCGCTGCACAACGTCAGCGTGCTCAACCAGCTGCGCCAGCTGGGAGAGGGCGAGGAGCAGGTCGAGCACTGGATCGGTCACTGGATCACCCAAGGGCTGACAGCCATCGAGCAGTTGATAGGCGACAGTGGCTACTGCTTTGGGCCTGAACCCGGGTTGGCAGATGTGTATTTGATCCCGCAACTGTATGCCGCGCAGCGGTTCAAGGTATCGCTGGCGCCGTACCCGCGTATTGCCCGGGTGGCGGCATTGGCTGAGCAACACCCTGCGTTTATCCAGGCGCACCCGGCCAATCAGCCTGACACGCCTGCCTGACCTCACTCACTGTGGGGGCGAGCAAGCCCGCTCCCACAGACTTGACCCCGCCCGGATATGTCCGAAACCCCGAAAACCGTACAGGCTTATTCCTGCGCATTTCAACGATTTTTCTGACGCCGCCTATACTGGCGAGTACCCGTAATCATTCGAGGGCCTGACGATGTTTGCTCTCATGCAAAGCGCTCAGCTTGAGTCGCTGCACCTAAGTGTGGACCCCGTTACAGGCCTCAAAGCCGTGATTGCGATTCATAACACTCGCCTGGGCCCTGCACTGGGGGGCTGCCGTTATCTGGCGTATCCCAACGACGAAAGTGCGGTGAACGATGCCATCCGTCTGGCCCAGGACATGAGCTACAAGGCGGCGCTGGCCGGGTTGACCGTGGGAGGCGGGCAGGCAGTGGTCGTGCGTGCGGCCCATGTCGACAGCCGCGCCGCGTTGTTTGAAGCGTTTGGCCGCTGCGTTGAGCAACTGGACGGGCGCTATATCACCGCGATCGACAGCGGCACCTCTACCGCCGACATGGACTGTATCGCCCAACACACCCAGCATGTCACCAGCACCACCGCTGCCGGCGATCCTTCGCCTCATACGGCCATGGGGGTGTTTGCCGGTATCCGCAGCACCGCCTCCTCGCGCTTGGGCAGTGACAACCTTGAAGGCTTGCGGGTGGCGGTGCAGGGGTTGGGCAAGGTCGGCTACGCGCTGGCCGAGCAGCTGCATGCGGCGGGGGCCGAACTGCTGGTCTGCGATACCGACCCCGGCAAGGTACGCCTTGCCATGGATCAGCTGGGTGCGCACCCCATTGCCTGCGAGGCCTTGCTCAGTACTCCGTGCGACATCCTGGCGCCATGCGGCCTGGGCGGCGTTTTGAACTGGCACAGCGTGGCGCAACTGCGCTGCTCGGCTGTGGCCGGATGTGCAAACAATCAGCTGACCAACTTGCAGGTGGCCGACCAACTCGAACGGCGCGGCATTTTGTATGCGCCCGATTACGTCATCAATTCCGGAGGGCTTATCTACATGGCCCTGACCCATGAAGGGGCTGCGCCCGAGGCCATCAATGAGCAGTTGTTGCGCATCAGCCAGCGCCTGACCGGTATTTACGCCCACGCTCAGGCCGAAAAACGCTCTCCGGCCCGGGTCTCTGATGAACTGGCGCAGCAGTTGTTGTACCCCAAGGAGTAAGCAGGGGCCCTGTCAGTCATTGATTTTGCTGCAACTGGCATTGTTCCTCGGCTTGGCTGAAGCGCTTCTCAAATTCGACCAGCCCGGCATGTACCTGCTGCAACGCATCGATCTGGCTGGCCACCGCTTGTTTTTTGCTGGCGATGGCGCTGCTCACCACTTCCCATGGCAGCGCCCGACCCCGGTGCTCATCAAGGATCGACTGCATTTCCTTGAGCTTGAAACCCAGTTGCTGCGCACATTTGATAAACATCAGCAGTTCAACGCTTTGCTCGCAGTAGACGCGATAGGCGCCACGGCGTTGCGCCGGGGGTAACAGGCCGATTTCTTCGTAGTGGCGAATGCTTTTGACGGTGGTGCCTGATAGCCGGGCGGCTTTGCCTATATACATAAAAGTCCTTTTTTATGGCTGCCCGCTGATTTGGCGCTTACCGGGTGGCGAGCGCGCGGGCTTGCTGGAGCCAAATATCTCGTTGTTTGCCCGTGGAATCCAGGATCGGGCCAAATGTCAGGGTTGCGAGGGGTTTTATGCCACAAAACGCCAATGTGGTTTTGCGCATTTGATGCAGCCCCGGCATGCGGTAAATCCATTTGTAGTACCACGGCGGGGTATCCATCGTCACCAGCAGGTGGGCGGTGCGACCTTTGAGGAGCTTGTCGGGGAAGGCTTTGCCCTTGCGATATTGAAAAGCAAAACCGGGCAGCAGGAGGCGGTCGAGAAACCCTTTGAGCAGCGCCGGGATCCCGCCCCACCAAATCGGATAGACCCACACGATGTGCTCAGCCCAGGTGATGTCTGCCTGGGCGTCCAGCAAGTCAGGTTCCAGGGCCTGGATCTGCTTGTAGCCTTCACGCAGTACCGGGTCGAAGCGCAGGGCGCCCAAGCGCATTACGCGAACATCATGACGGGCCGCTACGGCCGCTTCGATATAGCTGTCGGCCAGTGCGCCACAGAAACTGTCAGTGCAGGGGTGACCCAGAATCACCAGTACTCGCTTGCTCATCTTGACGCCAACTTCAAAGGGGGCCTTTGAGGATAGGGTCTGCCCCGTAGGGGAGAGTCAAGCGAGGACCCGGTGCGATTACTCGCTGTCGACCAGCAACTCGGACAGGGCGTCCGGCTGGCTCTTGAAGGCCTTGGCAAACACATCGCGATTTTTCGCCATGTAGATACCGGCTTCTTCGACTTGCTGTTCGCTCAGTGACGGCACAGCTTTTTGCAACACTTCAGCCAGCAATTCGGCCAGCTCCAGCATTTTGTCATGACGGTCAGCTTCGGCTTTATCCATGAACAAACGCTCCAGATCTCGGCTGCTGCGGTATACCACTTCGACGGCCATTTACCACCTCATATGCCTTCACGTAAATTATCTAACGATTACTGTATTTATATACAGCGAAAAGGATAAGCCAATCACCAGGATTTGAATAGCGGCTTTTTTACTCTAGCTGCAAATGGAGCGCTATTGAGGTGCTCGCATGGCTTGCGAGGTGTCTAATAGCCGCTGGCCACCTTCTCACCAGAAGACACTGGCCTTTTTTCTGCATGTAAAAAGCGTCATGTTCATCGCGGATGATCCGTTCGAGTCGATTCAAGGAGCTGCATCGTGAGAGTTAACAAAGCTGAAAAGCTACGTCGCCAGGTTCATGAACTGGCCGAGTCGATGGGCAATCTGTTCGTTGAAACCTTCCACTACATGGCGTTGTTCGCCATTGGTGCGGTCACTGCCTGGGCGGCGGTGATGGAATTTCTGGGGATGGTGGAGAAGGGCAACATCACCATTGATGACATTCTGCTGCTGTTCATCTACCTCGAACTGGGCGCCATGGTCGGGATTTATTTCAAGACCAACCATATGCCGGTACGGTTCCTGATTTACGTGGCGATCACGGCGCTGACCCGCTTGCTGATTTCCAACGTGTCACATCACAACCCGCCTGACATGGGCGTGGTGTACCTGACCGGGGCGATTCTGTTACTGGCGTTTGCCATCCTGGTGGTGCGCTATGCGTCCTCGCAGTTCCCGTCGGTGAAGATCGAGAACCCGCACCGCAAGACCGGTGCCGGCTCCGGTGAGCACCCGGAAGTGGAGAAGGGCGAGCTGTAAGGCCTGGTTTTACGCACCATAAAAAAGGGCGGGCTTACCGAAGTAAGCCCGCCCTTTTTGTTACGTGCCGAACCTTGAATCAGTTGTTGAGCTCGAGTTCTTTTTCTTTCTCCAAAAACTCTTCTTCAAGCAATGCGTCAGCGCTCTGCTTTGGTTCTTTCTCTTCAAACCCTTCAATGGCCAGTTTTGGGGTGTGTTTGCCACGCAGCTTGCCGAACAAATGCTCCAGAGCGTGCTCCAGTTTAGTTGCAGCGCCTTCAACGGCGAGTGTCAGCTCATCAGCGTCGTGGGATACGGAAATCGGTTGGTGACCTTTAGGTCGAGCCTCCATTTTGCAGCGTTTGTCTTTCGGCCCGGACTTGCCGCCATTTTCATCGCTGAGGTGGACCTCGACCCGGGTCAGATCCTCCAGATGGCGTTCGAGCGTGACTTCAACAGTCGCCTTGACCCAGTTTTGAGTACGTTCGTCACTGTTGATGTGTTTATCGGAAAAGACGTTAATTTGCATAATTCTTCCCTTATATAAGCTTGCTCGTGTGAGGTCTGACGGCCTCGAGTGTTCAAAGGTTCATCGTCATCGCTCAGTTACAGTGTTTGGGCCGATGAGCAAATATTTCAAGCACTATTTTCAGTAAGTCTTTCAAGCCGTGACCGGCGTCAGTCTTTGGCTGTGAGAAAAGCCCGGGTGTGCGGGCTTTGGTTGATTTATATCAAAATGCGACAGATGTCTGGACGTAGAGGGTGCGCGGTTCGCCCACGTATTTGCCCTTGTTGTTATCGTCAAACGAGCGGGTGTAGTACTCGTGATTGAGGATATTTTTGACCCCCACGGCCACGTTCAGGTCAGACAATTGATGACCAAAGTCGTAGCCCACGCGGCTGTTGAACACCATGTAACCGGGGATTAAACCGGTGCTGCCATCAGCGCTTTCGGCGCGGGTGTTGGCGTTGTCGGCAAACTGGTTGCTCTGAAAGGTGCTGTCCAGGTTGGCTTTCCACGGACCTTCGGTGTAACCCACCCCGATGCTGCCCTTGTTTTTCGAGGAGAACGGCACACGATTGCCTTTGTTCGGCCCGTCTTCGCGGATGGTTGCGTCAACATAGGCGTAGGTGGCGTAAACGTCGAAACCGGCCAGTGCCGGGCTCAAGCCATCCAGCGCGTAGTTGATGCTGGCCTCGATCCCTTGATGACGGGTTTTACCGCGGGCGATCACCGTGTCGGTGGTCTGGTTGCTGTCGTACTGGTTGTTGAAGTTGATCAAAAATGCGCCGATCTCCGCGCGCAGGTTGCCATTGTCGTAGCGCGTGCCAAGTTCCCAGGTTCGGGCTTTCTCAGGTTTGACCTCGCCGCCGGTGACGCGATTGGGCATCTGACTGTACTGAACGCTGCCGAACGAGCCTTCGGTGTTGGCATAGATATTCCAGCTGTCCGTCACGTGGTACATCACGTTCAGCGCCGGCAGCGGGGTGTTGTAGTCGCCCTTGTATTTGACATGGGTCAGCAGGTTGGTTTGCTGCTGCTCGATCATCTCGTAGCGAATGCCGGGGGTGAATGTCCATTTGCCGATGTCGATCTTGTCATCGATAAAGAACGCATGGGCTTCGGTGGCGCCTCGGGTGTCGCGGTCATTGCGGCTGTCGGTGGTTGGCAGCTCGTTGGCGGCAATGGGTGTGCGATAGCGCAGCTCGTGGCCGGCTTCGCTGATGTAGCGATAACCCGCGCCCACTTCGTGGCTGCTGCTGCCCAGGTCAAAGCCCTGGGCTATGCGGGTTTCGATCCCGCGTACCCAGTATTCCCGTGGCGACAGCGAGAGGAAGGTGCCCTGGTCCAGATAACCGCTGCGCAGGGTTTTGGTGAAGAAGCTGTTGACCGTGAATTCGCGGCGGTCTTGCTGGTAGCGATAGCCGAAGTTGACCAGGGTGCGACGGCCCCAGAACTTGTCGTTCGGGCGTGTCGACTGGTACGGATCAGCTTTGTAGGCTGCGGTGCTAAGGCCGCCGGGCATATCGGCTTCGCCATCGTAGTACTGGGCCATGGCGTGCACGCTGTTGGCTTCGTCTATCTGGTAGTTGCCTTTGAGGATCAGGTCGTCGATGCGCGTGTCGCTGTGCTCGCGCCAGTCGCCACCGCGCACGCCGGAATACAGCACGGCGCCGCCCAGGCCATTGTCGTTGGTGCCGCCCGCCAGCAGGTTGGCGGTTTTCTTGAAGCCATCCTGGGTGGAAGAGGGGCTGGTTTCGGTCTGCACGCCAACCTTGACGGTGGGTTCGTCAGGAATGGCGCGGGTCACGAAGTTGACGATGCCGCCCACGTTTTGTGGGCCATAACGTACGGCACCGCCGCCGCGCACCACGTCTACCGCGTCCATGTTGCCCATGCTGATCGGGGCAAACGACAGCTGCGGCTGGCCGTAGGGGGCGAAGGGCACCGGGATGCCGTCCATCAACACGGTGGAGCGGGTGGCCAGCCGTGGGTTTAACCCGCGAATGCCGAAGTTGAGCGCCATGTCGTGGCTGCCGGTGCCGTTGTTTTCCGGGGCGTTGACGCCGGGAATACGGTTGAGTACCTCGCGGGCGCTGGTGGCGCCCTGACGCTCGAAATCTTCGCGGCGGATCACGTCACGAGCGCCGGGGTGTTCGAACACATCGGTTTGCGCCGCGTCACCCAGCCAGTCGCCGACCACGCTGGAGGCGCCCAGTTCTATGCTCGCGGGCGCCGTTGAGGCGGTTACGGGTTGCAGGCTGAATGCGCCCTGACCTTCGGCGCGGGCTTGCAGCCCTGTGCCTTCCAGCAAGGCTTGCAGGCCTTGTTCGGGCTCGTAAGTGCCTTCCAGGCCCTTGCTCTGAATGCCGCTGGCGGTGGTGGAGCTGAAGGAAATCAGCACGCCGGCTTCACGGCCGAACTGGTTCAGGGCGTTTTCCAGTGAGGCGGGGGCGATGTGATAAGCCTTGGCGTCGGCAAAGGCCGCCGCGCTAAAACTCAAACTGGCACCCAGCAGCAAGCGGGCTAAAGACGTGAGACGCAAAGGCTGAGCAGACATGAACGAATCCTGGAAAGGTAAAAATCGAAGTGGCTTACCTCCTCTGTCACGCCAGATTCGAAAACAGCTCACATTGTTTGAAATTTAAATCGCCCCTGTAGCCGCTGCCGCAGGCTGCGATCGATCCCGAAGGGGGCGCGTTTTTCAAGAACTAAGGTCCTTCGGCCCTTATCGCAGCCTGCGGCAGCGGCTACAGATTTTGTTTACACCCGGGCTTCAACTGTCACCCAATACCGGGTAAAGCGCCTGACTCGCACCGGCAGGCTGATTTGCAGCAGGTCCAGAACGCGTTCGCTGTCGTCCACCGGGTAGGTGCCGGAGATCAGCAGGTCGGCCACTGTTGGATCGCAGTTGAGCTGGCCGCGGCGATAGCGTCCCAGTTCGGCCAAGAAGTCCCCGAGGCGCATGTGGGCGGCCACCAGCATGCCGTCGGCCCAGGCGCCGCTGCCCGCATCCAGCGGCCGTGGTGCGTTCCAGCCCTGGCGGTCAAAGCTCAGTTGCTGACGGGGTTGCACCCATAGCGCAGGCCCTGGATGGGCCTGCGGGGTGAGTTCAACCCGGCCATCAAACACGGCGAGTTCGGTGCGGTCGCCGAATTGGCGCACATTCAGGCGTGCGGCCTGGGGCTGCAATGCGCCGTGGGCGGTCAGTACCTGCAAGGGGCGGGCATCCTGGGCGCTGGTCAGCAGCATCTCGCCTTCGAGCAGGCGAATGACCCGGCGCTGCGCATCAAAATGCACGTCCACCGAACTGCCGGTATTGAGATGAATCTGGCTGCCATCGTGCAATTGCAGTCTGCGCCGTTGCCCCACCGGGGTGCTGAAGTCCGCCAGCAGCGGGGTGATGGGCAATTGATCGCGCAGGCCATAGGTCAGCGCCGACCCTGCGCCCAACAGCAGCAACAGTTTCAGGGCCTGACGCCGGCTGCTGCTTTTGGGGGCATTCAAGGCCGCGTGGGCCAGTGGCGATGACACGTTGCGCAAACGCTGGTTGACCCGCTGGATATGCTCCCACGCCCGCTGATGTTCGCTATGGGCTTGCAACCATTGTTCCCAGGCTTGCTGGCGCAGAGGGGTGAGTGCGCCGCCCTGCATTTCGATCAGCCAGCTCACCGCTTGCTCGGCAACGGCTGCACCGATGTCGGGCGGGTGGTTGAACGCGCCGCTCACAGGGCGAAGTAGCAGCGCAGGGCTGCCTTGCTTAAATGGCGTTTGACCGTGGCAATCGATATGCCCAGCCGGGCACCGATCTGGGCATGGCTCAGGCCATCGACCTGAGCCAGCACAAACGCCTGTTTGACCGGGCAGGGCAGGCCGTCGAGCAACTGATCCAGCTCCATCAGGGTTTGCAGGATGATCGCCCGTTCTTCTTCGCTGGGTGCGAGTTGCTCGGGCATCTCGGCCAGTGCCAGCAGATAGGCGCGTTCCAGATCCTGGCGACGGTAGTGATTGAACAGCACGCGCTTGGCGACGACGGTCAGGAACGCCCGGGGTTCGGCCGGTGAGGGCGTTTCACGGGCGGTCAGCAGCCGCATGAAAGTGTCCTGGGCCAGGTCGGCGGCACTTTGCGGGCAGCCCAGCTTGCGCCGCAACCAGCCCGTGAGCCAGCTGTGGTGGTCCTGATAGAGGACCTCGACGGTGTTTGACTGCGGCAACGACCACTCCAGCTGCGTTAAAAACGCGTTAGAGAACAAGAATTGTTCGCATTGTAGAGGTGGCTGATTGCATTGAGCAATCACCGCTTATCAATGACATAAACACAGCCCGTCATATGTTTTTGCATATGAGAATATTTATCATTAGTATCGCTTTCCTTTTTGACCTGCGCACCGATGTCCATGACCCCTCCCGACCTCAAGGATGGCCCCAGCAATGAAGCGCGCCATGGACGAGCGCATTTTCTGCAGGTGTTTTTGTCCCAGCGTCCGCAAATGGAGGCGCTGGTGAGCCGCCGCGTGGGGTGCCGGGCCACTGCTGCCGATCTGGTTCAGGACTTGTTCCTGCGTTTTTGGCGCCGGCCTCTGGTGCAGGTCGAAGAACTCAGCACCTACCTGCTGCGTTGTGCGGGCAATATCGCCATTGACCATTTGCGCAGCGAAGGCACCCGTGAGCGGGTCAGCCATCAATGGCAGCCCTTGCCGGATGCCAAAAGCTGCGAGCCCCAGGCGGCGCTGGAAGCGGGCAACGATTTACGCCAGGTCGAGGCGGCCTTGCGCAGCCTGCCCGAGCGCACGCGGCATATTTTTTTGCTCAACCGGATCCACGGTCGCACCTATGCCGACATCGCCAAGGTCATGGGCGTGTCCCAAAGTGCCGTTGAAAAACATATGATGCGCGCCCTAGAGGCCTGCAAGGCCAGTTTGCGTGAGCCGCCGTCCGAGACCCAGTTGTGATCAGTCGTTCGAGTATCCCCGTCACCCCCGAGCAAGAGCGCACCGCGCTGGCGTGGCTCAGTGTGTTGCACGATCAGCCCGACAGCGGTGACCAGGCCACCTTCAGCCGCTGGCTGCAGGCCGACCCGGCCCATGCCGAGGCCTATGCCCGGGCGCAGGTGGTGTGGGAGTTGAGCGAAGTGGCCGGCACCACCCTGGCAGACGAAGAGGCGCTGGTGATGCAGCGTTACCTCAACGCGATGGACCGGTCCCGGCGCAGCCGCCTGCGGCACTGGGCCAGCGGGTTGGCGGTGGCGGCCTGTTTGCTGTTGATGGTGGGTGTGTTTGCCGGCTGGCAGCCTGCCCGCTGGCTGGACGATCTGGGCGCTGATTATGTGAGCGCACCGGGGCAAGTGCGCACGGTGGTGCTGGCGGATCAGTCCCGGGTCACGCTCGATGCCGACAGTGCCATTGCGGTGAACTTCAGTGGCGGTGAGCGCCATGTGCAACTGCGCCGTGGCGTAGCCTTTTTTCACGTCACCCACACCGGTGAGCCCTTTGTCGTGGATGCCGAGGGTGGCGAAGCGCGGGTGCTGGGCACGGAGTTCGAAGTGCGCCTGCAGCCGGGTGGTGCGCAAGTCACGGTGCTGTCCGGGCGGGTAGGGGTCAGGGCGGGCAAAAACGCGGCGCAGCAGATCCTCATCGCGGATCAGCAAGTGACCTACGATGCCGGCGTGACCGATGCGGTGCACCCCGTCGACAGCCAGGCCCGACTGGGTTGGCGCACGGGCTGGCTGACCTACTCCAGAGCGCCGATGGCCGACGTCGTGGCGGACCTCAAGCGTTATTACCCGGGGCAGATTGTGTTGCTCAATGCCCAATTGGGCACACGGCGCATCAGTGGCAGCTTCCCCAGCCAGGACCCGCAAGCGGTGCTCAATTCCTTGCAGGGCGTGCTCGGGTTTGAACAGCACAGTGTGTTTGGGCTGATTGTGTTGCGTTGACTTGTAGCCGCCGATCGCAGCCTTCGTTCCTCGTCAGCGGCTACAGAGTTTCATTCTGTTCATTTATTTTTCAGCATCAGGTGAGGTAAACCTCGGGCCCATCCGTGTAGTGCTTGAAAATGCGAAAAATTCGTATTCCGTATCAGGTCAGCACAGGTCATGAGCATGAAGTCCAGGGCAAGTTCGGTGAAACAGTGGTTGGGGGCTTCTGCTTTAGTGATGGCCGGGTCGGCACTTAACCCGCTTTACGCAGCAATGGCCGCCGGGGCCACCCAGCAGGCCAGTGCACTGTTTGAGTTCAATCAGCCCGCCAAGCCGTTACCCCAGGCCTTGAACGATTTCAGCCGCTTTACCGGCCTCAGCGTGGTCTACACCGACGAAGCGCCTTTGGGCCTGCAAGCCCCGGCCATCAAGGGCCGCATGAGTGCCGATCAGGCCTTGCAGCAGTTGCTCGCGCAGTCGGGCTTCAATGCCCGGCGCACCGACGCCAATACCTTCGCCCTCGAACCTCAGCCCGCCGCTGGCGCCTTGAACCTGGGCGCCACCAGCATTACGGCCCAGACGCAAAATGACACCAGCTATCAGCCACCGGCCACCACTTCGGTGATGCGCGGCACGGGCTCGAGCATGGAAATCCCGCAAACCATCAACGTGGTTGCCGCCCAGGTGATTCGTGACCAGGCGCCGCGCAATCTGGATGACGCACTGAACAACGTCAGCGGCATCACCCAGGGCAACACGCTGGGCAGCACCCAGGACTCGGTGATGAAGCGCGGTTTCGGTGACAACCGGGACGGCTCGATCATGCGCGATGGCATGCCATTGGTGCAGGGGCGGGCGATGGGGGCCGCGACGGAGCGGGTCGAAGTGCTCAAGGGGCCCGCGTCATTGCTCTACGGCATCCAGGACCCGGGAGGCGTGGTCAACGTGGTCAGTAAAAAACCGCAGCTGGAGCAAAACAACGCGCTCACCGTGCGCGGCTCGAGCTATGGCGCGGGCAAAAACGGCAGTGGTGGCAGCCTGGACAGCACCGGCCCGTTGGGGGAATCGGGGCTGGCGTACCGGATGATCATCGACCATGAAGACGAAGATTATTGGCGCAACTTTGGCATCCATCGCGAGACGTTGATTGCGCCGTCGCTGGCCTGGTATGGCGACAACACCCAAGTGCTGCTGGCATACGAGCACCGCGAGTTCCTGACCCCGTTTGACCGGGGTACGGCGATCAACCCGGCCACCAACCACCCGCTGGATATCCCGGCCACGCGCCGTCTGGATGAGCCGTTCAACAATATGGAAGGGCGCTCCGACCTGTATCGCCTTGAAGTCGATCACGACCTCAACGACGACTGGAAAGCCCATTTCGGCTACAGCTGGAACCGCGAGACCTACGACGCCAGCCAGGTGCGCGTCACCAAGGTCAACCCGGACGGCACCCTGACCCGAAAAATGGACGGCACCAAAGGCGCCATCACCACCGACCGTTTTTCCACCATCAGCCTGCAAGGCAAGGTCCAGGTGGCGGGCATGCAGCATGACCTGGTGTTTGGCGTGGATGACGAATACCGCAAAATCTACCGCGCCGAGCTGATCCGCCAGGACAGCCAGTCCATCTTCAGTTACGAGAACCCGGTGTATGGCAATGAAGTTGCCGGCACCACCGTCAGCGCCAGTGACAGCAACCAGACCGACTTGCTGCGCAGCGATTCGCTGTTTGCCCAGGACTCCATCCACCTCACCGATCAATGGATTCTGGTGGCGGGTGCGCGCTTTCAGAAGTACGACCAGCTGGGCGGCAAAAGCATTCCGTTCAAGGTCAGTACCGACACCAGCGGCGTGAAGTGGATCCCCCGTGCCGGGCTGGTCTACCGCTACACCGATGAACTGTCGTTTTATGGCAGCTACACCGAATCCTTCAAGCCCAACTCCAGCATTGCGCCGCTGACGGGCGGTGTGGTGCTGGATTCATCCATTGCACCGGAGCAGTCCAAGTCCTGGGAACTGGGGGCCAAGCTGGATTTGCCGGGGCGCATCACCGGCACCGTGGCCTTGTACGACATCAAAAAACGCAACGTGCTGGTGTCCTCTACGGTGGACGGCATCACGGCGTACTCGGCGGCCGGTGAAGTCCGCTCGCGGGGGCTGGAGCTGGACGTCAGCGGCCAGTTGAGCGACCAGTGGAGCCTGATCGGCAGCTACGCCTACACCGATGCCGAAGTCACCAAAGACAAGACCTACCAGGGCATGCGCTTGCAGAACGTGGCCAAAAACAGCGGCTCGGTATCGGCGGTTTATGACTTTGGCAACATCATCGGCGGTGACAAATTGCGCGTTGGCGCTGGCGCCCGCTACGTGGGCGAACGTGCCGGTGATGCGCTGAACGACTTCGACCTGCCGGGCTACACCGTGGCGGATGCCTTTGCGACCTACGACACTCGGGTCGAAGGACAAAAGGTCAAGTTCCAGGTCAACGTCAAAAACCTCTTCGACCGCACTTACTACACCTCGGCGGCCAGCCGCACCTTTGTATCGATCGGGGATTCACGGCAAGTGACGTTCTCCAGCACATTGGAGTTTTAAGGCCTGAAACCTGTGGGCGTTACAGCCTGTACACCGCCCGATACTCCCCCGGTGTACAGCCCAGGCTTTGTTTGAAGCGGTTGGCGAAGTGGCTGGCGCTGGCGAAGCCGCAGGCCAGTGCCACATCGCCCAGAGGCAGGGGGCTGTTGCGCAGCAAGTCGCGGGCGCGGGTCAGGCGGCGGGCCAGCAAGTACTGGTGCGGGGGCACGCCGAAGCTTTCGCGGAACATGCGTGCAAAGTGATAGGGCGACAGCGCGCACTGCGCCGCCAGTTGGCCGATGTTCAGCGGTTCGGCCAGTTGGTGTTCGATGTAGTCGACCAGTTGGCGACGCTGGAAGGCCGCCAGCCCACCCTTGAGTTGCAGCCCGTCCCGCAGGCCCACCTGAGTCAACACGGCATGGTCGAGCAGGGCGCTGGCCAGGCTGCTGGTCAGCAGGCGTTCACCGGGTTCGTCCCAGTTCATCTCTATCAGTCGATGAAAGCGCCGGCTTTGCTGCTCGTCATCCAGAAAGGTGATTTCACGCAACAGCAGTTCCCGCGGTTCGCGGTCGAGCAGGGTGATGCAGCCCAGCGCAAATTGCTCCCGGCTGACATACACATGGGCCAGACGAATCTCGCCATTGATGACCCACGCTGATTGATGATCCGCAGGCAGGACGCACAGCTTGCCCGGCGCGCCTTTGGCCCCGGGTTGCTCACGGCGAAAGGTGCCAGTGCCGCCGGAGATGTAACACGACAACGTGTGATGGGTCGGCGCTTGATATTCGCGTGCGTCGTGGTGGTTGGTCCACAAAGCAGCAGCCATGCCTTCGCTCAGTTCGACACTGTGCTCCAGACGGGCATTGGGCGAGCTGTTCATGGACTGGAAAACTTGCAGGGTATCGAATGCGGGCATGTTCGCATCCTACTCCGTCGTATCCAGGCTGCCAGCCCCGGGCCAACAAAAGCGCAAGAATCTGCAAGTGGCCGCACAGACCGGGGATCACACTAAAGGCCATTGTCTGGAGTGCGCCATGAATCTTTTTTTGTACCTGTCGACTGTCCTGATCTGGGGCACCACGTGGATTGCCCTGAAGCTGCAACTGGGGGTGGTGGCGATTCCGGTGTCCATCGTTTACCGCTTTGGCCTGGCGGCGCTGGTGCTGTTTGTCGTGCTGCTGCTCAGCCGCAAATTGCAGGTGATGAACAGGCGCGGGCATATGATTTGTCTGGCCCAGGGGTTGTGCCTGTTTTGCGTTAACTTCATGTGTTTCCTGACGGCCAGCCAGTGGGTGACGACAGGCTTGATCGCGGTGGTGTTTTCTACCGCCACCCTGTGGAACGCACTGAATGCGCGGATCTTCTTCAAACAGAAAATCGCCCGCAATGTCATCGCCGGTGGTGCTCTGGGGATGCTGGGGCTGGGTTTGCTGTTCTGGCCGGAACTGAGCGGGCATACCGCAACGCCGCACATTTTGCTCGGCTTGGGGTTGGCACTGATCGGCACCCTGTGTTTTTCGGCGGGCAACATGTTGTCCAGCCTGCAACAAAAAGCCGGGCTCAAGCCGCTGACGACCAATGCCTGGGGCATGTTCTATGGCGCGAGCATGCTGGCGGTGTACTGCGTGTTTAAAGGCATCCCGTTCGACATGGAGTGGAACACGCGCTATGTCGGCTCGCTGCTGTACCTGGTGATTCCGGGTTCGGTGATCGGGTTTACCGCCTACCTGACACTTGTGGGGCGCATGGGCCCGGAGCGTGCCGCGTATTGCACGGTGTTGTTCCCGTTGGTGGCGCTGAACGTGTCGGCGTTTGTTGAAGGCTACCAGTGGACGGCTCCGGCTTTGGCCGGGCTGGTACTGGTGATGCTGGGCAACGTGCTGGTGTTTCGCAAGCCCAAACCGGTGGCACTGAACGCCAAGCTGGCGTGAGGTTTTGTAGCCGCTGAGGAGCGTAGCGAGGCTGCGAAAAGGACCGAAGGGCCTTCAAAACGGGCCTGCTACGCAGTCCATCGCAGCCTCGCGGAGCTCGTCAGCGGCTACAAGGTTTGTATTGCCAGGTGGTCAGCCCTTGAACACGTGCGGGTTGACCAGGTCTTGCGGGCGTTCGCCCAGCAGGGCACTGCGCAGGTTGGCCAGCGCACGGTTGGCCATCGCTTCACGGGTTTCGTGGGTGGCCGAACCGATGTGGGGCAAGGTCACTGCGTTTTTCAACGCAAACAACGGTGACTCGGCCAGCGGTTCTTTCTCGTAAACATCCAGCCCGGCGCCACGAATGGTGCCGTTTTGCAGGGCTTCGATCAGCGCCGGTTCGTCCACCACAGGGCCACGGGAGATGTTCACCAGGATGGCACTTTTCTTCATCAGCCCCAGTTCGCGATGGCTGATCAGGTGTTTGGTCTTCTCGCTGAGCGGCACCACCAGGCACACGAAATCCGCCTCGGCCAGCAACTGGTCCAGGCTGCGAAACTGCGCGCCCAGTTCTTGCTCAAGCGCGGTCTTGCGGCTGTTGCCGCTATAGAGGATTGGCATGTTGAAGCCCAGCCGGCCCCGACGGGCAACGGCCGCGCCGATATTGCCCATGCCGACGATGCCCAGGGTTTTGCCGTACACGTCACTGCCGAACAAGGCGGGCGGCACGCTGGCTTGCCACTGGCCGGCCTTGGTCCAGGCGTCCAGTTCAGCGACCCGGCGTGCGCTGCTCATGATCAGGGTAAAACCCAGGTCTGCCGTGCTTTCGGTGAGCACGTCCGGGGTGTTGGTGAGCATGATGCCGCGCTCGTTGAAATAGTCGACATCGTAGTTGTCGTAACCCACCGACACGCTGGACACGACTTCCAGCTGTCTGGCGTTTTCCAGTTGCTTGCGACCCAGCTTGCGGCCGACGCCGATCAAACCATGGGCGTGGGGCAGCGCCTCCTCAAACTGTGCGTTGATGTCACCCAGCTTGGGGTTGGGGGCAATGACGTTGAAGTCCTGCTGCAAGCGCTCGATCATTTCGGGCGTTACGCGGCTGAAGGCAAGTACGGTTTTTTTTGTGCTGGGAAGGCTCATCGGAACAAGGCTCATCGGCTGTCGGGAATGTAAGCACGCTAACATTCCCGCCCACCATCCGCCAATCCTGTAGCCGCTGCCGAAGACGAGCGCTGTTCTAGCTGTAGGTGGCCAGCTCGGTCTGGTGCGCGGCCAATATCTCCGGCAAAGAGCCTTTCAGATACTCGACCCAGGTTTTGATCTTCGCATCCAGATACTGGCGTGACGGGTAGATGGCGTACAGGTTCAGTTCTTGCGAGCGGTACTTGGGCAGCATGCGCACCAGCGTGCCGTTGCGCAGGCCTTCGATGGCGGCGTACACCGGCAGCACACCCACGCCCATGCCGCTGGTGATTGCGGTTTTCATCGCATCGGCGGAGTTGACCAGGAACGGCGAGGAGTTGATCAGGACCATCTCCTGACCTTCCGGGCCTTCGAACACCCATTTGTCCAGCGCAATCACCGGGCTTACCAGGCGCAGGCAGGCATGGTTGAGCAGGTCGCTAGGTTTGGTTGCAGTGCCGTTGGCTTTCACGTAACCGGGCGATGCGCAGACGATGCTGTAGGTGATGCCCAGGCGCTGGGACACAAAGCCCGAATCCGGCAGCTCGCTGGCCAGCACGATGGACACGTCGTACCCCTCGTTGAGCAAGTCCGGCACGCGGTTGGCCAGGGTCAGGTCGAAGGTCACATCCGGGTGGGCCTTGCGGTAGCGGGCAATGGCGTCGATCACAAAGTGCTGGCCGATGCCGGTCATGGTGTGCACTTTCAGTTGGCCGGCAGGGCGCGAGTGCGCGTCGCTCGCCTCGGCTTCGGCCTCTTCGACATAGGCCAGGATCTGCTCGCAACGCAATAAATAGCGCTTGCCGGCTTCGGTCAGGGCTATGCGCCGGGTGGTGCGGTTCAAGAGGCGGGTTTGCAAGTGGGCCTCAAGGTTCGAGACCGCGCGCGACACATTGGCGGTGGTGGTATCCAGCATGGCGGCGGCGGCCGTGAAACTTCCGGCTTCGGCCACGCAACTGAAGGCGCGCATATTTTGCAAAGTGTCCATGGGGTGCTCTCAAGGGGCGGTATAGGGGACAACGACAACCAGCAGCGGCAAATTGTGACATGAAGTTTCAGCCTTTACAGGCTGCTTTGCATGCGACTAACGGATTATCCCAAGAACGGTAATAAAGATTCACATTTATGCCAGCTTATCGTTGCGCCTGCCAAGCCATAGACTTCTCTGCCTCAAGCCTTATCCCCTCATGTCAGGAATTTGCAGCAGTGCAGCGTCGCATCAACAGAGAGCTTAAAGCCCTCAGTGTTCTGGCTTTATCGTTAGCATTAAACGGCTGCATTGGTTTTGGTGGCATCGGTCCAAAAGACACGATGCTCCCCGCCAATAACCTGGCCACTGACGAGGCGATTCAAAGCGCCGCGAAAGACGCAAACTGGCCCAAAGCCCAATGGTGGCACGCTTACGGCGATCCTCAGCTGGATGCCTGGATAAGCCTCGCCGTGCAGGGTAGCCCAACAATGGCAATGGCTGGCGCCCGTGTGCGTCAGGCCAGGGCCATGGCGGGGGTTGCCGAGTCGGCCGAATCGCTGCAAATCAATGGTGAGTCGACCCTCAAGCGCCACAACTGGCCGTCGGACCAATTTTATGGCCCGGGCGCGTTGGACAACTCCACCACGTGGGACAACAACGCCGCCCTGGGCTTCAGTTTTGCCCTCGACCTGTGGGGGCGCGAAAGCAATGCCACCGAGCAGGCCGTGGACATGGCGCACATGAGTGTGGCCGAAGGGCGTCAGGCCCAGCTCGAATTGCAGAACAACGTGATTCGCGCCTACATCCAGCTGTCGCTGCATTACGCCCAGCTCGACATCATCGAATCGACCCTGCACCAGCAAGAACAGATCCTCGATCTGGCGCAAAAGCGACTGGACGGCGGCATTGGTACACATTTTGAAGTCAGCCAGGCGCAAGCACCGCTGCCCGAAATCCATCGTCAGATCGATGCCCGGGAAGAAGAAATCGCCCTGACCCGCAACCAACTGGCAGCGCTGGCGGGTAAAGGTCCGGGCGAGGGCGCGCGTCTGAAGCGTCCGACCCTGGCCTTGAATACCGCACTGAAACTGCCATCGGCGTTGCCCGCGCAACTGCTGGGGCAACGCCCGGACGTGGTCGCCAGCCGCTGGGAAGTGGCGGCCCAGGCCCGGGGCATCGATGTGGCGCACGCCGGTTTCTACCCCAACGTAGACCTGGTGGGCAGCATCGGCTTTATGGCCACCGGTGGCAGCGCGCTGGGTTTTCTGACCGGCAAGAAGCTCAACTACAACGTTGGCCCGGCGATCTCGCTGCCAATTTTTGACGGCGGTCGTCTGCGCTCGGAACTGGGCGTGGCTTCTGGCGGCTATGACATGGCCGTGGCCAAGTACAACCAGACGCTGGTGACGGCCCTCAAGGGCATTTCCGACCAGTTGATCAAACGCGAGTCGATGGAAAAACAGCAGGTCTTCGCCGCCGAGTCGGTGCAGGCCGCACAGAAAACCTACGACATCGCCATGGTCGCGTTCCAGCGCGGGCTGACTGACTACCTCAACGTACTGAATGCGCAAACCCTGTTGTTCAAGCAGCAGCAAATCCAGCAGCAGGTCCAGGCTGCCCGCCTGAGTGCCCATGCCGAGCTGGTAACGGCCCTGGGTGGCGGTCTTGGGGCTGGCTTTGATGTGCCCAAAGACGATCGCTATGTCCCCGACAAACCGCCGGCAGTCATGGCGCTGTTCAATCAATAAATCCCTGATGGCTAATTTTGAGAGCCTGTAGATGAACCACTTGCCCGCCCCGGTACGCTGGCTGTATTCCCTGGAATGGCGCCGTGGCTTTTATGAATGGGCACGCAGTGATGGCGTGACTTGGGTACATATTTTCAAAGTGCTGGTTGCGGCCTTTTTGACCCTGTGGCTGGCCATGCGCCTTGAGTTGCCGCAGCCGCGCACGGCGATGATCACGGTGTTTATCGTGATGCAGCCGCAAAGTGGCCAGGTGTTCGCCAAAAGCTTTTACCGGTTTTTGGGCACCCTGACCGGTTCGGCGGTGATGGTCGCGCTGATCGCTTTGTTTGCACAAAACACGGTGCTGTTTCTCGGCGCCATGGCGATTTGGGTGGGCATCTGCTCGGCCGGTGCGGCCCGTTGCCGTAACTTCCGTGCCTATGGCTTTGTGCTGGCGGGCTATACCGCCGCCATGGTCGGCTTGCCCGCGCTGGCGCACCCCGACGGGGCCTTTATGGCCGCGGTATGGCGGGTGCTGGAAATCTCGTTGGGCATCTTGTGCTCCACGGTGATCAGCGCTGCCATCCTGCCTAAAACCGCAGGTGCGGCGATGCATGACGCGCTCTACAAACGCTTCGGTGTGTTTGCCGGCTTTGTGAGCGAAGGCTTGCGCGGCCAGTCCACCCAAGAGGCCTATGAAGCCAGCAACGTGCGTTTTATCGGTGAGAGCGTGGGGCTCGAAGGCATGCGCAGCGTGACGGTGTTTGAAGACCCGCACATGCGTCGTCGCAGTGGCCGCTTGAGCCGTCTGAACAGCGAGTTCATGGCCATCACCACGCGCTTCAATGCCCTGCACCAATTGCTCGCGCGTTTGCGCAGCCGTGGCGTGGTGGACGTGGTGTCGGCCATTGAACCGGAGCTGGAAATACTTGCCCGGTTGCTCGACACCTACGCCGGTCGTTCGTTGACCGATAAAGATGCCGTCTTGCTGGCCGAGCAGCTGGATGCATTCAAGTCGAGCCTGCCGGGGCATGTGCGTGCGCTGCGGGTGAAGTTTCTGGAAAGCGATCCGAGCTCCTCGGACTTTCTGGACTTCAACACCGCGTACGAGCTGCTGTTCCGCTTCGTTGACGACTTGCACAGCTACGCGTTGACCCACGCCTCGCTGGCCGATCACACCCACGAGCGCGAGCGCTGGGACCAGCCCTTTATCTCGCAAACCAACTGGTGGTCAGCTGCTGCGTCGGGCATTCGGGCAGCATTTATTCTGGTGGTGCTCGGCACCTACTGGGTGATGACGGCCTGGCCCAGCGGCGCCACCATGACCTTGATTGCAGCCGCCACCGTGGGCTTGTCGGCGGCCACGCCGAACCCCAAGCGCATGGCGTTCCAGATGGCGTGCGGGACCTTTATCGGTGCGCTGGTGGGCTTTGTCGAAATGTTCTTCGTGCTGCCCCATATCGATGGCTTCCCGCTGTTGTGCCTGGTGTTGACGCCGGTGATCGTACTTGGCTCGTTCCTCACCTCACGGGCCAACTACGCGGGTGTCGGCCTGGGCCTGCTGATTTTTTTCAGCACCGGTTCGGTCCCCGACAACCTGACGATTTACAACCCGTACCAGTTCATCAACGACTACATCGCGATGGTGCTGGGCATGCTGGTTTGTGCCGCCGCCGGGGCGATTATCCTGCCGCCCAACAGCCGCTGGTTGTGGAGCCGCCTGGAGCAGGATCTGCGCGAGCAAGTGGTGTACGCCATCAGCGGCAAGCTGCGGGGCCTGAGCTCCAGCCTGGAAAGCCGCACCCGTGACCTGATGCACCAGGCGTATGGCCTCGCCGCCGGCAAGCCGCAGGTGCAACGCGAACTGTTGCGCTGGATGTTTGTGGTGCTGGAGGTCGGCCACGCCATTATCGAATTGCGCAAAGAACAGGCGATCTTGCCGATTCACCCGGCCTACGCCGAGGCCCAGCCCTGGCGTCAGGCCATCCGGGTGATGGGCCGGGCGCTGGTGCGGCTGTTCATAGCTCCTAGCGAAAGCAACCTGGAGCGTGCGCTGATTGCCGTCGATCACGCCATCAGCCGGGTCCAGTCCACCGATGAGCCGTTCGCCCGCAACTTCGACACCTCGGCACTGGTCCGGGTGCAAAGCTACCTGCACTTCATTCGTACTTCACTGCTGGACCCGCAATCGCCGCTGGCCGCTTACGCCCAGCCGCAAGGACTTGAACATGCCACGTGAAATCGCCTTCCACGGCGTCTACATGCCCACCATGACCCTGATGTTTTTTATCGCGGCGGGGTTGGCATGGGGCTTTGACCGACTGTTTTCCGGTTACGACCTGTACCGCTTCTTCTGGCATCCGGCGCTGCTGCGCCTGAGCCTGTTTGCCTGTCTTTTTGGCGCCATGGCGCTCACTGTTTACCGTTGAGACCGATCCGATGAAAAAGTTTTTCAGCCTGCTCGCCACCTTGCTGGTTCTGGCCCTTGCGATATGGATCGGCCGCACCCTGTGGGAGCATTACATGAACACCCCGTGGACCCGTGATGGACGGGTGCGGGCCGATATCATCAACGTCGCGGCCGACGTTAACGGCTATGTGACAGGCGTGCCGGTCAAAGACAACCAGTTGGTGAAAAAGGGCGACGTGCTGCTGGAAATCGACCCTGAACATTACGAAATCGTGGTCAAACAAGCGCAATCGCTGGTGGCGTCCCGCAAGGCCACCTGGGAGATGCGCAAGGTCAACGCCCATCGCCGCGCGGACATGGACAGCCTGGTGATCTCCCGCGAAAACCGTGACGACGCCAGCAACATCGCCGACTCGGCCCTGGCTGATTACCAGCACGCGCTGGCCCAGCTGGACGCGGCGCAGCTCAACCTCAAACGCACCAAAGTGTTGGCCACGGTCGATGGCTACGTGACTAACCTCAACGTGCATCGCGGTGACTATGCGCGGGTGGGCGATCCGAAAATGGCCGTGATCGACAAGGATTCGTTCTGGGTTTATGGCTTCTTCGAAGAAACCAAACTGCCGCACATCCGTGTGGGCGACAAAGCAGACCTGCAGATGATGAGCGGCGAAGTGCTGAAGGGGCATGTAGAAAGCATCTCGCGCGGTATCTACGACCGCGACAACCCTGAGAGCCGTGAGCTGGTGGCGGATGTAAACCCGACGTTCAACTGGGTACGGCTGGCGCAACGGGTGCCGGTGCGCATCCACATCGATGAAATCCCCGATGGTTTCCTGCTGGCGGCGGGCACTACCTGCACGGTGATCGTGGCGCAGGAAAAAGCAGAGTAACCAGGTCTGCTCAATTTTGGTGGGAGCTGGCCTGCCAGCGATTCAGGCGGGAGGTGTTTGAGACACGCCGCATGATGCCTTCGCGAGCAGGCCCGCTCCCACGGTTTTAATCCGCGATGAACGTCTCATGCAAATGGCGCCACAGCACCTTGCCGTCGGCGGCTTGTTCAAACACCACGGTGGCGCGGCGGTCGGTGCGGTTGCCGTTGTGTTCCTCCTGCAGTTCCCGGTAGCTGATCACCGCACCGCCTGCGTAGTGGGCGATGCCCGTGAATTCGCTCAGGGAAATTTTCAACCCGGGGCGCGCACCGCGCAGTTGTTCAAACAGCGCTTCTACGCCGTCGGCATCCAGCACTTTACCGCTGGGTGTGATCATCGAAAACTCGGGTGAAAAACGCCCCAGCAACACCGGTAACACGCCGGGCTCCAGGCCAGAAAACCAGCCTTCGATCTCTACGTGGGTTTCGTTAACAAGGTCAAAGTAGCTCGCAAAATCAGTCATCAGAATCTCCAGGTCAGGGTGCGAGCAAGGCCAGCACGCGGGATGTATCAAGGCGTAGAACGGGGATAAGCGGCACCAGCGTCAACCCGCAGCCGATGGCAAAGCATAGGGCAAAGGCGTGGGGCGTCGAGGTGATCGTGGTCAAGGCGCCAAACAAGGCCATCATCAATGCCGGGCCGAGTAAAAAACTCAACTGACGATTGATATTCCACAGCGCACTGGCGGGGCCCATGTGTTGGGGGGCGATGTCGATAAATGCCGTGTTTTGCGCAGTGCTGCTGCTCAGGCTGCCACCAAAGCCCATCAGTGCGTACAACGCCATCGGCAACAGCAGATCGGTGTTTTGAATCTGTATCAACAGTGCAATGCCCAGTGCCTGGGCGCTCATGCCCAACAGCAGCAAGGGCTTGGGGCCGACGCGGTTGAACTGGTAGCGGCTCAGGGTGATGCCCAGCGCCGAGGCCAGGGCCCACGGCAACATCAGGGCGCCGGTTTGCGTGGCGCTAAAACCCAGTTGGTGCAGATACAAAATGCTCACCAATTGCGTGCCGATAAAAATCCCGGGGATGAACAGGTACGTGAGCATTGCCACCTGCAGCGGCGGGCCTTTAAGCAAATGCCCCATCAGCGCGGCGCCAGCCCTCAGCCCGGCCTTGTCCAGGCGCGGCGGGTGAGGCGGTCGTGGTTCGGTTTTGAGCCAGCAGGCGGCCAGCAACAGCGTCAGCAAAGCCAACGGCAAATTGGCGTAAAACACCCAGCGCCATGACAGTGTCTGCACCATCCAGCCACCCACTACCGGCGACAGGGCAGGCACCAGCAGCGCCACGAGCAAAATCACCGAGGTCAGGCGGGCGCGTTCGCGAACCGGAAAGTGCCGATACGCCATGGCCTGGCCGACCGGAATCAACAACCCACCGCCCAACCCTTGCAGCAGGCGCCAGCCAATCAGTGCCTCGATCGACGCCGCGTTCGCCACGCACCACGACGCCACGCTGAACAGCACCAGCGAGATCACCATCAGGCGCTTTTCGCCAAACACCGCTGCCAGCCACACGCTGGGCAAGATGATCAGGATCAGGCCGAGCATGTAGGCATTGCCGATCCAGGCCAGTTGAGTGACCGACGCCTGCAGTTCCTGACTGATGTCGGGGTAGGCAATCGCGGCGGCGAACATGTTCACCAGATCCAGCGCAAAGCCCAGCAAATACACCAGTGCGATTTTGTTGCGATAGGCCATGGCCGGCTCCTTGATCAGAAGCCGAACAGTAGGCGGCTTTTGCGCCTGGAGGAACGCCGCTTACGCTGCTAGATTGTCAAAATTATTTTGACAATGGGCAGGTTCACAGATGGTCAGCCTCGATCGATTCGACACCTTCAAAGCCGTGGTCGAAGCCGGCTCACTCACCGCAGCGGCCGATTTACTGGGCCAGACCCGTGCCGTGGTCAGCTTTAACATCAAGCGGCTGGAGGCTGAACTGGGGGTCACCTTGCTCACGCGCAACACTCGGCGGCTGGCCCTGACCGAGGCGGGCGAACGTTTTTATCTGCATTGCGTGAATATGCTGGAGGCGGCCCGGCTGGCCATTGATCAAGCGCGCAGCGACCACACCGAACTCAAGGGCACGCTGCGCATCACCACCACGGTGGAATATGCACTGGCCAAAGTGGTGCCCGCACTGGAGCTGTTTCGCGCGTTGCACCCTGACCTGAACGTGCACTTGTCTACCTCATCGACCCATGCCGACCTGATCTCCGAGCGTTTTGACGTGGCGTTGCGGCTGGGCCGCGTGCTCGACTCCAGCCATCGTGCGGTGCAGTTGAGCACCTTCGAGATTTTGCCCGTGGCCTCACCGGCGTTTGTGGCCCGCGTGCCGAGTGTCAACAGCGTACAAACCCTTGAGCAGGCCCCGTGGCTGGAACATGGCCGGGTAGGGGAGTTGAGCATCACCGAGGTGAGCAGCGGCACAGTGAGGCCCTGGCAACCCAACCCCGCCAAGGCAGGGATCAAGGCTGACAACTCATCGGTGCTGCGCGCTTTTGCCCTGACCGGGCAGGGGGTGGCGATCCTGCCCGACTGGTTGATCGAGGACGATTTGCAGGCGGGGCGCCTGATTCATTTACTGCCCGGCTGGCAATTTACCCGCCAGGGGGTTTACGCCCTGTACCCCGACACCCGTCATCTGCCGTTGAAGGTGCGGGTGTTTATCGATTTTATGAAGGCCCATGCGTAGACGGCGCCTGATCACAGGGGCTTATTCAACCCGAACCGCTTCATCAGGATTTTTTGCAGCAGGCGGGCCGGCACCAGCGCGGCCAGCAATGGCATGGCACGGCTGCCGTTGCCGTATCTGAGCAACATCGGCGGCCCGGGTTTTTGTACGGCCTTGAGCACCGCATCAGCAAAGGCCGCTACGGGAGTGGGGTTGTCTTGCGAGGCTTTGGCCCTTGCGCGAATACCGTCACGCACCGGCCACCACGCCGAGCGTTCGTCAATCAACTGCTCGGCCTGTGCGCTGGCATTGTTTGCGAAGCGGGTGTCGATGGCGCCGGGCTGCACTTCGAGCACGTCAATGCCAAAGGGTGCCAGCTCCATGCGCAGGGCATCGCTCAGGGCATGGACGGCGGCCTTGGAGGCGCAGTAAGCACCGGCAAACGGGGTCACCAGTACGCCGGAGACACTGCCAATATTGACCACCAGCCCCTTGTTGCGGCGCAGTGCTGCAAACAGGGCGCGGGTGACACCGACCACTGAAAATACATTGGTTTCAAACTGCTGTTGCAGACCCTCGACGCCGCCATCGAGCAACGGACCCATGGCGCCGAAACCGGCATTATTGATCAGCACGTCCAGGCCTGCGTCATCGCTGGCCAGGTGCTCGGCCAATTGCGCCAGCGCCTCCTTGTCATTCACGTCCAGTTGCACCGCGTTGAACCCTGCTGCTGCCAACAGGGCCACATCCTCAGGCTTGCGGGCGCTGGCCCAGACCTCGTACCCCGCAGCCTTGAAGGCATCGGCCAGAGCACGGCCTATACCGCTGGAGCAACCGGTGATCAAAACACGCTGCATCAAAATATCCTTAGTTGGCAAAGCTGCCTTGCAGGCGCTCGGCTCTGAATTCGAGGGTTTGCGGGCGATAACCGGCGCGCAGGGGTGGCATGGGCAGGCAGTCCTGCCAGCTAGCTCCGGGTTGCAGCTCGCCAGGCCCACGGTAGCGCGGGGCGGTGTAGAGGTTGTCGGCAAGGTTGACGGTATCGCCGGGGGCATAGGCCGCGATGCGCCAGCCGAGTTCGGCCAAGGGCACGGTATTGCGGTTTTGCAGCGTGAGTTGCAGTGGCCGGTCTGCGGGGCACTGCACAGGGTCATAGACGATACGCAGCTCCAGGCGTGCCAGTTGCTGAGATTCGCGATGATCCAGCCATGCGACTGATGCTGCAACTATCGCAAGTCCCAGCACAGCAGCCAGCGAAACCGGCAATGCCTTGGCCGGATAGCGCAGCAGCAGCACAAGCCAGGTGATGATCAGTAATACGCCGATGAACATGGCGGGGGTCCCGTAATACGGCTGGTGTGGGCTGCGGGTTCTGCGGTTGTTTGCCGGTACGCGCCGCTCACTTCCAAGTTTAGGCCTTTGTCCATGTATATGGACGATTCAATTCCCAACCATACCTGAGCGAGAGCGATACCGTTAGTCGTGACTGTCATAGTTGACAGTCTCCGAGTCGCGGCGCCAAGGATTAACTATCGATTACCACCCGCTACCTGCCTGCGAGAGTTGATGATGTTAAATCAGGATCGCTACACGCCTACATTGGCTGTTTTGGACCCCCTGGGCCGGACGGTGCGTTCGGTTGCTTATTGCAGTGTTGGCAGCAGCCCGGTTGCCGAGGCGCGTATCAACCGAATCAAGTTCGATGCAGCGGGCAGGGCCGCCGCTCAATGGGACCCGCGCTTATGGGCGTTGCATGCACAAGATGCTTCGACCCCGAGCAATCTTGAGAATGTGTTTTCCCTGTCGGGCGTGTTGTTGAACTCGCGGAGCGTTGATGCCGGTGTACGAATCAACTTGACCGGTGACCTCGGGCAGGTGCTGCACAGCTGGGATGGACGTGGCAGTCAGCAGCACGTCGAATACGACCATTTGCTGCGCCCGACGGCTGTTTTTGAACAGGCGTCGGGCGGCTCTGAGTCTTGTATTGCGCGCTACCTTTATGGCACTGCGGATGAGCTTTTTGCTGTTCGCAACCAGTATGGCCAAGTGGTTCGCCTCGATAGCCCGGCAGGCACCTGTCACTTCAGCTCATTCGGGGTTACAGGGGCGTTGCTTGAACAGCATCAGTTTTTTTTGCAGGCGCTGGAGCCGCCGCACTGGCCAGAGTCACTGAGTGATCGCGATGACTTGCTTGAGTCAGAAGAGGGCGCGACCACGCAGATGCTCTTCAACGCCTTGGGTGAGCTTGTGATGCAAACCGACGCCCAGGGCAACCAGCAGCAGTTTGATCACAACGTGGATGGGCAGTTGCGCCAGACACACTTGCGCCTCAAGGATGGCGAGCCTCAAGTGCTGGTGCGCGATATTCACTACAACGCCCAAGGTGAGATAACGTATCAAACCGCGGGCAATGGTGTGGTCAGCGTGTTTGGTTACGCGCCTTGCAATGGGCGGCTTATACGGCTGTACGCGAGCCTGCCACAGCAGAAAGCCTTGCAGGACTTGTATTACGTCCACGACCCGGTAGGCAATATCCTGAGTATCGAGGACAAGGCCTTGGAGGTTCGTTACTTTGCAAACCAGCGCATCGAACCGATCAGCCATTACACCTACGACAGCCTTTACCAGTTGGTCGATGCCAAAGGATGGGAGGCCGGGCGGGCCAACCGGGGGCCAGACCAGATAGCGGACCCACAAGCGGTGGCCTCGTATCATCAAACCTATCGTTACGATGCAGGCGGCAATTTACTGGAGCTGGTTCACCAGGGGCCGCAAAGTAATGGACGCGTGCTGACGGCTGCCAAATACAGCAATCGGTGCCTGCCCGAACACAATGGCCTGGGGCCGACGCAAGCCGATATTGATGCGGGTTTTGATATGTGCGGCAATCTGCGGGCCCTGGAAAATACGCGGACGCTGGTGTGGAACTTACGTAATCAGCTAAGCGAAGTCAGACCGGTAGAGCGCGAGTCGGGGCTCGATGACAGCGAGCTCTATATTTATGATGTTGACGGCTTACGCCAGCGCAAGATCCGCTCAGTCCAAACCAATGTTCGTACCGTAATCAACGAGACTCGCTATTTGCCGGGGCTGGAAGTTCGCATGAACAAAGCCAGCGGCGAAACGGTGTACGTCATCAGCGCACAGGCTGGCCGCAATAGTGTGCAGGTGCTGCAGTGGAACAGCTCACCGCCCAAAGGGTTGGCCAATCAACAGTATCGCTACACGCTAAGCGACCATCTGAGATCTTGCACCCTTGAGCTGGACAGTCAGGCCCGGGTCGTCAGCCGCGAAACCTATCACCCGTTTGGCACTACGGCATTCAGTGAAAAAGGCGATTCGAGCGAGAGTAGCTATCGCACGTTGTGTTATTCGGGCAAGGAGCGGGATGCCACAGGGCTTTATTACTATGGACTTCGTTACTACATGCCCTGGTTGCAGCGATGGATCAATCCTGATCCCAAGGGTTATAGGGATGGGCCGAATCTATACGCGTTTGTTGGGGGCAACCCGGTAACGTTCATGGACACTGATGGGGCCGTCCGTATTGACGTCAGTAATCTAACCAAAGAGCAGAAAAAAGCGATTGACCTGGATGGGCCACAGGCGAAACCCGCGTGGAAGGTCTATGACGCCGGTCGGGGTGAGGTAAAACCCAGTAGTAAAACCCGAGAATTGAACAGTGAAATGTACAACTCCTTCAAACAGGGGCATGTAACTAACCTGATCACCAAAACACTGTTGATTGAAGGCTCTCCCAATCAATTCGTTGATTTGTGGCGATCACAGAGGGCTCCGCAAGAATTTCTCCAGCAGCGTCGATTCAAACAGGGTACGAGTGCTTATATCCAATGCCGAACAGGGAACTGCGGTGAACATTCGGAAATCGCTTTCAGCCTGCTGGCAAGTACCAAAACCGAGCAACCTGTATTTCGCGTTAATGCACAGGGGCTTGATCATGCTTTTGTTGTGATTGGTGACCGTCGCCAGATGAGTGATGAAAAACTGGTGATTGTTGACCCGTGGCCAAACTTCCCCATGGTTCATACTGCTGATGTTGGGGAGTTCACCATAGGGAGTACGATAGAAGAGTCGGGGCGGGAAGCGGTGTCCAGTCATCGATTGGATGATGCGACATTGAAGGGGAACAGTGGAATGTTGTTCCCGACATTAGCGGTTGGTGGCGGCGCCAGTCAGAAGCGCAAGGTGTTAATCAAGGCATTTGATGACAAGGCCAAAGCCCATAGCCCAACGGGTGAATCGCCGCTCTTTGAACAGCTGTTTTCAATTGATGATAAATATCGCGGTATGTTGTACATGAAGTCGGGCAAGGAAAAAGTCTTCAATGCCCTGCCTGCCAGTTATGTAAATGACCGTATGAAGCACTATTCAAGTTACATGAACAATCACTACGGTCTGCAGTAAAGCGAGTGGGGTGTGAGCAGTCAGCATTGAGGGCTGGCTGCATCACATCCGTCGAAAGGCGGGAGACTATTGCGGGGCGTGGTCGCGTAAAAACACCAACAGGTTCGGCTTGGACTGTTCTGCGCTAAAGCGATAACCCTGCTCATCGAACTGCTTGAGGTGATCCGGGTTATTGATGCGTTCCTTGATCACGAACCGGCTCATCATGCCGCGGGCTTTTTTGGCGTAAAAACTGATGATCTTGTGCTGACCGTTTTTCAGGTCCTTGAATTCGGTATTGATAATGCGTGCGTTCAAGACCGGCTTTTTGACCGCCGAGAAATACTCATTGGACGCCAGGTTTAGCAGTACGTCATCGCCTTGCTCGGCCAGCGCTTCGTTGAGCCACTCGCTGATACGGGTGCCCCAGAACGCATAGAGATCCTTGCCGCGGGCATTGGCCAGCTTGGTGCCCATTTCCAGGCGATACGGCATCATCAGGTCCAGCGGACGCAGCAGGCCGTACAGCCCCGAGAGCATGCGCAGATGAGTTTGCGCGTAGTCGAAGTCTGCCTCGTTGAAGTCCACGGCGTTGAGCCCGGTGTACACGTCGCCCTTGAACGCCAGCAGTGCCTGCTTGGCATTTTCGGGGGTGAACGCGGGTGTCCAGCTGCCGAAACGCGCTGCGTTGAGGCCTGAAAGCTTGTCGGACAAGTGCATCAGCTCGCCAATCTGTTGCGGGCTCAGTTCGCGCAGTTGTTCGATCAGTTCCTGGGAGTGGTCCAGGTATTGCGGCTGGGTGAAACGCGCAGTGGCCGGCGGCGTCTCGTAGTCGAGGGTTTTAGCGGGTGAAATCACCATCAGCATGAGGTCGTCTCCATTTAGCGTCGGGGGATTCTAGGGGGTTGAGCGGTTTGACTCCACCTATGAGCGCGATAGACCCACAGTGTGCGGTTATAGTGCTGCCAGTTTTTACTGGGAGATTGACCCGTGCGCATTGCTCTTTTTTTGTCGGCCTGGTTGCTGTGTCTGGGGGCGGTGGCGGCGCCGAATGAGCCGGCGACGCTGGACCGCAGCACCTGGCCCGAGCAATTGATCAGCCCGGCTCTGTTCGATGTGGCCTCACGCGCTGAAATCCTTGCCTTTGCCCATGCCTTGCTGGCCAGCGAGGCGCTGGACGACACCGCGCTCAAGCAGCGCCTGAACCTCAAAACCATCAACATCGACGCGATCGACAACGTTCGCCAGCGAATGTGGCAGCGGTTGTTGGCCAACTACAATTTTGCCCAGCAGAGCTGCGATCAGGACGCTTCGTTTTGCTATTACGTCGACGGCATGGACAGCTTGCGCGAGCAGGCGGGCAAGTTTGAAATCGCCGATGACTCGTTTTATGTGGCCTGGGCCGAGCCGAGTCGTGAATTTCACCAGCGTTACCTGGACGAACAACTGCGCAAGGCGGCGCTGCTCCCGCAAATCAGCAGCGAAATCGAGCTGTTGGGCGAGCAAGAGTTCAACGGTGATCAGATGCATGACCGGCTGTTCATGCTGACCTTCGACAGCGGCCCCACCCAATTGCCGGGCACCACCGACTGGCTGACCGATTACCTGCGCAAGCAGTCCATGAACGCGACTTTTTTTGTGCTGGGCAACAGCGTGCAAGTGCGGCTCGACAACGGCGGTGAACAGGCCCTGCAAGGGCTGTACAAGGGGCAGTGCGTGGGCGTGCAGGGCTGGGAATATCGCTCCCACAGCCACTGGCAGGCCTGGCAGGACTCGATTTTGCGCAGCACGGGCGTGGTCAAACAGGCGTTGGCGAACAACTACGTGCCCCTGTTCCGTCCGCCCTATGGGCAGAGGCGGGCAGACAGCGGGGCGTTTTTCCAGACGCAGGCGTTGCGGGTGGCGCTGTGGAGCATTGATGCACAAGACATGGCGGCCAGCCTGAGTGCAGAGCAGTCGGCACAACGGGTGCTGAGCCTGATGCTTTTGTGGCGCCACGGGGTGATTGTGTTTCACGATACCCAGGACAAAGTGCGCACGGCATTGCCCTGGTTGCTTAAGGCAACGGCGCAAAGTGGCTTGGGGTGGGAGGATTGTGCAGCGTTGGGCGCAGGGTAAACAGAACGCCCGCCTGAGGTGGGCGGGCGATTTCTCCGGGGGTTACAGAAGGTGCAAGGCCAGGTCGCTGCCGACGCGAAGGTATTCAACCTGGGCAATGATGGCGTCTTTGACAATGGTTTCACCGGTGTCGCTTAGTTTGGCCTTTTTGGCGTCAATGACCGAGAGCTGCAGCAATTGCAGGGCGACATCCATCGCCTTTTGAAAGGCGGTCAGGTTGTTATGCTGACCAAACTCCCGAATGATCACAGCCATGCGTTCGTCGGCGTTGTCGCGAAGTTGCTGGTATTCGAAAACAGACACGCTGCCGTCTTTGTAAATATCGAGCAGCATGTGCTCCAGCGTTTTGGAAACAGGGGTCATATAGCCTCCTTTGGCATGAAGATGGGTCGCGCAGGCTTAAGTCAGCCAATGCGAAACGAAGCTTAATGCTGCCGAAAAGAAGGGTTTGTAGGCTCTGTCCATGCTTCCAGTCAGAGGGCTCTGGCTTTGCCGGGAACAGGCCGGATCATGCTCGAGAAATTGCAAATTTGTAGCAGGTGATTACTAAGCCTAGTAGCGATTAGTCATGACGCCAAGGCTATTCGTCATTCCGAAAAATAAATCCTCCAATCGCTAAAAAAACTTTTTTTTGTCACACATTTAGGAGTATTACGAAGACAGACGGCCGAAACCTGCAACACAGGTGGCGTCTTCCAAGACCCATCGGGCAGGTATTTGACGGCAGTCACTTCGAGGCGCAGCACTGTTGCGGTATTGCGTCGACTGGCTCCCCACAAAGGTGACCGAGTATGGATGATCACGGACGCACTCCTTCTGCCCACAAGCCAATCCTTTATGTACTCGATACCAATGTTCTGATTCACGATCCAAACGCATTGCTTAACTTCGAGGAACACCACGTCACCATCCCGATGACAGTGCTCGAAGAGCTCGACAAACTCAAAACCGGCAAATTGCTGGTGGCAGCAGAGTGCCGCCAGGCTATTCGTTTGATTGATCAACTGCTCGGTGATGCCAGCCCTGAAAATGTTGAAAAGGGCGTGCCGATCCAGCGTGGCAAAGGTGCTCCGAAGGGCTTTCTGTCGATCCTGATGAGCAAGCGCCGCGAGCCCAATGCGCTGTTGCCCGAAAACCTCAACGACAACATCATCATCAATCAGCTGATTGACCTGCACGCCCGCGAGCCGAAGTTGCGTGTAGTGCTGGTGACCAAAGACATCAACATGCGGCTCAAGGCCCGGGCTTGCGGGATCGAGTCCGAGGATTACAGCACCGATCAGCTGGTCGATGACGTGTCGATGCTGTCCCGTGGTTACCACACCATGACAGGCTCGTTCTGGGACCGGGTCAACAAGGTGGAAACCCGTCAGGGCCATGGCCGCACCTGGCACCAGGTGCAGATGAACGAAAACCTGCCTTCGGTGCATATCAATGAATTCATCATTGATGAGCAGGGCTTTGTTGGCTGGATCAAGGAAGTCCGCAAGGATCAGCTGCTGATTCTGGACATGCACCAGGAGCCGCTGCTGCATCAGGAAGCCTGGGGGTTAAAACCACGGGACATTTACCAGGGGCTCGCGCTGTTTGCCTTGCTCGACCCGGATATTCACCTGGTCAACCTGTCGGGTGCAGCGGGTTCGGGTAAAACCATTCTGGCGCTGGCGGCGGCCATTGAACAAACCATGGTCAGCAAGCGCTACCGGCGGATTATCTGTACCCGCAGCGTGCAAGGGCTGGATCAGGAAATCGGCTTTTTGCCGGGTACCGAAGCCGAGAAGATGGAGCCTTGGCTGGGGGCTATCACCGACAACCTTGAAGCCCTGCACATGGATGACGAAAACACCCATGGCAGCGTCGACTACATCCTGAGCAAGGTGCCGTTGCAGTTCAAATCCCTGAACTACATCCGCGGTCGCAGCTTCCAGCAGAGCCTGATCCTGATCGATGAGTGCCAGAACCTGACACCGCACCAGATGAAAACCATCATCACCCGTGCCGGCGCCGGTTCCAAAGTGGTGTGCCTGGGCAACCTGGCACAGATCGATACGCCTTACCTGTCGGCCACCAGTTCGGGGCTGACCTACCTGACGGAGCGTTTCAAAGATTTCCCCAACGGCGTGCATATTGCGCTGCAAGGGGTACCACGCTCGATTCTGGCGGAATACGCCGAGTCGCACCTCTGACATTGCCTGTTTAACCCTGACCCGGGCGGCCTTGAGCCGCCCGGTTGCGTTTCAGGGGGAGGGTGCTGTCGTGTGTTTTTTGGAGATCAGGCTATAGATCGACGGCAACACAAACAGCGTAAACAGCGTCCCCACCACCATCCCCACGACTATCACGATGCCCAGCCCGAAGCGGCTGCTGGCCCCTGCGCCGCTGGCAAACAGCAAAGGCACGAGGCCGACCACCATGGCGGCGGCGGTCATCAGGATCGGCCGCAAGCGGATGCGGGCCGAACGGATGATGGCGTTGGCCGGTGAGCAGCCTGTGGCGGCTTGCAGCTCGTTGGCAAACTCGACCATCAGGATCCCGTGTTTGCTGATCAGACCAATCAGCGTCACCAGTCCTATCTGCGTGTAGATGTTGAGCGTGGCCCAGCCCAGCGCCAATGGGATCAAGGCTCCGCAGATGGACAGCGGTACGGTGATCAGGATGATCAGCGGGTCTCGCAGGCTTTCGTACTGCGCCGCTAGCACCATGTAGATCACGATCAGGGCGAACAGGAACGTCAGCATCAGCGCGTTGCCTTCATGGATAAATTGCCGCGAATCGGACTGCCAGTCGTAGCTGAAACTGGCGGGCAATTGCTCGCTGTGTTCGGTCAAAAAAGCCACGGTCTGGCCCAGGCTCACGCCCGGTGCCGCGATGCCCTGCAAGGTCGCCGAATTTTGCTGGTTGAACTGTTTAAGGCGGTTGGGCTGGATATCGCTGTGCAAGCTGACCACGGTGGCCAGCGGTACTTGTACCCCGGCATCTGTGGCGAGGTAAAAGCCGTTCAAGGCCTCTGGCGTCAGGCGCTGGCTGGCCCCGGTTTGTGCGATCACATCATAGGAGCGGCCCTGCATCGCGAAGCGGTTGGTGTAGTTCTCGCCGACCAGTATCGCCAGGGTGCTGGCGATGTCTTGCAGACGGATACCCAGGCTGTTGGCCTTGTTGCGGTCGATCCGCACCTCGGTCACCGGGTTGTTGAACGCCAGGTCGCTGTCGACCACGGCAAACAAACCGCTGGCCCGAGCCTGCTGTTTCAGCTGTTCCATGGCCAGGTACAGCGAGCGGTAATCCTCGGTGCTGCGGATCACCAGTTGTACCGGCAAACCACCGGTGGAAGCGGGCAGCGCCGGCATCTGGAAGACGAAGATGGCATTGCCTTCCACGCCGTCGACCTGCTGCTGCAATTGCGTCTGGATCTGCGCCGCACTGCGCCCGCGCTGGTTCCACTCCTTGAAATTGACCCCGGCATAGCTGGCCGCCACACCGTCGGTGCCGTTGATGATCCAGGTGCCGGTGGCTTCGGGGATGGCGCCGAGGACACCACTCAGTTGCGCGGCGTAGCGCTCAACAAAATCGAGGTTGGCGTGCTGCGGGGATTTGATCGCCAGCAGCAGGTTGCCCTGGTCTTCGTTGGGCGCCAGCTCTTTTGCGGCCTGGCCGTAGAGCAGTGGCAGGCTGAGCAGGATCAGCACGGCAAAGCCCAGGACCACGCCGCGCTTGCGCAATGACAGCAGCAAGCCTCGCTGATAACGCCGTGATAAACGGTGGAAGAACCCCTCGGCCATCATGCCCATGGCGCCTTCGTTTTGCCCGGCCGGCAGCAGTTTTGCGCACATCACCGGGGTCAGCGTGAGGGCGATCACGCCCGACACCAGCACCGCGCCGGCCAGGGTCAGGGCGAACTCCTTGAACAGCGCGCCGGTCAGGCCGTTCATCAGGCCGATGGGCATGTATACCGCGGCGAGGGTGACGGTCATGGCGATCACCGGCGAGGCGATTTCCCGTGCGCCGATCAGTGCGGCCTGAAGCGGGGCGAGGCCTTCCTTGATATGGCGGTGGATGTTTTCGGTGACCACAATCGCGTCGTCCACTACCAGCCCGATGGCAAGCACCATTGCCAGCAGCGTCAGCAGGTTGATGCTAAAGCCAAACAAATCCATCAAGGCCAGGGCGCCGAGGATCGACAGCGGGATGCTGAGGATCGGGATCAGCACCGTGCGCCATGAACCCAGGCACAGAAAAATGATCAGCACCACGATCAGGATCGCTTCGAGCAAGGTCTGGACCACCTCCACAATCGAGGCTTCGATAAAGTGCGCGGTTTCGAACGCCAGCGCGGCTTCGACCCCGGGTGGCAGGGTTTTCTGGATGTCCGGCAGCAGGCGCTTGATGCCCTCGACAATGACCAGTGGGTTGCCCTTGGGCGTGGCGTACAGCCCCAGATGCACCGCGGGTTTTCCGTCCATCAGGGCGCTGGTTTCGTAGGCGGCCGAGCCCAGCTCGATCTCGGCAATATCGCGCAGGCGCAGCAGGCGGTCCCCACGATTGCTGATCACCAGGTCGCGAAACTCGTCAAGGGAGGTGAGGTCGCTGTTGACCTGAATCGATGAAACCACGTACTGCCCTTTGATTTGCCCCGGGGCGGCCTGGAAGTTGTTGGCGCGGATCGCCTGTTCAACCCCGGCGGCGCTGATGCCATGGCCGGCCATGCGTTGCGGGTCGAGCCACAGGCGCATGGCCAGGCGCTGGCCGCCAAAGGTATCGACCTTGGCCACGCCTTCAATCGTGGCGAACAAGGGCTGTACCACCCGGCTTAGGTAGTCGCTCAGGGCTGCGGCCGAGAGGGTATCGCTGGTAAAACCGACATACGCCACGGCGGTGGACTCACCGGCCGAGCGCTCGATCACCGGGTCGTAGGCCTGTTCCGGCAAGCGATACTTGACCTGGTTGACCTTGGCGATCACCTCGCTCAGGGCCTTGGCCGAGTCTTGGTTCAGCGCCATGCGCAACGTTACCAGGCTGTGGCCCTGCACCGAGGACGAGCTGATGTAGTCGACGCCCTCCACCGAGGCCAGCGACTGGTTGATGGGCTGGGTGACAAAGCCCTGCATCAGTTCGGCCGGGGCCCCGGGGTAGTCGGTGCTGACGGTGATCACGGAGCTTTCCAGCAATGGGTACTGGCGCACGGGCAAGCCCATATAGGCTTTGAGCCCGGCCAGCAGGATCATCAAACTGACCACCAGCGCGAGCACCGGGCGCCGGACGAACATATCTGTGAACTTCACTCGATGGCTCCTGCGTCAACGGCCAGTACGCTGTGGGTGATGGGCTCGATACGTGCGCCATCGCTGAGTTTGATCTGACCGGAGATCACCACCTGATCCCCCGGCGCCACTCCATGGGTGATCACCACCCAGCCATCGCGGCGCTCGCCGGTCTTGACCGAGACCCGGCGCACAGTGGGTATGCCTGCAGGTTGCACGACATAGAGGTCTTCGCCATAAGCGCTGTAGGTCACTGCCGTTTCTGGCACGCTCAAGGTGTTTTCGGGCAGCGGCTGGGGCAAGCGTACCCGGGCAAACATGCGCGGCAGAGCGGTGCTTGGCGGGTTTATCAGGTGTGCCTGCACGCTTACGGTTCGGGAACGATCAAGGAATGGATCGATGCTGCTGACCACGGCCGTCAGCGGTTGATGGGGCAGGGCATCGAGTTCGATCAGCAGGCTTTTGCCGGTGGAGAAGCGGAGCAGGGCTTGCTCGGGCACACTGAAATTGACATACAGGCCCTTGCTGCCGATCAGGTTGATCAGGGTATCGCCGGGGTTCACGTACTGGCCCAAATGGACTTTACGAATCCCCAGAGTGCCGTCGAACGGCGCTCGGATGGTGCGCTGCTCGATCTGTGCCACCAGCCCCTGAACTGCACCGCGTGCGGTGGTGTATTCGGCTTGTGCGTTGTCCAGCGCTTCACGGGAAATGGCGTTTGAGCCGATCAGTTTTTTCATCCGCTCCAGGCGTACCCGGGTGTTGTCCAGTTGGCCCTGCAAGCGCACCAGTTGACCACGCTCGGGCGCATCGTTGAGCCGTAACAGAACTTGCCCACGGGTGACCCTTTGCCCGGATTCAATGGGCAATTCGATGATCCGCCCGCCAATCTCGGCGGGCACGCTGACTTCCTGCACCGCTTCCAGTTCGCCAATCGCGTCCAGATACCGGATAAACGGCTGGTTGCTGACCATGGCCACGGCCACCTTGACCGGCGCGGCCTCATACGCGGCGGGTGCCGGCTGTTGCCAGCGCCATACGGCCCAGAAGATCAGGATCAACATCAGGCCTGAAAACCCGTAAAGGGCGTTGCGTGGGGTAAGCTGGCTCGTGTTACGCGCCGTGGCAGTGGAAGGTGTGGGATCTAGCATGCAGCGCTCCCTAGGAGTGGGCTAATGACAGGAGAGTCGGAGTGTTACTGCGCAATATCGATTTGAATCTGCTGGTGGTGCTCGATGCGTTGCTCACGGAAAAACACGTGACCCGCACCGGTGTTCGCTTGCATCTGAGCCAGCCGGCCATCAGCCACTCGCTGAACAAACTCAGGCTGCTGCTGGGTGACCCGCTGCTGATTCGCCAGGGCAACGAGGTTGTGCTCAGTGCGCTGGCGCAAAACCTCCAGGCGCCGCTCAAGGCCGTGCTCGGCCAGATCGAAACCTTGCTTGGCCAGTCCATCGACTTTGTGCCGGGCGACTCGCAGCGCACCTTTCGCGTGGCGATGTCCGATTACGGCGCCGCTATCGTGCTGCCCAAATTGCTGGTGCAACTGCGCAAGCTGGCGCCGGACACCTCTCTGGTGGTGATTCAGGACAGCCGCCTGGGCATGCTGGAGCAAATCGAACAGGGCAAAATCGACCTGGCTGTGGGTGTATTTGCGGCGCTGGCGGCGGATATCAGCTGCGACGTACTGTTCGAAGAAACCTTTACCTGCCTGCTTAACCGGCGTTCGTTGCCCGAAAATGGCGTGCTCGACCTGGACAGCTATCTGGCGCGTCCGCATTTGTTGGTGTCGATGGATGGCAACACCCAGGGCGAGGTCGATAACGTTTTGCGCGCCCAGGGTCTACAGCGCCGGGTGGCGGTCAACGTTCCCCATTGGGGCACGGCGCCGGGGATGATTGCCGACACTGATCTGATCCTCACCGTGGCCACCCGCACCCTGGACAACGTGCCGCTGGGGGACACGCTGGTGGCGATGCCTCCGCCGCTGACCGTGGCGCCGTTCAACTATGTGCAGGTCTGGCACCAGCGTTTTAATCAGGACCCGGCCCATCGCTGGCTGCGTGAACTGGTCAAACAGGTGAGTGCGCCTTCAGCCCCGTGAGGCAATGACAAACCCTGCCAGCACCACACTCACCCCCAGAATCTTCTGCAGGCTTGGGCTGTTTTTAGGCAGGCCGAGCAAGCCGAAGTAATCAATCACCAGCGAAATGATCAACTGGCCCACCACCACCGCCATGATGAAATTCAGTGCCCCCAGACGCGGCACGGTGATCAGCGCGACGGTGATGTAAAACACCCCGGCCAGGCCGCCGAGCCAGATCCACCAGGGGCCGCTGATCAGCGCCGAGAGGTTGGGGCGGGGCACTTTGACGATCAGCATCACCAGCGCAATTGCCAAGCCACTGACCAGCAACGAAATCACCGTGGCCCAAAACGGATGGCCGAGCACAATGCCCAGCCGGGCGTTGCTGCCAGCCTGCAAGGGCACGGCAAAGCCTGCAAACAGGCTCAGGGCAATGACAATAAAAAGCGGCATAAAGACGGCTCCAAAGTTTCAACCGTTGTACGGCGAATGCCGCCAGGCGGCCAATTCGATGTTCTGATGCGCGGTATTCGTGGGGTCGATGGCCTTAAGCAATCCTCGGGTTTACACTCCTTGCTCCCGTCTGGAGTACCCCCCTGTGCTGACTCATTTAGATTCTCAAGGCCGCGCCAACATGGTTGATGTCACCGATAAAGCGGTGACATCCCGTGAGGCGCTGGCACAAGCCGTGGTGCGCATGCGCCCTGAAACCCTGGACATGATCGTCAGTGGCGGCCACCCCAAGGGCGACGTGTTTGCCGTGGCGCGGATCGCCGGAATTCAGGCGGCCAAGAAAACCTCGGACCTGATCCCGCTGTGCCATCCGCTGATGCTCACCAGCGTCAAGGTTGAGCTCAGCGCCCAGGGCAGTGATGCCGTACTGATCGTGGCGCGTTGCAAGTTGTCCGGGCAGACCGGCGTCGAGATGGAAGCCCTGACGGCTGCCAGTGTTGCGGCGCTGACGATCTATGACATGTGCAAGGCGGTCGACCGCGGCATGACCATCGAGAGCGTGCGTGTGCTGGAGAAGCTCGGCGGCAAGAGCGGGCACTTTCAGGCGGATGCGACATGAAGCTCACGGTGATGTTTTTTGCCCGCTACCGTGAAGCCCTGGGGCTTGACGGTGAGTCGGTAAGCGGTGAGTTCTCGTCGATTGAGCAGTTGCGTTCGCACTTGCTGCAGCGCGGTGGCGCCTGGCAGGTGTTGGCCGAGCCCAACCTGATGTGTGCGCGCAACGAAGAACTGTGCAAGCTCGATGAACCGCTGGCGGACGGCGATGAAGTGGCGTTTTTCCCGCCCGTGACGGGAGGCTGATCATGGGCATTCGGGTGCAAGTGGCAGCCTTTGACCCGGGCGCTGAAGTCAACGCACTGCACGCGGCCAACCTGGGCGTGGGGGCAGTGGTGAGTTTTGTCGGTTACGTGCGCGACTTTAATGAGGGGCGTGATGTGGCGGGGATGTTCCTGGAACACTACCCGGGCATGACCGAAAAAGCGCTGGGCAAGATCATGGTTGAGGCTGAGCAGCGTTGGCCGTTACTCAAGCTTGAGGTGCTGCACCGTATTGGGGCGCTGGAGCCGGGGGAGCCGATCGTGTTTGTCGGCGTGGCCAGTGCTCACCGTCAGGCGGCCTTCGATGCGTGTGCGTTTGTGATGGATTACCTGAAAACCCGCGCCCCGTTCTGGAAAAAAGAACAGACCACCGACGGCCCGCGCTGGGTCGAAGGGCGGGCCAGTGATGATGCGGCGGCAGATCGCTGGAAGTAGTGTGCGAACTTTGTAGCCGCTGTCGAAGGCTGTGATGGGCTGCGAAGCGGCCCCGCTGGTTGAAGGGCCTTTGGCCCTTGTCGCAGCCTGCGGCAGCGGCTACAGATTCAGTCAGGCCGTTGCATCCGGATCGTACGGCTTGCGTACAGCACGTACGACGGGGCGCAGCAGTTCGGTCGGCGGCGTTTCGCAGCTGATCTTGCGACCCAGCAGGGTTTCAATCGATGGCAGTTGATACGAGTCGTCTTCACCGGCAAAGCTGATGGAAACGCCGCTGGCGCCTGCACGGCCAGTACGGCCAATGCGGTGCACGTAGTCGTCCGGCACTTCGGGCAGGGTGAAGTTGATCACGTGGCTGATGCCGTCGATGTGAATCCCGCGGCCCGCCACGTCGGTGGCCACCAGTACGCGGATCTTGCCTTCGCGAAAGCCTTCCAGCGTCTTGATGCGCTTGTGTTGCGGCACGTCGCCTGACAGTTGGGCGGCATTGATGCCGTCACGTACCAGACGCTCTTCGATGCGGCGCACTTCGTCCTTGCGGTTGGCGAACACGATGACGCGTTCCCAGCCGTTGTCGTTGACCAGGTTGAACAACAATTTGTATTTGTCGGCACCGGCAACGGCATACACGTGCTGCTCGACCATGTCGCTGGCGACGTTGAGCGCTTCGATTTCAACGATGGCCGGGTCGGTGGTCCATTGCTTGGCCAGGTTCATCACGTCCTCGGTAAAGGTCGCAGAGAACAGCAGCGTCTGACGCTCGGCTTTAGGCGGCGTCTGACGAATGATCTGGCGTACTTGAGGAATGAAACCCATGTCCAGCATGCGGTCGGCTTCGTCGAGCACCATCACTTCGACCATGTCCAGGTGCACTTCGCCGCGCTGGTTGAAGTCCAGCAGACGGCCCGGTGTGGCCACCAGAATGTCGCAATGGCGGGCTTCAAGCTGCTTGAGCTGCTTGTCGAAGTCCATGCCGCCGACGAACGTCATGACGTTCAGGTCGGTGTACTTGGTCAGGTCAGCCGCATCTTTGGCGATTTGCACCACCAGCTCGCGGGTCGGTGCAATGATCAGTGCGCGCGGCTCGCCCATGTAGCGTTCTTTGGGCGGCGGGGTCTGGGTCAGCTGGCTGATGATCGAAATCAGGAACGCGGCGGTTTTGCCGGTGCCGGTCTGGGCGCGACCAATAGCATCGCGACCGCTCAGGGTATAGCCCAATACTTCAGCCTGGATCGGCGTGCAGTACGGAAAGCCCAGGTCTTGAATGGCATGCATCAGCTCAGGGGTGAGCTTGAAATCGTGAAAGCGGGTTTTGCTTTCTTGTGGCTCTACCGCAAAGTCTTCTAGCTTCCAGGGGATGACCGGTGGCTTGGGGGCCACTTCGCGCCGTGGTTTTGCAATTTTTGGTTTTTCGATGTGCGGTTGTTCGGCAGCGGGCTGTGCGTCAGGAATGGTCACCGGCGCGGGGGCTGGAACAGGAGCAGGAGCAGGAGCAGAACGACCAGGCTGTTGCGCGTCGGTTCGCGGGCTGGTGTTGCTCGAAGGTGTCATGGAAGCTGGCGCGAGCGGCTCAGCCTCGCTTTTACCGAATATTTTTTTGAGTGCTTTGAGCACGGTCATCTCATCAGTTGGTTAAGGAGTGTACGCCGGGCAGTGTAATGCAAGTCGGGTGCTCGGCGTAGTGAGCGAAGGATGTTTCGGTTTTAGCCCAGGCGTTTTGCCAACCAGGCACCGATATCGCGGATTTCTTCGGGTAACACTTCATGGCCCATTGGGTATTCCTGCCATGTAACCGCCACACCTGCAGCCTTCAAACGCTCATAAGCTGTACGGCCCATGGCGTTTTGAACCACTCCGTCGTACTGACCATGCAGGCACAAGGCCGGGATCCGTTGCTGGCTGGCAGACAAAGGCAGCACTTCGCTGAAAGTCGGTGCGTAGGTGGAGAGGGCAAGTACGCCACCCAGCGGCCCTTGCCATTTCAGGTAAGCGGTGTGGAACACCACGGCGCCGCCTTGGGAGAAACCGGCCAGAAAAATCCGGTTGGCGTCGATACCGCTCTGGCGCTGGTCTTCTATCAGCTTGATGACCGTATCCGCCGACTCTTCCAGTTCTTCTTCGCTGATGGAACGGGCAGGGCTCATGGCCTTGATGTCGTACCAGCTGGGCATGGCATAACCGCCATTGATGGTCACCGCGCGGGTCGGTGCCTGCGGCAATACAAAGCGAGTGGTCAGCAACGACTGTTGCAGTGCTTCGGCCACCGGCATGAAGTCATAGCGGTCGGCGCCCAGGCCGTGGAGCCAGATAACACAGGCGTCTGCGGTCTTTTGAGGCTGAATGATCAGAGGTTGGGTCATGGCTGCTCCATCGTTGTGCATGTGCGCAAACCGGGTGCGCTACAAAAGTGCTTGGTCGGTTAAAAATTACAGAAAATGTCGCTTGCTTGAACGTTTTTTCCGATATTACGTACTGAACTTACTAAGACACGAGTGTGGTACGGGCTTTGCTATGTGGACAGGGACGTGAATGCGTTCACCCTCGGCGGTAACACTAACAGGCTACTGCCGACGGGGGGACAGCAAAAATCCCGAGGGTGAAGTTAGACAAGGAATTCAACAGCTCAAGTGAGCGCTTCAGTTTGACGGTTCGTGCGATGCACCCATCGCTCAAGACTTATGCCGCTTGACCCAATAAAAAGCCAACACGGGTCAACATGCGCCTCACAAGGGGGCGGCGGGTCTTGTTCAAACACAAAAAAGCAGCACTGGAGGTTTGAATGAAGCAGTTGAAATCCACCCTGGCTTTGGCCACAGCAGCCATCGTGTTGAGTGTCAGTGGTTTTGCACATGCAGGCGCAACTCTGGACGGCGTTAAAAAGAAAGGGTTTGTGCAATGTGGTGTCAGTGACGGTTTGCCGGGTTTTTCGGTACCTGACAAAGACGGCAAGATCATGGGTATTGATGCTGATATATGCCGCGCAGTGGCCGCAGCGGTATTCGGCGATGCAACCAAGGTCAAGTTCAGCCAGTTGAACGCCAAGGAGCGTTTCACCGCGCTGCAGTCGGGTGAAGTTGACGTGCTGTCGCGCAATACCACCTGGACCAGTTCCCGTGACTCGGGCATGGGCATGGTGTTTGCGGGCGTGACGTATTACGACGGCATCGGCTTTTTGGTCAACAACAAGCTGGGTGTAAAAAGTGCCAAGGAACTGGACGGTGCAACCATCTGCATCCAGGCCGGTACCACCACCGAGCTGAACGTGTCGGACTACTTCCGCGCCAATAACCTCAAGTACACCCCGATTACCTTCGACACTTCTGACGAAAGCGCCAAGTCGCTGGAAAGCGGCCGTTGCGACGTACTGACTTCTGACAAGTCGCAGCTTTATGCACAGCGCAGCAAACTGGCGAACCCGAACGACTATGTCGTTCTGCCGGAAACCATTTCCAAGGAGCCTCTGGGCCCTGTGGTACGCAAGGGTGATGAGGACTGGTTCAGCATCGTCAAATGGACCCTGTTCGCCATGCTCAATGCTGAAGAGGCGGGTGTCACCTCCAAAAACGTCCTGGCAGAAGCCAAGTCGACCAAAAACCCGGACGTCGCCCGCCTGCTGGGTGCGGACGGTGAATACGGTAAAGACCTGAAACTGCCGAAGGACTGGGTGGTACAGATCGTCAGCCAGGTCGGTAACTACGGCGAAGTCTTCGAGAAAAACCTCGGCAAAAGCACTCCTCTGGCCATCGACCGCGGGCTGAACGCTTTGTGGAATAACGGCGGCATCCAATACGCACCTCCTGTGCGCTGATTGCCCTTTCACCCGGTAGGCCAACTGCCGGGTGATGTTGTCTGATCCAATTTTTCAGGGGCATTTCATGCAAATTAAAGTCGGCGCACCCAAGCCCAGGTTCAGCCTTGGCGATCCACGTGTGCGTGCGTGGTTATTCCAGATCATCACCGTTGCACTGGTGGTCTTCATGGGTTGGTACCTGTTTAACAACACCCAGACCAACCTGCAGCACCGTGGCATTACTTCGGGTTTTGACTTTCTTGAACGCAGTGCCGGGTTTGGCATTGCGCAGCATTTGATTGACTACACCGAGTCCGACAGTTACGCCCGGGTCTTCGTTATCGGTTTGCTGAACACCCTGCTGGTGTCGGTGATCGGTATCGTGCTGGCGACGATTCTGGGTTTTATCGTCGGTATCGCGCGTTTATCGTCGAACTGGATGATCAGTAAACTGGCGACGGTGTATGTAGAGGTCTTTCGCAATATTCCTCCTCTGCTGCAAATCCTGTTCTGGTACTTCGCGGTGTTTCTGACCATGCCGGGGCCCCGCAACAGCCATAACTTTGCCGACATCTTTTATATGAGCAGTCGCGGCCTGAACATGCCAGCGGCGGTTGGCACAGAGGCTTTCTGGCCATTTGCTGCCAGCGTGGTGCTCGCGATGGTGGCCACCGTTCTGATGGTCCGTTGGGCCAACAAGCGCTTCGAAGATACGGGCGTGCCGTTTCACAAGTTCTGGGCAGGGCTGGGGCTGTTGCTGGTGATCCCGGCGCTGTGCGTGTTGCTGTTCGGCACCCCGGTGCATTGGGAGATGCCGCAGCTCAAAGGCTTCAACTTTGTCGGTGGATGGGTGCTGATCCCTGAGCTGCTGGCGCTGACCATTGCGTTGACGGTGTACACGGCAGCCTTTATTGCCGAAATCGTGCGTTCGGGGATCAAGTCGGTCAGCCACGGCCAGACCGAAGCTGCCCACTCGCTGGGCCTGAGCCCTGGGCCTACGTTGCGCAAAGTGATCATCCCGCAAGCGCTGCGGGTGATTATTCCTCCGCTGACCAGCCAGTACCTGAACCTGGTGAAAAACTCGTCCCTGGCGGCGGGCATCGGGTATCCGGAAATGGTTTCACTGTTTGCCGGCACGGTACTGAACCAGACCGGGCAGGCTATTGAAGTCATCGCCATCACCATGAGCGTTTACCTGTCTATCAGCATCAGCATTTCGCTGCTGATGAACTGGTACAACACGCGTATTGCGCTGATCGAGCGATGAGGACGGGACTATGACGACTCATGTTTTCAAACCCGACATGCCGCCGCCGGGCAACCGCATCGGCATCGTCGCCTGGGCTCGGGCCAATCTGTTTTCCAGTTGGCTCAACACCTTGCTCACCCTGTTTGCCTTTTACCTGATCTGGCTGATCGTGCCGCCATTGCTGAGCTGGACGGTCTTTGATGCCAACTGGGTCGGCACCACTCAGGCTGACTGCACCAAGGAAGGCGCTTGTTGGGTGTTTATCCAGCAGCGTTTTGGTCAGTTCATGTATGGCTATTACCCGACCGGACTGCGCTGGCGGGTAGACCTGACTGTGTGGCTTGCCGTGGTTGGCGCAGCACCGCTGTTTATCTCGCGCTTCAAGCACAAGGCAATCTGGGGGCTGGGCTTTTTGGTGGTTTACCCGATTTTGGCCTTCAGCTTGTTGCATGGCGGTTACTGGGGCCTGACCAACGTCGCCACCAGCCAGTGGGGCGGCCTGATGCTCACGCTGGTCATCGCCACGGTGGGCATTGCCGGTGCCTTGCCATTGGGGATTTTGCTGGCGCTGGGACGACGCTCAGACATGCCGGCCATTCGTGTGGTGTGCGTGACTTTCATCGAGTTCTGGCGCGGCGTTCCGCTGATTACCGTGCTGTTCATGTCCTCGGTGATGCTGCCGCTGTTTCTGCCTGAGGGCATGAACTTCGACAAGCTGCTGCGGGCCTTGATCGGGGTGATTCTGTTCCAGTCGGCGTATGTGGCTGAAGTGGTGCGCGGCGGTCTGCAAGCCATTCCCAAAGGGCAGTACGAAGCCGCTGCGGCCATGGGCCTGGGGTACTGGCGCAGCATGGGTCTGGTGATTTTGCCGCAAGCCTTGAAGATGGTTATTCCCGGCATCGTGAACACCTTTATTGCCCTGTTCAAGGACACCAGCCTTGTGATCATCATCGGGCTGTTCGACCTGCTCAATAGCGTCAAGCAAGCTGCAGCCGACCCGAAATGGTTGGGCATGGCGACCGAAGGCTATGTGTTTGCAGCGTTGGTGTTCTGGATTTTCTGTTTTGGTATGTCCCGCTACTCCATGCATCTGGAGCACAAGCTGGACACTGGCCACAAGCGTTAGGTAGGAGTGCGACATGAGTGAAGCAATCAAAAAACCTGCGAGCCCTGAAGGCATTATTCAGATGCAGGGTGTTAACAAGTGGTACGGCCAGTTTCACGTGCTCAAGGACATCAACCTCAACGTGCAACCGGGTGAGCGGATTGTATTGTGCGGGCCCTCGGGGTCGGGCAAGTCAACCACGATCCGTTGCCTCAATCGCCTTGAAGAGCACCAGCAGGGCCGCATTGTGGTGGATGGCGTAGAGTTGACCAATGACATCAAGCAGGTCGAGGCCGTGCGTCGTGAAGTCGGTATGGTGTTTCAGCATTTCAACCTGTTCCCGCATCTGACCATCCTGCAAAACTGCACGCTGGCTCCGATGTGGGTACGCAAGATGCCCAAGCGCAAGGCTGAAGAAATCGCCATGCATTATCTGGAACGAGTGCGGATTCCGGAGCAGGCGCACAAGTTTCCGGGGCAGTTGTCGGGTGGTCAGCAGCAGCGTGTGGCGATTGCCAGGGCGCTGTGCATGAAACCCAAAATCATGTTGTTCGATGAGCCGACTTCAGCGCTCGACCCGGAGATGGTCAAAGAGGTACTGGACACCATGATCGGTTTGGCCGAAGACGGCATGACCATGCTCTGCGTGACCCATGAAATGGGTTTTGCCCGCACCGTGGCCAACCGGGTGATCTTTATGGACAAGGGGGAAATCGTTGAAGAGGCGGCCCCGAATGACTTCTTCGACAACCCGCAAAATGACCGGACCAAGTTGTTCCTGAACCAGATTTTGCATTGATCCACCGGCACCTGTAATCGCTGGCGCAGGCTGTGATGGGGAGCGTAGCGACCCCCTTGTCGGAGCCTGTGCCAGCGCTACAGGTTATTTTTGGCGCTGCTGCTCTTTTTGCACCAGCAGCGCATTGATGTCTGCGCACTCGTTGATTACTTGCAGCTCCTGAACCAGTTCGGGGTGGCGATCGAGCAGGCGCATCAGTACAAACAAGGGTTTGGGTGGTTCCACTTCGGCCCGTTCATAGCGGCTGAACGCATTGTGCCCGCCCCCGACAGCAACTGCACGGCACTTTTTTGGGTGAAGTGCAGCTTGCGCCGGATACGCTTCATTTCATCGGCCATCACCCGTTTGGCATCTTCGATCAGTTCATCGCCGGCCCGGGCGTAACGCTCTGCGCTGGGGGCATCGAACTCGATTTCTGCGCATTCAGTGCACTCATGGCCTGCCAAGCTGTGCACCATCCGGTTCAATTGCTTGAAGCTCACATTGAAACTGCGGCCCTTGAACGCTTGCATCGCATTGGGGGCACCGCAGGTGTAGCAGTCATGTCTGCTCACAGGTCTTTCTCCTTGAAGGCGATGACGGGCGGCCCTCCACAGGGGCGATAGGTCACCTTGATATAGATAGCCAAACCGTAGGCCTGCGCGTGATAGACGTCCTGCCAGACCTTGTGGTCGGCGTGGGTCGACATCGACTTGTACAGCGCCCTGCGCTCTAAAGAGGCAATGACCCGCTGCATTTGGGCGAGGGTCAGGCCCATGGTTCGTCCGCCATCCAGTGCACTTTTGGTGAACGCTACTGCGCCAAGCCGGAGTACATCGGCTTGTATGCACTGGAGGTTGTAGTGAGGTGTTTTCTTTTCCATAAGAGGCAGCCTCGATACGCTTGAAATTACCCTTAAAGGGTTTTTTATTCAATGGTTAATTATCATTTTTTTGGAGCTCTTAATCTGTAGTTGATTGCCCATATGCAGAGCTCTGGATAGGATGTGGGAAAATTCATCCTATGATTGGATGAAAAGGCGAATTCAATGACAGATGCTTCCCCTCTAGTAAAACGTTCCTTGGTCGACCAGGCCCTCGAGCAGCTGCGTACGCGAATAAACAACGGTACCTGGGAGGTGGGGCAGCGTTTACCGACCGAGCCCGAGCTGGCGACGCAGTTGAACATCAGCCGTAACACCGTGCGTGAAGCCATGCGCGTGCTGGCGTTTGCCGGGCTGATCGAGATCCGCCAAGGGGATGGCAGCTACCTTCGCGGGCGTGTGGACCCGATGGATACGCTGCGTGCGTTGTCATCCTGTTCGATGGAGCAGGGACGTGAGATGCGGCACATTCTGGAAGTCGAAGCCGTTGGCCTGGCAGCCCTGCGCCGCACGGACGAAGACTTGCGGCTGTTGCATCAGGCGCTGCAAGCAAGCGGCCAGCACTACCACGGTGAACTCGACACCTATATCTGCTGCGATCTGCTGTTTCACCAGCGACTGATAGATGCCGCGCACAACCCGGCCTTGAGCGAGCTGTACCGCTACACCGCGAGCGTGGTGAGCAACCATTTGCGCAAAACAATGGACGTTCATCCGCGGCGCCAATTGGTTTTTGACCTGCATGTCGAGTTACTCGAAGCCGTCGAACAACAAGACTCCCAACGGGCCATGGCGCTGTGCCGGACGTTGATCAATGAACCTTGAACCGGAGAAGGCCATGACCCACCCCACCTCAGTCGCCAATGCCAGTGTTGAACCCGTTCGTCATCTGGATGAGCTGGAAGCGTTGCTGATCGACGCCGAGATTGACGACGAGCAGGTGCAGCAAACCCCGCCGGTGGTGCTGCGCCCGTGGTTGTTGCTGTTGGGCCTGGTGCTGGTGGCGTTGAACCTGCGCCCCGCGTTGTCCAGCATGGCGCCGCTGCTTGGCGAGGTGTCGGACAGCTTGGGCCTGTCGGCAGCACATGCCGGCTTGTTGACAACATTGCCGGTGCTTTGCCTGGGGGTGTTCGCGCCTTTGGCGCCGATCCTGGCCCGACGTTTTGGTACTGAACGGGTAGTACTGGGGATTCTACTCACGCTGGGCGGCGGGATTGTCCTGCGCAGTTACCTGGGCGAGGTGGGGCTGTTTGCCGGGAGCATTCTGGCGGGGGCCAGTATCGGCGTGATCGGCGTGCTCTTGCCGGGCATTATCAAGCGTGATTTCGCCGGGCATGCGGGCACCATGACCGGGGTTTACACCATGGCCCTGTGCCTTGGCGCGGCGTTGGCTGCCGGGGCGACGGTGCCTCTGAGTGAGTGGCTGGGCCAGAGCTGGGCGATGGGGCTGGGGTTTTGGGCGTTGCCTGCGCTGATTGCAGCTGTTTTCTGGTTGCCGCAAGTAACCAAGCGTCAGGGGGCACACAACGTCGCTTATCGCGTGCGTGGTCTGTTGCGTGACCCGTTGGCCTGGCAGGTGACGCTTTATATGGGGTTGCAGTCCTCGTTGTCCTACATCGTCTTCGGCTGGTTGCCTTCGATCCTGATCGGGCGCGGCCTGACGCCGACCCAGGCCGGGCTGGTAATGTCTGGCTCGGTCATCGTGCAACTGCTGACGGCGCTCACGGCGCCCTGGCTGGCCACACGCGGTAAAGATCAGCGACTGGCCATTGTGGTGGTCATGTGCATGACCCTGGCCGGCTTGTTTGGCTGCCTTTACGCTCCTATCGAGGGGCTGTGGGGCTGGGCGATTGTGTTGGGCCTGGGGCAGGGCGGTACGTTCAGCCTGGCGCTGACCATGATCGTGTTGCGCTCACGCGATGCCCATGTGGCTGCCAGCCTGTCGGGCATGGCCCAGGGCATTGGTTATACCGTGGCATCGCTGGGGCCGCTGGCCGTCGGCGTGGTGCATGAGGTGACGGGGGGCTGGAGTGCGGTGGGCTGGATTTTCGCGGTGATCGGGCTGGGGGCCATCGTCGCCGGGCTCGGTGCCGGGCGTGCCCGTTATGTGAATGTGCAGAGCGAGAGAGTCTGAAGAACGTAGTGTTTCGGCTCATTGCAGATTATCGTGCTGGGATTCCTGACCCGAACGGACCCTGCCATGAGCCAAGACCATCAAGCGTTGATCACTCGCTTCTACCAAGCCTTCCAGCAGCTTGATGCTCAGGCAATGGCCGCCTGTTACACCGACGACGTGTTGTTCAGCGACCCGGTATTTGGCGAGTTGCGCGGCCGCGATGCGTCGGACATGTGGCGCATGCTGACCTCGCGTGCGAAGGATTTCAGCCTGACCTTCGATCAGGTTCAGGCCGACGGGCAGCGCGGCAGCGCACATTGGGTGGCGACCTACGTGTTCAGCCAGACCGGCGCCACGGTGGTCAACGATATCCAGGCACGGTTTGTGTTTCGTGACGGCAAGATCTGCGAGCACCACGATCACTTTGACCTGTGGCGCTGGTCGCGTCAGGCGCTGGGGGCCAAGGGAGTGTTGCTGGGGTGGACGCCGTTGGTGAAAAACGCCATCCGGGCTCAGGCGCAAAAAGGGCTCAAGGCCTTTCAGGCTGGCCGTTGAAAGTGAGTGAAAAACCCTGGTGTGTGTACCTGGTGCGGGCCGCCAATGGCGCTCTGTATTGCGGCATCAGCGATGACCCGGTGCGCCGCTTTGCCAAGCACCAGACGGGCAAGGGCGCGCGCTTCTTCGCTTCGAGCCCGGCGGTGGCATTGGTTTATGTCGAGTCCTGGCCAGACAAGGGCGAAGCCTTGCGCCAGGAACGACTGATCAAAAAGCTCAAAAAGAGCGCCAAGGAATGCCTGGTGCAAAGCCAGGCACACTGCGCTATTGGCCAGTCTTCAGCGCCGCCATTATCGCATCCGGCTTGAAGTCCCTGAGCAGCGTGCCATTGACGTCCAGTATCGGAATCCCGCGGCCGCCCAGCGCTTCATAGGCCTGGCGTGCAGCGGGGTCTTTCTCGATATCGAACTCTTTGAACGGGATGCCTTTCTCATCCAGAAACCGGCGCGTCGCCTTGCAGTAGCCGCACCACTCGGTGGCATACAGGACCACCCGGGCGTTGGCCCGGGTTTGTTCGGGCACGACACCTGAGGGGTTGAGCACTCGCTCGATCTTGCCCCAGTTCTGGAAGATAACCACCACCACCAGAACAAACAGGACTTTCTTCAAGACACCCTTGAGCATTACTTGCTGCGCTTGAGCTGGTCGAGGAGTTGGGTCGGCAGGCCCTTGATCACCAGTGTGCCGGCCTCTTCGTCGAATTCGACCTTGGAGCCCAGCAAGTGGGCTTCAAAGCTGATAGACAGGCCCTCAGCGCGCCCGGTGAAGCGACGGAACTGGTTAAGGGTGCGTTTATCGGCCGGGATCTCTGGCGACAGGCCGTAGTCCTTGTTGCGGATATGGTCGTAGAACGCTTTGGGGCGTTCTTCGTCGATCAGCTCGGACAGCTCTGCCAGGCCCATCGGTTCACCGATTTTGGCCTGGCTGCTGGCGTAATCGACCAGGGTTTTGGTTTTTTCGCGGGCGGACTCTTCGGGCAAGTCTTCGCTTTCAACGAAATCGCTGAAAGCCTTGAGCAAGGTGCGAGTTTCGCCCGGGCCGTCGACACCTTCCTGGCAGCCGATAAAGTCGCGGAAGTACTCCGAGACTTTCTTGCCGTTCTTGCCTTTGATGAACGAAATGTACTGCTTGGACTGCTTGTTGTTCTGCCACTCGGAAATATTGATCCGTGCGGCCAGGTGCAGCTGGCCGAGGTCCAGGTGGCGGGACGGGGTCACATCCAGCTCCGAGGTCACCGCAACGCCTTCGCTGTGGTGCAGCAGGGCGATGGCCAGGTAGTCGGTCATGCCTTGCTGGTAATGGGCGAACAGCACGTGACCGCCCACGGAGAGGTTGGACTCTTCCATCAGTTTTTGCAGATGCTCGACGGCAACGCGGCTGAAAGCGGTGAAGTCCTTACCGCCATCGAGGTATTCCTTGAGCCAGCCGCTGAACGGGTGCGCTCCGGACTCGGCATGGAAAAAGCCCCAGGCTTTGCCTTGCTTGGCGTTATAGCTTTCATTGAGGTCAGCGAGCATGTTCTCGATGGCTTGAGACTCGGCCAGTTCAGAGTCGCGGGCGTGGAGAACTGCGGGCGTACCGTCAGGTTTTTTGTCAATCAAATGGACGATGCAATGACGGATCGGCATGGGCTTCTCGGCGTGTAATGAGAGGGCAGGGTGCACACCCCGCAAAGACGCCAAGTGTACCGCACCTGAGCGATGGGTCGGGGTTTGGGGGGCTTGAGTGCGCCCGAGGCGGTTTTTTTACAGTTTTAAGGCCAGAAAGCTGACCAAATGGCCAGGTAGAGGCGGATATTTGGTCGTCTCTGTGCTAGTTTTGCCCGGTCTTGCGCTCGGAAACGGCGTAAAGCGTGCATTCAGCATGTGTCAGGTCGAACCAAACCCCGTTTTAGCTATCTACATCCGCGATTCGTCGTGAAAGCTGGCGGGTGTGCCAGACCCTTGAGATCTGGCTCGATGGCTGACATTGCACTCTGCAAACCAAATGAATTTGATAGGGAAGGAACATCTCAATGGCTATTACTAAAGACCAACTGATTGCCGATATCGCTGAAGCTATCGACGCGCCAAAAACTACTGCGCGTAACGCTCTGGACCAACTGGCTCAGATCGTTGCTGATCAATTGGAAAATGGCGGCGAAATCACTCTGCCAGGTATTGGCAAACTGAAAGTGACCGAGCGTCCTGCCCGTACTGGCCGTAACCCTTCGACTGGCGCAGCCATCGAAATCGCAGCCAAAAAAGTTATCAAGCTCGTTGTGGCCAAAGGCCTGACTGACGCTGTTAACAAGTAAGACTGTTGTAAAAAAACCGCGCTTCGGATCACTCCGAAGTGCGGTTTTTTTATGCCCGCAAATCTTGTAGTCGCTGTCGAGGCACGAGGCTGCGATGGGCTGCGAAGCGGCCCCGCTTTCTCAGGGCCCCTCTGCTCTTATCGCAGCCTGCGGCAGCGGCTACATCTGTGGCTGCTTACTTCCAGTTCTTCTCGCGCCACATCTGCTGCTGCTCTTTGTCATGGAACGTCCAGGCTACAAAGCGGCTTTGCTTGTTGCCTTGGGACATGTCCACCACCTGGCTTTCGCGGGCACCCGCTTTTTTCAGCGCAGTCTGGATGGCCGGCAAGTTCGAAGCCTTGGACACCAAAACGCTGAACCACAGTATTTGGCGGCCCACCTGAATGCTTTCGCGAATCAGCTGAGTGACAAAGCGCTGTTCGCCACCTTCGCACCACAATTCGGCCGCCTGGCCACCGAAGTTCAGAACCGGCAGCTTGCGCTTGGGATCTGCCTTGCCCAGTGCGCGCCATTTGCGCTCACTGCCGCGCGTCGCTTCATCCAGAGAGGCGTGGAACGGCGGGTTGCACATGGTCAGGTCAAAGCGCTCGCTGCTTTCCAGCAGGTCCAGCAGGATCTTCTGCGGGTTGGGTTGCAGGCGCAGGCTGATGGCTTTGTTCAGACCGTTGGACTGCACAATCGCCTTGGCGGCTTTTACTGCCGTCGGGTCGACTTCGGTGCCCAGGAACTGCCAGCGGTATTCGCTATGGCCGATCAGCGGGTAGACGCAGTTGGCGCCCATGCCGATGTCCAGTACGCGAACGTTCTGACCGCGCGGGATTTCACCGTCGTTGATGCTGGCCAGCAGGTCTGCCAGGAAGTGCACGTAGTCGGCGCGCCCCGGTACCGGCGGGCACAGGTAGTCAGCCGGGATATCCCAGTGGGCAATCCCGTAGAACGCCTTGAGCAGGGCGCGGTTGAATACGCGTACGGCGCTCGGGTTGGCGAAGTCGATGCTCTCTTTGCCGTACGGGTTGATGATCACAAACTCCGCCAGCTCAGGGCAGACCGAAATCAGCTGCGGGAAGTCATAGCGGCCCTGGTGACGGTTACGCGGGTGCAGGCTCGGCTTGACGCGCGGCTCGACCGGCTTGGCTTCACCTGCAGGCTTGGGCTTGTGGCGTGTGGCTTTGGAAGTACGTGGGGTAGTCATGTTCAATTCATTCCACAAAAGCAATCGCGGGCAAGCCCGCTCCTGCAGAGTTAAACCCTGCGGGAGCGGCCTTGCCCGCGATCAGGTGCGCAGCGTGATTACAGGCTGGAAATCCGCGCGTGCTGGTCTGCCAGTTTGCTCAAGGCCTGTTCGGCTTCGGCCAACTTGGCACGTTCTTTCTCGATGACTTCGGCCGGGGCCTTGTCAACGAATGCGGCGTTCGACAACTTGCCGCCAACGCGTGCTACTTCGCCGTGCAAGCGCTGGATTTCCTTGTCCAGGCGCGCCAACTCTGCATCTTTGTCGATCAGGCCGGCCATTGGCACCAGCACTTCCATCTCGCCTACCAGAGCGGTAGCAGACAGAGGCGCTTCGGCACCGTCTTGCAGCACGGTGATCGATTCGAGTTTAGCCAGCTTTTTGAGCAAGGCATCGTTCTCGGTCAGACGGCGCTGGTCTTCGCTGCTGACGTTTTTAAGGTACAGCTGCAATGGCTTACCCGGACCGATGTTCATTTCGCCACGGATGTTACGCGTGCCGAGCATCAGGCCCTTGAGCCATTCGATATCGTCTTCGGCCGCCTGGTCAATGCGTGCTTCGTTGGCCACTGGCCAAGGTTGCAGCATGATGGTCTTGCCTTCAACGCCGGCCAGCGGCGCGATGCGCTGCCAGATTTCTTCGGTGATGAACGGCATGAACGGGTGCGCCAGGCGCAAGGCCACTTCCAGTACTCGGACCAGCGTACGGCGGGTGCCGCGCTGACGTTCTACCGGAGCGTTCTCGTCCCACAGCACAGGCTTGGACAGTTCCAGGTACCAGTCGCAGTACTGGTTCCAGATGAACTCGTACAGCGCTTGTGCGGCCAGGTCGAAACGGAACTGGTCGAGGTGACGGGTCACTTCGGCTTCAGTACGTTGCAGCTGCGAGATGATCCAGCGATCGGCCAGTGACAGTTCGTAGGCTTCGCCGTTCTGGCCGCAGTCTTCGCCCTTGTCCAGCACGTAGCGTGCAGCGTTCCAGATCTTGTTGCAGAAGTTGCGATAGCCTTCAACGCGGCCCATGTCGAACTTGATGTCACGACCGGTGGACGCCAGCGAGCAGAAGGTGAAGCGCAGGGCGTCGGTGCCGTAGCTGGCAATGCCGTCTGCGAATTCGTCGCGGGTCTGCTTCTCGATCTTCTTCAGCAGTTTTGGCTGCATCAGGCCGGTGGTACGTTTGGCCACCAGTTCTTCGAGTTCGATGCCGTCGATGATATCCAGCGGGTCCAGGACGTTGCCCTTGGACTTGGACATCTTCTGGCCCTGACCGTCTCGTACCAGTCCGTGTACATACACGGTCTTGAACGGAACTTGCGGGGTGCCGTCTTCGTTTTTCACCAGGTGCATGGTGAGCATGATCATCCGGGCAACCCAGAAGAAAATGATGTCGAAGCCCGTCACCAGCACGTCAGTGGAGTGGAAGGTTTTCAGCGCGTCGGTTTTTTCCGGCCAGCCCAGGGTGGAGAACGTCCACAGACCCGAACTGAACCAGGTGTCGAGCACGTCGTTGTCCTGTTGCAGCGCAACGTCCGGCCCCAGGTTGTTCTTGGCGCGGACTTCAGCTTCGTCGCGGCCTACATAGACCTTGCCCGATTCGTCGTACCAGGCCGGGATGCGATGGCCCCACCACAGCTGACGGCTGATGCACCAGTCCTGGATGTCGCGCATCCACGAGAAGTACATGTTTTCGTACTGTTTAGGCACGAACGCGATGCGGCCGTCTTCAACGGCAGCAATGGCAGGTTCTGCCAGCGGCTTGGTCGATACGTACCACTGGTCAGTCAGCCACGGCTCGATGATGGTGCCGGAGCGGTCGCCCTTCGGTACTTTCAGGGCGTGATCGTCGACGCTGACCAGCAGGCCGGCTTCGTCAAAATCAGCAACGATTTGTTTACGCGCTTCAAAGCGATCCAGGCCGGCGTATTTGGCTGGCAGGGTGCCGTCGACGGTTTCGTTGAGCTTGCCGTCGAGGTTGAACACCTGAGCAGCAGCCAGCACTTTGGCGTTTTTGTCAAAGATGTTCAGCAGCGGCAGGTTGTGGCGCTTGCCGACTTCGTAGTCGTTGAAATCGTGGGCCGGGGTGATTTTCACGCAGCCGGTGCCGAATTCAGGATCGCAGTAGTCGTCAGCGATGATCGGGATGCGGCGGCCAACCAGTGGCAGCTCAACGAATTTGCCGATCAGGGCCTTGTAGCGTTCGTCTTCCGGGTTTACCGCAACGGCAGCGTCGCCGAGCATGGTTTCCGGACGAGTGGTGGCAACCACCAGGTAGTCCAGGCCTTCGGCGGTCTTGGCGCCGTCAGCCAGCGGGTAGCGCAGGTTCCACAGGAAACCTTTCTCGTCGTGGTTTTCCACTTCAAGGTCGGAAATGGCGGTGTGCAGCTTGGTGTCCCAGTTGACCAGACGCTTGCCACGATAGATCAGGCCGTCTTCGTGCAAACGCACGAAAGCTTCTTTCACGGCTTCTGACAGGCCGTCATCCATGGTGAAGCGTTCACGGCTCCAGTCTACGGACGAGCCGAGGCGACGGATCTGACGGCTGATATTGCCGCCGGACTGGTCTTTCCATTCCCAGATCTTGTCCAGGAATTTTTCGCGGCCCAGGTCGTGGCGGTTCAGACCTTGTGCTTCGATCTGACGCTCAACCAGCATCTGGGTGGCGATACCCGCGTGGTCGGTGCCCGGCTGCCACAGGGTGTTGCGACCCTGCATGCGGCGGAAACGGATCAGGGCGTCCATGATCGCGTTGTTGAAGCCGTGACCCATGTGAAGGCTGCCGGTGACGTTCGGCGGCGGGATCATGATGGTGTACGGGTCGCCCGCGCCTTGCGGGGCAAAATAATTCTCTTCTTCCCAGGTTTTGTACCAGGAAGTTTCAATGGCGTGCGGCTGGTAGGTCTTATCCATGCGCGGCGGGACCCTATTGGCATTAATTCAGGAAAGCCGACAAGTATAGCGGGGTGGGAGGCGCAGGGCGAGTTGTGCTGCTGAGTCCGAAATTTTGTAGCCGCTGCCGAGGCGCGAGGCTGCGATGGGCTGCGCAGCGGCCCCGGTCTTTTGAAGGTCCTGCGAACCTTTTCGCAGCCTGCGGCAGCGGCTACAGGAATTGGGGCTCCAATCAGTTCTGATGCTGAGCGAGCAGGCGCTCCATGTGCGCTTCGAGGCGGCGCTTGATTTCTGTTTCGATGTGGGGGGCGAAGTCGTTGATCACGTCTTGCATGATCGCTTGCGCCGCGGTGCGCAGTTCTTTGTCCAGATGCACGAGCAATGCGTCCGGGGCTTTTTCTGCGACGGGGGCCGGGGTAATGCCGACCAGCGGTATCTGACTCGGGACGTGCTCGGCTTCATCGTCGATCACTTCAGACAGCAGCGGAATCTGCTCGCCCTCCTGGCTGACCATCTCTGTCAGCAGCGGCGGTTGCAGGCCTTCATCGCCGAGCAGCTTGCGAATGGACTCAAGGTCATCGAGCAGGTGTGCAGCTTTTTGCGGCGAATTGGAGGTGTCCATTGTGTGCTCAGAGTCGTTGTAGCTTGTGGTCTTGCAGAGGATAGCCCTGTTCACGGTAGAAGCGGAAACTCTCCCGTGCGGCCAGTCGTACGGCGGGGTCTTCGACCACTACTTCGGCCACGCGTGCGAAGCGTTTGAAAAATTCGGGGACTTTGAGGTCCAGGTTGATCAGCAAGTCCTGATGGCTGGGCGGTGCGTCTGCCAGCCCCATCACGATCACGCCGTCGGGTTCGTCTTCGGTGTTGCTGTGGGGCACGAAACTCTCGCCCTTGAAGCGCCACAGGCGTTCATCCAGCTCCTGGCGTTGTACGCCATCCGCGCAGTGCAGATACACGCGATGGCCAAGGCGCCAGGCCTTTTCGGTGAGTTTGCAGGCGAAATCCAGGCGCGCTGCCGGGTCTGCGCTGGGCAGGATGTAAAAGTCGACTTTGGTCAGCTCTTTATTTGGTTCTGGGGTCATTGCGGTTCCTGAATCGGGGCTGCACCGCCGTCAAGCGGCGCAGCCGTCGATTGTCAGCTTCAAGCGTTGGCGCGATCCAGCAGGTACTGGGTCAGCAGGGGTACAGGGCGGCCACTGGCGCCTTTGTCCTTGCCGCCGCTGACCCATGCCGTGCCGGCGATGTCCAGGTGAGCCCAGTGATAGGCCTTGGCGAAGCGCGACAGGAAGCAGCCTGCGGTGATGGCGCCGGCTTTAGGGCCGCCGATGTTGGCCATGTCGGCAAACGGGCTGTCCAGTTGCTCCTGGTATTCGTCGAACAACGGCAGTTGCCAGGCACGGTCGTCGGCTTGTTTGCCGGCCTCCAGCAGTTGGCCGATCAGCTCGTCGTTGTTGCCCATAAGGCCCGAGGTGTGAGCACCCAGTGCAACCATGCAGGCGCCGGTCAGGGTGGCGATGTCGATGACGGCCTGGGGTTTAAAGCGTTCGGCGTAGGTCAGGGCATCGCACAGCACCAGGCGGCCTTCGGCGTCGGTATTGAGGATTTCAACGGTCTGGCCGCTCATGGTAGTCACGATGTCGCCCGGACGTGCAGCGCCGCCGCTCGGCATGTTTTCGGCGCAGGCCAGAATGCACACCAGGTTGATCGGCAGCTTGAGTTCAAGCACGGCACGCAGGGTGCCGAACACACTGGCGGCGCCGCCCATGTCGTACTTCATTTCATCCATGCCGGCGCCCGGCTTGAGGCTGATGCCGCCGGTGTCGAAGGTAATGCCTTTGCCGACCAGGACGAACGGCTTCTCGGATTTTTTGCCGCCCGAGTAGTTCATCACGATCAGGCGCGGAGGCTGATCGCTGCCCTGGCCCACGGCGTAGAACGCGCCCATGCCCAGTTCTTTGATTTTCTTCTCGTCGAGGATTTCGACTTTCAGGCCTTTGAACTCTTTACCCAGCTCCTTGGCCTGTTCTGCCAGGAATGTCGGGTGGCAGATGTTGGGCGGCAGGTTGCCCAGGTCACGGGTGAACGACATGCCGGCAGCAATGGCCTGGGCATGGGTCACGGCGCGCTGGACTTCAGCCTGTGCGGCTTTGATGGTCAGGAGGGTGATTTTTTTCAGGGCCCGGGGTTCGGCCTTCTGGCTTTTGAAACGGTCGAAGGTGTATTCACCGTCGACCAGGGTTTCTGCCAGCAGGCGGGTCTTGCTGTAGCTGTCGCGACCCTTGACCACCAGTTCGTCGAGGGCAAACACGGCATCGCTGCCGCCCAGGCCTTTAAGGATGCCAAGTGCACCGCTGATGATTTTACGGAACGGGCGGTCGCCCAGTTCTTCATCCTTGCCAGTGCCCAGCAGCAGCACGCGTTCGGCTTTGAGGTTTGGCAGGCTGTGCAGCAGCAGGCTTTGACCGGTCTTGCCGGCGAGGTCGCCGCGCTTGAGGACTGCGCTGATGGCGCCGCCGGTGAGTTCATCGATGACTTTGGCAGTAGGGCCCAGCTTGCGACCTTCGCCGACGGCGACCACGAGAGTGGCCGTTTTCAACGTTTCTGGACTAACGCTTTTTACAACCAGTTCCATGTCGGGGTCCCTGAATCAAATGGTCAACATGCGCACAAACACTGCGGTTTGCTTGCTTATAGAGGAGGCGCTTCACCTGTGATCAAGGCGGGCGTCAAGGCGGGCAGTTTGAACCCCGTCGGTCGGGCCTGACAACCCTCGTATAGGGCCAACTTGCCACTTTCAAGACTGCGCAGTGACAGGGGCGGCCATTCACAGGATAATGCGCCATCTTTTTAAACGGCTAGGCTCATCATCATGAGCTTGTGTCGACTCGTTATGCCGCTTGTTTGGCCGCCTTAGCCTGACGACCCTGGAGTGTCTGGTTTGATCGTCTTCCGTTATCTATTCCGCGAAGTCCTGCTTACATTGAGCGCTGTCAGCGCTGTGCTGCTGGTCATCATCATGAGCGGCCGCTTCATCAAATATCTGGCTCAGGCCGCCTCGGGCGCCCTGGATCCGGGCTCTTTGTTCCTGATCATGGGTTTCCGTCTGCCCGGCTTCATGCAGCTGATTCTGCCGCTGGGCCTGTTTTTGGGCATTCTGCTGTCCTATGGCCGCATGTACCTTGAAAGCGAAATGACCGTGCTGTCGGCTACCGGCATGAGCCAGCAGCGTTTGCTGGCCATGACCATGGCACCTGCCGCACTGGTTGCGTTGATCGTGGCCTGGCTCAGCCTGAGCCTTGCGCCCCAGGGGGCGAACGAATTTCAGTTGTTGCTCAACAAGCAGGATGCCCTGACCGAATTCGACACCCTGGAGGCAGGTCGCTTCCAGTCGTTGAGTGACGGTTCACGGGTGACCTATACCGAAGAGCTGACCAATGACCGGGCCCACTTGTCCGGCGTCTTCATTACGCAAAAAAACCTCGGGCAGGACGCCAAGGATCGCAGCATCTCGGTGCTGGTAGCCGAGAAGGGGCGCCAGGAAGTCCGTGCCGATGGCAGTCGCTGGCTGATTCTGGACAATGGCTATCGCTATGACGGCAACCCGGGGCTGGCAGATTATCGCGCCATCAAGTACGACACTTATGGCGTGCTGCTGCCCAAGCCGGATGTCAGCAATGACGTAACGGACCGCGATGCGATGCCCACGAAGAGCCTGATAGGTAACCCGGAGCCGCGTGCGGTTGCTGAGTTGCAGTGGCGTATTGCCTTTCCGTTTCTGGTGTTTATCGTGACCTTGATTGCAGTACCGCTGTCACGGGTTAACCCGCGTCAGGGGCGTTTCCTCAAGCTGTTGCCGGCCATTCTTCTTTATATGAGCTATCTGAGCATGCTGACCTGGGGTCGGGGTCTTCTTGAAGGCGGCAAGATTCCATTGGTGCTGGGCTTGTGGTGGGTGCATGCCCTGTTCCTGGTCATTGGTCTGGGGCTGATGTATTGGGAGCCGCTGCGCTTGAAACTGGCGAGTCGCCGTAGTGCCGAGGAGATGACCCGTGGTTAAGCTCGACCGCTACATTGGTAGCAGTGTGTTGTATGCAATCATGGCTGTACTGGGGATTATCCTGGGTCTGGCGTTGTTGTTCGCGTTGATCGACGAGATGCGCAGTATCAGCAGCAGCTACACCATCATGGATGTCTTCAGCTTCGTATTGCTGACCGCTCCACGCCGTCTGTACGAAATGTTGCCCATGGCAGCATTGATCGGCTGTCTGATCGGCTTGGGTGGCCTTGCCAGCAACAGCGAACTGACCATCATGCGTGCGGCGGGTGTGTCCCTCGGGCGCATCGTCTGGGCCGTGATGAAACCCATGCTGGTGCTGATGCTGGCCGGTGTGCTGATAGGCGAGTACGTGGTGCCGCCTACCGAGAATATGGCTCAGGCCAACCGTGCACTGGCACAGGGTGGTGGTGACGCGCAAAGCTCCAAGCATGGCCTGTGGCACCGCCAGGGTGATGAGTTCATCCATATCAACGCGGTTCAGCCAGACGGTCTGCTTTATGGCGTGACCCGGTACCGCTTTGATAACGAACGCCATATGTTGTCGTCCAGCTTCGCCAGGAAGGCCAAGTTCGAACAGGGCCAATGGCTGCTGAGCGATGTGAGCACGACCGTATTCCACGACCGCAGCACTGAAGTCATCAAGGTGCCTGAAGAGCGCTGGAACGTGGCGTTGAGCCCGCAGCTGCTCAATACCGTGGTCATGGCGCCTGAATCGCTGTCGATCGCGGGTTTGTGGAGCTATATCCACTATCTGAAAGACCAGGGCCTGAACAACGGTCGTTACTGGCTGGCTTTCTGGGTCAAGGTACTGCAACCGCTGGTGATGGCAGCGCTGGTGTTGATGGCCATATCTTTCATCTTCGGCCCGTTACGCTCTGTTACGCTTGGTCAGCGGGTGTTTACCGGGGTGTTGGTGGGCTTCACCTTCAAGATCGCCCAGGACCTGCTGGGGCCGATGAGCCTGGTGTTCGGTTTCTCGCCGCTGTTTGCGGTGTTACTGCCGGCTACCATCTGTGCGTTGGCCGGTATCTGGCTGTTGCGTCGAGCGGGCTGACACGCCTTTGTTGAGTTCGCCAGGAGCCCCTATCTCGCGACAGGGGCTTTTTTGTGGGGGTCCATTGGCCTGTGAACGTGACGCTTGGCGAGAGGATCAGGTACAATTCCCGGCTATTTTTCGGCGGGCAGTCTGCCTGCGACTTTTTTGAGTGTTGACCCGTGAGTGATTTGAGTCATATCCGCAATTTCTCCATCATCGCCCACATTGACCATGGCAAGTCGACGCTGGCCGATCGTTTTATCCAGATGTGCGGTGGCCTGAGCGCCCGCGAAATGGAAGCCCAGGTACTGGACTCCATGGACCTCGAGCGTGAGCGCGGGATCACCATCAAGGCCCACAGCGTTACCTTGTATTACACGGCCAAAGACGGCATTACCTATCAGCTGAACTTCATTGATACCCCGGGCCACGTTGACTTCACCTACGAAGTCAGCCGTTCCCTGGCGGCCTGTGAAGGTGCCTTGCTGGTAGTGGATGCGGGGCAGGGCGTAGAAGCCCAATCCGTTGCCAACTGCTACACCGCGATCGAGCAGGGCCTTGAGGTCATGCCGGTACTGAACAAGATCGACCTGCCACAGGCCGATCCTGATCGCGTGAAGGAAGAGATCGAAAAAATCATTGGTATCGATGCCACTGATGCCGTGACCTGCAGCGCCAAGACCGGCCTGGGTGTCGACGAGGTGCTTGAGCGCCTGGTGCACACCATTCCTGCGCCAACCGGTAATTACGAAGATCCGCTGCAAGCGTTGATCATCGACTCCTGGTTCGACAACTACCTGGGCGTTGTGTCCCTGGTTCGCGTGCGCCACGGCCGCGTGAAAAAGGGCGACAAGATTCTGGTCAAGTCCACCGGCAAGATGCATCTGGTAGACAGCGTGGGTGTATTCAACCCCAAGCACACGGCTACCGTTGACCTGAAAGCCGGTGAAGTAGGCTTCATCATCGCCGGCATCAAGGACATTCACGGTGCGCCAGTGGGCGATACCCTGACCCTGAGCACTACTCCGGACGTTGACGTACTGCCAGGTTTCAAGCGCATTCAGCCACAGGTGTATGCGGGCTTGTTCCCGGTCAGCTCCGACGACTTCGAAGACTTCCGTGAAGCCCTGCAAAAGCTCACGCTGAACGACTCGTCGCTGCAATACACCCCGGAAAGCTCCGATGCACTGGGCTTCGGCTTCCGTTGCGGCTTCCTGGGCATGTTGCACATGGAGATCATCCAGGAGCGCCTGGAGCGCGAGTACGACCTGGACCTGATCACCACGGCTCCAACCGTAATTTTCGAGCTGCTGCTCAAGACTGGCGAAACGATTTACGTCGATAACCCGTCCAAGCTGCCGGACGTGTCTTCCATCGAAGACATCCGCGAGCCAATCGTGCGCGCCAATATCCTTGTGCCTCAAGAGCACCTGGGTAACGTCATTACCCTGTGCATTGAAAAGCGTGGCGTTCAACACGACATGCTGTTCTTGGGTACTCAGGTACAAGTGACCTACGATTTGCCGATGAACGAAGTGGTTCTGGACTTCTTTGACCGTCTCAAATCCACCAGTCGCGGCTATGCTTCGCTTGATTACCATTTCAACCGTTATCAGTCGGCCAATCTGGTCAAGCTCGATGTACTGATCAACGGCGAAAAAGTTGATGCCCTGGCACTGATTGTTCACCGCGACAACGCTCACTACAAAGGGCGTGCGTTGACCGAGAAGATGAAAGAGCTGATTCCGCGTCAGATGTTCGATGTGGCAATTCAGGCTGCCATTGGTGGCCAAATCATTGCGCGCTCGTCTGTTAAAGCGCTCCGAAAAAACGTACTGGCCAAATGCTACGGTGGTGACGTTAGCCGTAAGCGCAAGCTGTTGGAAAAGCAGAAAGCCGGTAAAAAACGCATGAAGCAAGTGGGTAACGTGGAAATTCCACAAGAAGCCTTCCTTGCAGTGCTCAGGTTGGATAGCTAGGTCCTATGTCACTAAATTTCCCGCTGTTGCTGGTCATTGCTGTTGCCGTGTGCGGTTTGCTGGCGCTGCTCGATTTGGTCTTCCTGGCTCCTCGCCGGCGCAAGGCCATTGCCAACTATCAAGCCAGTGTCACGCCGGTTGATATGCAGGTCGTCGAAAAGCTCAACAAAGAACCGTTGCTGGTTGAATACGGCAAGTCGTTCTTCCCGGTGTTGTTCATCGTGCTGGTGCTGCGTTCGTTTCTGGTTGAGCCGTTCCAGATCCCGTCCGGCTCGATGAAGCCGACCCTGGATGTGGGCGACTTCATTTTGGTGAATAAATTTTCGTACGGGATCCGCTTGCCGGTCCTCGACACGAAAATCATCGAAGTGGGTGATCCGAAGCGGGGCGATGTGATGGTGTTTCGCTACCCAAGCGACCCGACGGTTAACTACATCAAGCGTGTAGTCGGCCTGCCGGGCGACAAGATTCGCTACACCAGCGACAAGAAGCTGTACGTCAACGACCAACTCGTTGCCGAGCAGCTGGTGGGTGCAGAACCCGGCACTTTGGGCAGCGCAGAGCTGTACAAAGAAAAACTGGGCGAAGTCGAGCACATGATCCGCAAGGAAATGAGCCGCTATCGCGCGCCACCTGACAAGGAGTGGACGGTTCCGGCCGGGCATTACTTCATGATGGGCGACAACCGCGACAATTCGAACGACAGCCGTTACTGGGATGATCCGAACATTCCCAAATACGAGCTGGGCATGGTTCCCGACAAGAATATTGTCGGCAAGGCCTTCGCTGTTTGGATGAGCTGGCCGGAACCCAAGGCGAGCAACCTGCCTAACTTCTCGCGGGTTGGTCTGATCAAGTAGCCAAGACGGCGCTGTTAATAACAGCGCCGAATGCTTTTCAGGCGTACGAACAAATCGTACGTCTTGCGGTTCGCAAGGCCGTCTGCCGCTTCAGGCATGTCGGTCAACAGTATTCAGGATGTGGATTTGAACAAAGCGTTAAGTGTGACGGCGGCGAACAGTCTGTTCCCTGTCCATTTGCTATGCGATAAACGAGCATCACTGATCCCTAATATCGGTCCGGTGGTGACATTCGGCCACGAACTCAGCGTGGGTAAATCGTGAGTTTTTCTTTAGAACGTTTAGAGCGTCAGCTCGGCTATACCTTCAAAGACCAGGAGCTGATGATTCTGGCCCTGACACACCGCAGTTTCGCGGGGCGCAATAACGAGCGTCTTGAGTTTCTGGGTGATGCCATTCTCAATTTTGTTGCCGGCGAAGCGCTGTTTGACCGCTTCCCGTTGGCCCGTGAAGGCCAGTTGTCGCGCCTGCGCGCACGCCTGGTTAAAGGCGAAACCCTGGCCGTACTGGCCCGTGGTTTTGAGTTGGGCGAGTACCTGCGCCTGGGCTCTGGCGAGCTCAAGAGCGGTGGTTTTCGCCGTGAATCGATCCTGGCAGATGCCCTTGAAGCGCTGATTGGCGCCATTTACCTGGATGCGGGCATGGATGCCGCCCGCGACCGCGTATTGGCCTGGCTGGCCAGCGAGTTCGAGACCCTGACCCTGGTCGACACCAATAAAGATCCAAAGACCCGCCTGCAAGAGTTCTTGCAGTCGCGTGCCTGTGACCTGCCGCGTTACGAAGTGGTGGATATTCAGGGCGAACCGCATTGCCGCACGTTCTTCGTTGAGTGCGAAACTGCCCTATTGAATGAAAAAAGCCGGGGTCAGGGTGTGAGCCGTCGTATTGCCGAACAGGTAGCGGCCGCCGCAGCACTGATAGCCCTTGGCGTGGAGAATGGCCATGACTGATTCAACTGCAACTCGCTGTGGCTACGTTGCCATTGTTGGTCGACCAAACGTGGGTAAATCCACACTGCTGAACCACATCCTGGGCCAAAAGCTGGCGATCACCTCGCGCAAGCCCCAGACCACCCGCCACAACATGCTGGGCATCAAGACCGAAGGCAACGTGCAAGCGGTCTACGTTGATACCCCGGGCATGCACAAAGGCGGCGAAAAAGCCCTGAACCGTTACATGAACAAAACCGCTTCGGCGGCGTTGAAAGACGTCGACGTGGTGATTTTCGTCGTAGACCGCACCAAGTGGACCGACGAAGACCAGATGGTGCTTGAGCGCGTGCAGTACGTGACCGGCCCGTTGATCGTCGCGCTGAACAAGACTGACCGTATCGAAGATAAAGCCGGAATGATGACGCACCTGAGCTGGCTTCAGGAGCAACTGCCGAACGCCCAGATCATCCCGATCTCCGCTCAGCATGGTCACAACCTCGACGCGCTTGAACGTGTGATCGCCGATCACCTCCCGGAGAACGACCACTTCTTCCCGGAAGATCAGATCACCGACCGCAGCAGCCGCTTCCTGGCCGCTGAACTGGTACGTGAAAAGATCATGCGCCAGATGGGTGCAGAGCTGCCGTACCAGATCACGGTCGAGATCGAAGAGTTCAAGCAGCAGGGCAAAACCCTGCATATCCATGCTTTGATTCTGGTTGAGCGTGATGGTCAGAAGAAAATCATCATTGGCGACAAGGGCGAGCGTATCAAACGCATCGGTACCGAAGCGCGCAAGGATATGGAGCTGCTGTTCGACTCCAAGGTCATGCTTAACCTGTGGGTTAAAGTGAAAGGCGGCTGGTCCGATGACGAGCGCGCTCTGCGTTCCCTGGGCTACGGCGACCTGTAAACACAGCACTATCCCTGTGGGAGCGAGCCTGCTCGCGAAGGTCATTATCAATAGCGCATGATTACTGGATAATCGCTGCGCTTTTGAGGTCTTCGCGAGCAGGCTCGCTCCCACGGTGATTTCAGGCGTATACGAACACTCCATGTCCAGCAAAGCCCCCACAGCCCAACTCGCTTACGTGCTGCACAGCCGCCCTTACCGCGAAACCAGTGCTTTGGTGGATTTCATCACGCCACAAGGTCGGCTGCGGGCGGTGCTGCGCAGTGCGCGGGGCAAGGCGGGTACGCTGGCCCGGCCCTTTGTTCCGCTCGAAATCGAGTTTCGCGGGCGCGGTGAGTTGAAAAACGTCGGGCGCATGGAAAGCGCCGGGATTTCAACCTGGCTCAGTGGCGAAGCGCTGTTCAGCGGTCTCTATCTCAACGAGTTGCTGATTCGTCTGTTACCGGCTGAAGACCCTCATCCTGCTGTCTTTGATCACTACGCAGCGACCTTGTTGGCGCTGGCCGAAGGCCGGCCGCTGGAGCCTTTGCTGCGGGCGTTCGAATGGCGTTTGCTGGACGATCTGGGCTACGGTTTTTCGCTGACCGTCGATATTCACGACGAGCCGGTAGAGGCCGATGGCATGTACCGCCTGCAAGTTGATGCAGGGTTGGAGCGGGTTTGGCTGCAACAGCCGGGGCTGTTTCAGGGCGCGCAGCTGCATGCGATGGCCGAGGCGGACTGGGCTGCTCCTGGCGCCTTGTCCGGCGCCAAGCGCCTGATGCGTCAGGCATTGGCCGTTCATTTGGCCGGCAAGCCGCTGGCCAGTCGCGAGTTGTTTCGCAAGCCCTGAATAGACCGGTATGCTGTGCGCCGAATCTTCAACTCTTCAGGAGAGCCCCCGTGACCTCAAGCAATCGCATTCTTCTCGGCGTGAATATCGACCACGTAGCCACGCTGCGTCAGGCTCGCGGCACGCGTTACCCTGATCCGGTCAAGGCTGCGCTGGACGCCGAAGAGGCGGGCGCCGACGGCATCACCGTGCACCTGCGCGAGGACCGTCGACATATTCAAGAGCGCGATGTGTTGTTGCTCAAGGATGTGCTGCAAACGCGCATGAACTTCGAAATGGGCGTCACTGAAGAGATGATGGTCTTTGCCGAGCGCATTCGCCCGGCTCATATCTGTCTGGTGCCTGAAACCCGCCAGGAACTGACCACCGAAGGCGGTCTGGATGTTGCCGGGCAAGAGGCGCGCATCAAGGCAGCTGTAGAGCGTCTGGCCAAGATCGGTTGCGAAGTCTCGCTGTTTATCGATGCCGATGAGCGTCAGATTGCGGCGTCAAAACGCGTCGGTGCTCCAGCGATTGAGCTTCATACCGGGCGTTATGCCGATGTACTGACACCGACCGATGTGGCGCAAGAGCTGAAGCGCGTGGCCGATGGCGTGGCATTTGGTTTGGCACAGGGGTTGATCGTTAACGCCGGTCATGGCCTGCACTACCACAACGTCGAGGCCGTGGCGGCGATCAAGGGCATCAATGAGCTGAACATCGGTCATGCGCTGGTGGCCCATGCGTTGTTCGTGGGCTTCAAGTCGGCTGTGGCCGAGATGAAAGCACTGATTGTGGCAGCAGCGAAGGTTTAAAAACGGCTACAGAGATCATTCGTGGGAGCGAGCCTGCTCGCGAAGATCATTCGCGAGCAGGCTCGCTCCCACAGAAGCTCTACAGACTGCGCTCTACAGCTGCGGCTCTTCCTTGGGCTTGGTCTTGTCGATGCCGGGGATGTGCAGCTTGCTGTCAGCGGCCTGGTCGCCTTCAAGTTGCGGCTGTGTGGCCCATGTCAGGATGTCGTAGTAACGACGGATGTTGGCCACGAAGTGCACTGGCTCGCCGCCCCGGGCGTAACCATAGCGGGTTTTGCTGTACCACTGCTTCTGCGCAAGGCGAGGCAGCATTTTCTTTACGTCCAGCCACTTGTTCGGGTTCAGGCCTTCTTTCTTGGCCAGCTTGCGTGCGTCTTCCAGATGACCGCCGCCGACGTTGTAAGCCGCCAGTGCAAACCAGGTACGGTCAGGCTCTTGGATGTCATCGTCGAGTTCGCTCTTGATCAGTGCGAGGTACTTGGCGCCGCCCATGATGCTCTGCTTGGCGTCCAGCCGATTGGAAACGCCCATCGCTTGCGCGGTGTTCTGGGTCAGCATCATCAGGCCGCGCACGCCTGTTTTGGAGGTCACGGTGGGTTGCCACAAGGATTCCTGATAGCCCATGGCTGCCAGCAGGCGCCAGTCGATCTGTTCCTTCTTGGCGGCTTCCTTGAAGAACTTCTCGTACTTGGGCAGGCGCTGTTGCAGGTGCTGGGCGAAGGTGTAGGCGCCGACGTAACCCAGCACGTCCACATGCCCGTAGTAGCGATCCTTGAGGCGCTGCAGGGTGCCGTTTTTTTCGACCTTGTCCAGGTACGCATTGATCTCGTTGAGCAGGCTGTTGTCTTCGCCGGCCATCACCGCCCAGCGCTGGCTGCGGGCGTCGCCCAGATCAAAGGCCACGCGCACGTTGGGGAAGTACACCTGGTTCATCGCCACTTCATTGGAGTCGACCAGTGTCAGGTCGATCTGGCCTTCGTCGACCATGCGCAACAAGTCGACGACTTCGACGGCGTCGGATTCGTCGTACTCGATCCCGGGGTACTGCTTTTTGAGTTCGGCCAGTTGCTCGGCGTGGGAGCTGCCCTTGAGCACGGTGATGCGCTTGCCCACCAGATCGGCAGCAGACGTAGGGCGTGATTGGCCGTTACGGTAGATGATCTGTGGCGTAACTTCGAGGTACGGATGGGAGAACTTGGCTTGTTGCAGGCGATTCTCGCTGCTGACCAGGCCGGCAGCAGCTAAAACCGGGCCGTCAGGTTGGCTCAGCTGGTTGAACATGTCGTCCAGGTTGTCAGCTGTTTCGATTTTAAGCTCGACCCCCAGATCATCGGCAAAGCGCTTCACCAGCTCGTATTCGAAGCCGGTCTCGCCATTGCGATCCTCGAAATAGGTCGCGGGGCTGTTACGGGTAATCACCCGCAGTACCCCATCCTCCTTTACGCGCTCAAGGGTGCTTGGTTTTTCAACGCAGGCACCGAGCATCAGGAAGAGTCCGGTTGCGAAGAGCCATCTGGCGCAGCGCTGGCGGAATACAGTTAGAGAAAACATCCGCGCAGTATACGCAAAGCAGCACAGGTGCCATATCTCGACAATTTTCGGTCATTCTGATAATGGCCGCCAAAATCGCTGAAACCCTTATGAAATGGGGGGTAGGGCGCTCTGTAAAGATCAGAAATGAGCATCTACAAGGCGGCTGATAGCTATAAAGAATAAGGCTTTGGTCGATTAGTGACGTTTGGTGTGTGTCAGGTGTGCCGTTTCGGGTGCCGTAGCGAACGGTTTAGGCTAGAATGCCGGGCCTCAAAGCATACCCCTCCCGAGGCTGTCCCGAAGATGTTGATCCTGCGCGGCGCTCCTGCCCTTTCTGCCTTTCGCCACAGCAAACTCCTAGCACAACTGAGCCTCAAGGTTCCGTCTGTCAGTGGTTTGTATGCTGAATTCGCCCACTTTGCCGAGACTACCGGTGAGCTGACCAGCGATGAACAGCAGGTACTGGCCCGTCTCCTGAAGTACGGCCCTAGCGTGCCGGTCCAAGAGCCGAGTGGCCGACTGTTCCTGGTGTTGCCGCGGTTTGGCACCATTTCCCCTTGGTCGAGCAAGGCAAGTGACATTGCCCGTAACTGTGGCCTGGCCAAAATCCAGCGTCTGGAACGCGGTATTGCGTTCTACGTGGCTGGCCAGTTCAGCGACGCTGATGCCGAGCTGATCAGTGCTGCATTGCACGACCGCATGACGCAAATCGTGCTGGGCAACCTCGAGCAGGCTGCCGGCCTGTTCAGCCACGCCCAACCCAAGCCGTTGACGGCGATTGACGTGCTGGGTGGCGGTCGCGCCGCGCTGGAAAAAGCCAACGTCGAGTTGGGTCTGGCGCTGGCCGAAGACGAAATCGACTATCTGGTCACTGCTTTCAACGGTCTGGGCCGCAACCCGCACGACATCGAACTGATGATGTTTGCCCAGGCCAACTCCGAGCATTGCCGCCACAAGATCTTCAACGCCAGTTGGGATATTGACGGCCAGAGCCAGGAAAAAAGCCTGTTTGGCATGATCAAGAACACCTACGTGATGCACAGCGAAGGCGTTCTGTCTGCTTATAAGGACAACGCTTCCGTGATCGTCGGCAGCGTGGCAGGGCGTTTCTTCCCGGACCCTGAAACCCGCCAGTACGGCGCGGTGCAGGAGCCTGTGCACATCCTGATGAAGGTTGAGACGCACAACCACCCGACCGCCATCGCCCCGTTCCCGGGTGCTGCGACCGGTTCCGGTGGCGAGATCCGCGACGAAGGCGCTACCGGCCGTGGCGCCAAGCCAAAGGCCGGCCTGACCGGTTTCACCGTGTCCAACCTGAACATCCCGGGCTTTGAACAGCCGTGGGAAGTGCCGTACGGCAAGCCTGAGCGCATCGTTACCGCGCTGGACATCATGATCGAAGGCCCGCTGGGCGGCGCTGCGTTCAACAACGAATTCGGCCGTCCGGCCCTGACCGGTTACTTCCGTACCTTCGAGCAGTCGATCACCACCCCGCGTGGCGAAGAAGTCCGTGGTTACCACAAGCCAATCATGTTGGCCGGCGGCATGGGCAACATCCGCGCCGAACACGTACAGAAAGCCGAAATCACCGTTGGCTCCAAGCTGATCGTGCTGGGTGGCCCGGCGATGCTGATCGGTCTGGGCGGCGGCGCAGCTTCCTCCATGGCCACAGGCGCCAGTTCGGCTGACCTGGACTTCGCCTCGGTACAGCGCGAAAACCCGGAAATGGAACGCCGTTGCCAGGAAGTGATCGACCGTTGCTGGCAGCTGGGTGACAAGAACCCGATCAGCTTCATTCACGACGTGGGTGCCGGTGGTCTGTCCAACGCATTCCCTGAACTGGTGAACGATGGCGACCGCGGTGGCCGTTTCGAACTGCGCAACATTCCAAACGACGAGCCGGGCATGGCCCCGCACGAAATCTGGAGCAACGAGTCCCAGGAACGTTACGTTCTGGCCGTGGGCGTCGAAGACTTCGACCGCTTCCAGGCGATCTGCGAACGCGAGCGTTGCCCGTTTGCCGTAGTCGGTGAAGCCACTGCCGAGCCGCAACTGACCGTGACGGACAGCCACTTCGGCAACAACCCGGTGGACATGCCACTGGAAGTATTGCTGGGCAAGGCGCCGCGCATGCACCGTTCGGCAGTGCGTGAAGCCGAGATGGGCGACGACTTCGACCCGTCTGCGCTGAGCATCGGCGAGTGCGTTGAGCGTGTTCTGCATCACCCGGCCGTGGCCAGCAAAAGCTTCCTGATCACCATCGGCGACCGCACCATCACCGGTCTGGTTGCCCGTGATCAGATGGTCGGTCCGTGGCAGGTGCCTGTGGCTGACGTTGCCGTCACCGCCACCAGCTTCGACGTTTACACCGGTGAAGCCATGGCCATGGGCGAGCGTACTCCGCTGGCACTGCTGGATGCTCCGGCATCGGGCCGCATGGCCATCGGCGAAACACTGACCAACATCGCGGCTTCGCGTATTGGCAAGATCAGCGACATCAAGCTGTCGGCCAACTGGATGTCGGCGGCCGGTCACCCGGGCGAAGACGCCCGTCTGTACGACACCGTAAAAGCTGTCGGCATGGAACTGTGCCCTGAGCTGGGCATCACCATTCCAGTGGGCAAAGACTCGATGTCGATGCAAACCCGCTGGAACGAAGACGGCACAGACAAGACGGTTACCTCGCCGCTGTCGCTGGTGGTTACCGGTTTTGCTCCGGTGCTGGATGTTCGCCAGACCCTGACCCCCGTACTGCGTATGGACAAGGGCCTGACCGACCTGGTTCTGATCGATCTGGGCCGCGGCCAAAACCGTATGGGCGCCTCGATCCTGGCCCAGACTTACGGCAAGCTGGGCAATCAGGCCCCTGACGTTGATGACGCGGAAGACCTCAAGGCCTTCTTCGCCGTGATCCAGGGCCTGAATGCCGATGGTCACCTGCTGGCTTACCACGACCGTTCCGACGGTGGTTTGCTGACCAGCGTGATGGAAATGGCGTTTGCCGGTCACTGCGGCGTCAACCTGGTGCTCGACGGCCTGGCTGAAACGGCTGCTGACATCCCTGCCATCCTGTTCAACGAAGAACTGGGTGCGGTGATTCAGGTTCGTCAGGACTCCATGGCTGACATCCTTGCGCAGTTCAGCGCTGCCGGCCTGGGCGATTGCGTGTCGGTTATTGGCCAGCCGCGCAACTGTGACGATGTAAGCATCGAGTTCAATGGCCAGACCGTATTTGAAGGTCAGCGCCGTTTGCTGCAGCGTCAGTGGGCTGAGACCAGCTACCAGATCCAGCGCATGCGTGATAACGCCGAGTGTGCCGATCAAGAGTTCGACGTACTGCTGGAAGAAGATAATCCAGGGCTGAGCGTCAAGCTGAGCTTTGATGTCAACGAGAACATCAGCGCGCCGTACATCAAGAAAGGCATTCGCCCTCAAGTGGCCGTACTGCGTGAGCAGGGCGTCAACGGTCAGGTTGAAATGGCCGCGGCGTTTGACCGTGCCGGCTTCAACGCAATCGACGTACACATGAGCGATATTCTGGCCGGCCGAGTCGACCTGAACGAGTTCAAGGGCATGGTTGCCTGCGGCGGCTTCTCGTACGGCGACGTACTGGGTGCCGGTGAAGGCTGGGCCAAGTCGGCGCTGTTCAACGCCCGTGCACGTGACGCGTTCCAGGGCTTCTTCGAACGTACCGACAGCTTCACCCTGGGTGTGTGCAACGGTTGCCAGATGATGTCCAACCTGAGCGAACTGGTTCCGGGCAGCGAGTTCTGGCCGCACTTTGTGCGTAACCGTTCCGAGCAATTCGAAGCCCGCGTGGCGATGGTACAAGTGCAGGAGTCGAACTCGATCTTCCTGCAGGGCATGGCCGGTTCGCGCATGCCAATCGCGATCGCTCACGGCGAAGGTCACGCTGAATTTGCGAGCCCTGAAGCCCTGCTTGAGGCGGATCTGTCGGGTTGCGTGGCGATGCGTTTCGTCGACAACCACGGCAAGGTTACCGAAAGCTACCCGGCTAACCCGAACGGTTCGCCGCGCGGGATTACCGGCCTGACCAGCCGTGATGGCCGTGTGACGATCATGATGCCGCACCCTGAGCGTGTGTTCCGCGCCGTGCAGAACTCGTGGCGTCCAGAAGAGTGGAACGAAGACGCGCCGTGGTTGCGTATGTTCCGTAACGCTCGCGTGTGGGTCGATTAAAAGCGATGTACAAGCTCAGCTTCTTCGTTCCTCCAAGCCATGTGGACGTGGTCAAAAATGCCGTATTCGCCGCCGGTGGCGGGCGGATCGGCAATTATGACCACTGCGCTTGGCAGACCTTGGGCCAGGGCCAGTTTCGCGCGCTGGACGGCAGTCAGCCGTTTATCGGGCAAACCGGCCAGGTCGAATATGTCGGGGAGTGGAAAGTTGAGCTGGTCGTCGCGGACGATCTGATCCACGACGTGGTGGCTGCGCTCAAGCACAGCCACCCGTATGAAACGCCCGCTTATGAAGTGTGGCGTTTAGCGGATTTGTAAACCCCACCATGATCTGACGTGGGAGCGAGCCTGCTCGCGAAAGTCTCAAGAACACCGCATTTACTCAGTAAACACGCGCTATCGTTAACGGCCTTCGTGAGCAGGCTCACTCCCACAGAGGCTCCGTTACCGTGCGTGCCTGATCAGTTCCCCCAACACCTCGCTCAACCCCTGCGCCTTTTTCCCCACGACCACATGCCAAACGCCATCGGCGTGCTGGCTGATGCCTTGGCTGCCCAATGCATCGAGCAGATCCTCAGACAGCAAATTCTCGTTCGCCAGCTTGACCCGCAAGCGGGTAAGCGCCACGCACTCAACTTGCAATAGATTGTTGCGGCCCCCCAACACGGCCAGCCATTTTTGTGCGTGCCCGGGTTCCATCTTGTGTACCGGTTCTTCCACTGCGGCCTGAGCCGTGGCTTCGGCTGGCTGGTGGTTGAGCTGCGAGAGGGCCGAACGTATCTCATCGGCCATGCTATCGGCAGTCGGGCCTACGACTACTTGCAAGCTGCCCGCACGGCCGGGACGCATCACGCCCATGGCGCCCAGGGCTCTAAGCGCGTCATCCTGCGCTTTGCTACGGTCTGCCAATTCCAGGCGCAGGCGGGTGGTGCAGGCACCTACGGTGATCAGATTGTCCGGGCCACCCAGGGCCTGGATATAGGCGTTGGCGCGCTGCTGACCGGTAAGGTCGGCGGTTTCTGCCACCGGGTTGTCTTCACGGCCCGGGGTTTTGAGTTTGAAGCGGCGGATGCAGTAATCGAACACCACGTAGTAAATAGCGAAGTACACCAGCCCGATGGGAAAGATCATCCAGCCATTGGTGGACTTGCCCCAGCCCAGCAACATGTCGATGGCACCGCCGGAAAAGGTGAAGCCCAAATGGATGTTCAGCAGGTTGGTGATGGCCATCGACAGCCCGGTCAGCAATGCATGCAACATGTAGAGCAGGGGCGCGAGGAACATGAAGGCAAATTCGATGGGCTCGGTGACGCCGGTCAAAAATGCCGTCAGCGCCAGTGACAGGAATATCCCGCCCATCAGTTTGCGCCGCTCCGGCAGGGCATTGCGGTACATCGCGAGGCACGCAGCAGGCAGGCCGAACATCATCACCGGGAACATGCCGGTCATGAACTGCCCGCCCTTTGGGTCGCCTGCAAAGTAACGGGTCAGGTCGCCGGTCACTACTTGCCCGGCTTCGTTGGTAAAGCTTCCGAACACGAACCACGCCATGTTGTTGAGGATGTGGTGTAGCCCGGTGATGATCAGCAGTCGATTCAACACGCCAAAAATGAACGCCCCGATGCTGCCGCTTTCGAGCAGCAAGACCCCCAGGCTGTTGATGCCGTTCTGGATCGGCGGCCAGATCAGGCCGAACACCACGCCCAGGCCCACAGCGGCAAACCCGGTGACAATCGGCACAAAGCGCCTGCCCCCAAAAAACGCCAGGTACTCCGGCAGTTTGATGTCCTTGAAGCGGTTGTACAGCCCCCCGGCCATCAGGCCGCTGACGATCCCGGCGAGCATGCCCATATTGATGCTGGCATCGAGTACCTTGAGGGTCGAGACCAGTACCAGGTAACCGATGGCCCCGGCCAGGCCCGCGGTACCGTTATTGTCGCGGGCAAATCCCACGGCAATGCCGATGGCGAAGATCAGCGCCAGATTGGCGAAAATCGTGTTGCCCGCATCGTGGATGATGGCGATGTTCAGTAAGTCAGCGTCGCCCAGGCGCAGTAACAGGCCGGCAATCGGCAGGATCGCAATGGGCAGCATCAGCGCCCGGCCAAGCCGTTGCAGGCCTTCGATGAAGTGTTGATACATGAGAGGTTCTCCGTTGTTTTTGTTGTTGTCAGTCGGAAAATGGCCAGTGCTGGCGGCAGGCTTCACGCACCGCGCCAGCACTGCTCAGGTTCAAGAGTGTCTTGCTGATGGATTGGCACATCCCGGCATCCAGTTGCCGTACCCGGTCTTTGATTTCACCTATTTGCAGCGGGCTGACTGACAGCTCGCGCACCCCCAGGCCAATGAGTACCGGGGTGGCCAGTGGGTCGCTGGCCAGTGCGCCGCACACCCCGACCCAACGCTGATGCAGGGCCGCCCCGGCGCAGGTGTGGGCAATCAGGCGCAGCAGTGCCGGGTGCAAGGCATCAACCCGCGCGGCCAGCCCGGCATGGTCGCGGTCCATCGCCAGGGTGTATTGCGACAAGTCGTTGGTGCCGATGGACAGGAAGTCCGCATGCTCGGCCAGTTGCTCGGCCATCAAGGCCGCTGCCGGGACCTCAATCATCACCCCCAGTTGCGGGCGCTCGCTCAGGCCCAGTTCGATGCACAGGGCATCAAGCTGCTGACGGATATGCAGCAGCTCGTCCACCTCGGTAATCATTGGCAGCAGGATGCGGCAGCGTTGCGTCGGGCTGACCTGCAGCAAGGCACGCAGTTGCCGGTCGAGTACCTGCGGGTGCAGTTGGGCCAGACGAATGCCGCGCAGGCCCAATACCGGGTTGGCTTCGTCGGGTAACGGCAAGTAGTCGAGCTGTTTGTCGCCGCCCACATCAATGGTGCGGATGATCACGGGCTTGTCGCCCATGGCATCGAGTACGTCCTGGTAGGCCGTGATCTGCTCCTGTTCATTGGGCGCAGTGCTGCGATCAACAAACAGAAACTCGGTGCGCAACAACCCCACCCCGTCCGCACCATTGGCGTGGGCGCTGGCGGCATCATGGCTGGAGGCGACGTTGGCGGCGATTTCGATGTGCAGGCCGTCACGGGTCAGCGCCGGTTCATGGGCGTGCACCTGTTGTCGGGCAAAGCGTTGCTGGCGGGCGAGGGTGGTTTGGCGCACTTGCTCGATTCGTTCGGCGGTGGGCGCCAACTCCAGCCGGGCGTTGTCGGCATCGAGCACCAAGTGCTGGCCATCGGGCAAGTCGAGGACCTCGCGGCCGAGGGCGACCAGGCACGGCAAGCCCTTGCCGCGCGCCAGAATTGCCACGTGGGAGGTAGCGCCGCCCGCCGCCATGCACAGCCCCGCGACGTTCTGTTCGCACAGCATCAGCAGGTCGGAGGGCGTGAGCTCAAAGGCGGCGACGATGGCGCCCGGCGGTAACTGGCACTGCCCGCTTTCACCCAGCAGGGCACGTAAAACCCGTTGCTGCAAATCACGTAAATCGTTGGAGCGCTCGGCCAGTAAGGTGCTGCCCAGGCTTTTCAAAATCGTGCATTGCTGCTCGATGGCTTCGCTCCAGGCATGGGCGGCACCGCGGCCTTGGGCGATGGCGATATGGCTGGCCTGCAGCAGCGCGCTGTCTTCAAGCAAGGCCAGGTGGGTGGCGAAAATCGCTTCCTCGTCGACCCGGCGTTGCGCACGGGCGGCGATCAGCGTGAGCTGGATTTCGCCGCGCACCTGCTCCAGAGCCGTATTCAGCGCCAGTATTTGTTGCTCCGGGATGTAATTGCCGAGGTCGGGCGGCAGTTGTACGCCGGTCAAATAAAACAGCGGACCGCTGACCAGCCCGGGGGCGGCGCATACACCGCTCAACTGCCCCGGTTGGTTGCTGGCCCTGATCGGTGCGGGTGCCGATACGTGCGGGGCGGGAACGGATCGTACTTTGCCCAGTGCAGCCAGAATCGCTTGCAGCGCGGCATCGGCATCCTCGCCTTCGCAGCTGACCTGCACTTCATCCTGCTCGCTGATACCCAGTGCCAATAGCCTGACAATGCTGTCGCAGGGGGCTGAGTTGGCCCCGATGTGCAAGCGCGATGCGCTCTTGAACCCCAGCGCGGTTTGCCGCACCAGGGCGGCCGGGCGAGCATGCAGCCCGCCTTTATGGGTGATGCGCACACTGCCTTGGGCTTGCAGGCTCGGGTTGTCCGTCGCCTCGGGCGTCCCGACGGCCTGACGCGCAACGACGTGCAGCAAAGGCTCGCCGACCTGGGCCGTGCTCTGCTCAAGAAACTGCAACTCAAACTGTTCGCCATTGGTCAGCACCAGCAGCCTGATCAGGCTTTTGCAGCGTTGTGCAATGTAGTCGAGGTCGAAGCGAATGAGCGGCTGGCCGCTGTAGACCTGCGCGCCGTTTTTTACCAGCAGCTCAAAGCCTTCGCCTTGCAGCTCAAAGGTGTCGATACCCAGGTGCATCAGCAATTCAGCGCCGTTTTCGGCACGCAACGTCAGGGCATGAGCGGTTTTGGCGACATGCACCACCACCCCGTCACAGGGGGCAAACAGGCAGTCGTTCAGCGGGTCGATACCAATGCCGTCCCCCATCACGGCACTGGAGAATACGTCGTCCGGTACGTGGGACAGCTTGACGACCGGACCGCTAAGCGGCGCGTTGAGGGTGAGCTTCTTATTATTGTGCATGGCGCGATACTCATTAAACCTGTGGAAAAGGACTGCTTAGTGAGTACGGGTCACTTTGCTCAAGAAGCGCGGCTGGTCGGGGTCTAACCCTCGGGCTTCGGCCAGGCCTGCGGCCATCACGTAAAAACTCTGGATCGCCAGAATCGGGTCCAGATCCGGGTGTGCCGCCTGGCTCAGGGTCAGGTCGCGCTCGGGCACATCACTCGGGGCCGCCAGCAGTACGCGGGCGCCACGCTGGCGCATGTCATGGGCCAGGGTCAGCAGGCCCGCCTGTTCCACGCCGCGTGGAGCAAAAATCAGCAGCGGGTAGTTTTCCTCGATCAAGGCCATGGGGCCGTGGCGCACTTCGGCGCTGCTGAAGGCTTCGGCCTGCAGGGTCGAGGTTTCCTTGAACTTGAGCGCGGCCTCCTGGGCGATGGCAAAGCCTGCCCCCCGGCCTATCACCAGCAATCGTTGAGTATCGCGCAGGGTGTCGATGGCTTTGCTCCAATCCTGCGAGCAGGCATCGCGCAAGCCGGCGGGCAACAAGTGGCCGGCTTCGAGCAAGGCCTTGTCATTGGCCCAATGCGCCACCAATCGGGCACTGGCGCTCAGGGTGGCGATGAAGCTTTTGGTGGCCGCCACGCTGTATTCGGCACCGGCACACAGGGGCAGGGTATAGGCGCTGGCCTCTTCGAGCGGTGAATGCTCGGCATTCACCAGCGCCACGCTCAAGGCACCACGCTCACGCAGCAAGCGCAGGCTGTCGATCAGGTCAGGGCTTTGACCCGACTGGGAGAAGGCAAACACCGCCTGCCCCTTCACCCGCAGCGGTGACTGGCGCAAGGTGACAACGGACATCGGCAACGAGGCCACGGGCACGCCCAGGTGCTGCATGGTCAAGTAGGCAAAGTAGCTGGCGGCATGGTCAGAACTGCCGCGGGCCAGGGTCATGGCGACATCGGGCGGGTTGGCTCGCAGTTCGCGGGCGAGGTCGACCAGGAACGGGTCGAGGTTGAACAGTTGGCGTTCGACCGCTTCACACGAGGACTGGGCCTCTTCAAGCATTTTGGAAGTCAAGCGCTTCTCCTTCGACCATGACGGCAGTGATGTTCAATGAGCGGTCCAGGCGTACGCAGTCGGCCCAGCTGCCGGGTTGCAAGCGCCCGCGGTCTTCCATGCCGAGGTAATCGGCCGGGAACTGCGACAGGCGTTGCGAGGCTTCGGCCAGCGGCAGGCCGATTTTCACCAGGTTGCGCAGCGCCTGATCCATGGTCAGGGTGCTGCCCGCCAACGTGCCATCTGCCAGGCGCACGCCGCCCAGGCATTTGGTCACGGTGTGGCTGCCCAGTTGGTATTCTCCATCGGGCATGCCGGTGGCGGCGGTTGAATCGGTGACGCAGTACAGGCAGGGGATCGCACGCAAGGCCGCGCGGATCGCACCGGGGTGTACGTGCAGCAAGTCGGGGATCAACTCGGCAAACCGCGCATGGGCCAGCGCTGCGCCAAGGATGCCGGGCTCGCGGTGATGCAGCGGGCTCATGGCGTTGTACAAATGGGTAAAGCTGCTGGCGCCAGCGTCCAGAGCGGCCACGCCTTCTTCATAACTGCCCAGGGTGTGGCCCAGTTGCATGCGGATACCGCGGGCACTGAGCTCGCCAATCAGTTCAATGTGGCCAGCAATCTCGGGGGCGATGGTGATGACCTTGATCGGCGCCAGGCCCAGGTAGTCCTCGACTTCAGCCATCAGCGCGGTGTGGGCGAAGTTGGGTTGCGCGCCGAGTTTGCCGGGGTTGATAAACGGGCCTTCAAGGTGCACGCCGAGCACCCGGGCGCAGCCGCTTGGGCGCTGCTGGCAAAAATCGCCAAGGGCACCGAGCACACGGCAGATGTCGTGATTCGGAGCGGTCATGGTGGTGGCCAGCAGCGCCGTGGTGCCGAACCGCAGGTGAGTGCGGGCGATGGTTTCGAAGGCTTCACTGCCTTGCATGATGTCTTTGCCGCCGCCGCCGTGAACATGCAAGTCGATAAAACCGGGCAGCAGGTACGGCAGGTCATTGTCGGCCGGGTCGCAGGGGCGGCCTTCGATGCCGAGCACCCTGGCGCCTTGCAGCAGCAGGCGACCGCGAACCCAGCCTTGGGGCGTGAGGATGTTGTCTTCAGACATGATCGGCTCTCTGGGCGTGACGTCGAATGAGGGTTAGCGGCGCAGCTCGGCCACGAAGTCGTAGTAATCGTTGCGGCAATAGGTGTCGGTGACTTCGATGGGGGTGTTGTCTTCCAGGTAGCCGACCCGGGTCATCAGCAGCATGGCGGTACCTGGTTCGATCCCGACCAGCGCGGCAAATTCGGCCGAGGCGTTCACTGCCTGAATGTGCTGCAGGGCGCGAACCACCGGTTTGCCGATGCGGTCCAGGTGTTCGTAAAGCGAGTCGCCAATCACCTGCGGCTGTGGGATCAGCGACGCAGGCAGGGTGCTCATCTCGATGGCCATCACGGTGTCATCGGCTTTGCGCAGGCGTTTGAGGCGGGCGACTTTGTCGGTCGGCGACAGCGCCAGGCGGATCAGTTCTTCGTGGGTAGGCGGGGTGATTTCCCGGTCCAGCCACTGTGAACTTGGCACAAAGCCCTTGAGCCGGAGCATTTCGCTGAAGCTGGAAAGCCGCGACAACGGTTGCTCAAGACGCGGGGTGATAAAGGTGCCGGAGCCCTGGCTGCGGCGGATCAGGCCTTGCTCGAACAGCACTTCCAGGGCTTTGCGGGCGGTAACGCGGGACAGGCCCAGTTGTTCGCTCAGGCTGCGCTCGGAAGGCAGTGCCTGCTCGGCTTTCCAGACGCCGGCGTGAATCGCGGCTTCCAGGTTTCGGGCGAGTTGCAGGTACAGCGGCGTAGCCAGGGTGTCGTCCGGGCGTAGGGCAAGAAGCGTACTCATGGGCGATGTGTCCGATGCGGTTGTGGGTTTTGTCGCTCGGTAATGCGGCAAAACTAATACCACTTTAATACCAAGTCAATGCGCGAAATCGGAGCTTGCCCCATGCAGGCAAGGGTTTGCAGGGTGGGTTATTTATTTGGTGTTTAAGTGGTATTAGCGTGTTGGCGAAGGCGCCGAGAGGTTGCGGGCCCGGTTGGGCCCGGCGGTGTGCAGTGGTATTAAACGAGGGGGGGAGGATGCTGCTGGTATGGCGGCTGGAATTTATTTTTGCTCAGGGGCGGATTTCAACCATCGTGCCGTCTTGAACCAGGTTCCAGACTTCGCGCATTTCGTAGTTTTTCATCGCGATGCAGCCATCGGTCCAGTCCAGGGTATGGAACAGGTCTTCGGGGTTTTCTTCGCTGTCCGGTGTGCCGTGGATCATGATCATCGACCCCGGGTTCACCCCTTCACGCCGTGCGGTGGCCGCGTCACTGACATTGGGGTAGTTGATGTGCATGGCCAGGTTGAACTTGTCGCTTTTTTTGCGCCAGTCGACCCAGTACAGCCCTTCAGGCGTACGTTTGTCGCCCTCGCGCATTTTTGGCCCTTTGGGTTGTTTGCCCAATGAGATGCGGTAGGTCTTGATCGGTTTACCGTCGCTGATCAGTTGCAGCTTGCGTGCAGACTTGAGGACCAGGACCTTTTCGATGCTTTGCCCGGTATGGATCGGCAGTGCCGGCGGGGTTGACTGAAGTACCTGGTTTTTATCGACGGGTTTGCCGTTTACGGTGATGACAACAGAGGCCTGGCAAGTAACGGCAAACGACAGGCAGAGAGCAGCGAGCAACCAACGCATTAGGGGGATATTCCTGAGGTGCAAGGCAAACAGCATTATTGTTGGGGTTTGATCAGGCTGGCCAGAGGCGGTACAGCCTCGCTGCGCACGGGGTAAATGTCTCCCGCGCGGTCAGCGAAAAAGCATTCTAAGGTACGGCTGACCGTGCGAAAAGCCAGCTCTGACCAAGGGATGTCGGCTTCTTCGAAGAGCCGGACTTCAAGGCTCTCTTCCCCGGCGCTAAATTCGAGGTTTTGCAGCTCGGCGCGGTAGAAAATATGCACCTGATTAATATGCGGCACATCGATCAGGGTATAGATGTTCAGGTTCTCAACAACGGCACAGGCTTCTTCGAGGGTTTCGCGCCGGGCGGCCTGTTCGACCGTCTCGCCGTTCTCCATAAAGCCTGCGGGCAGTGTCCAGTAGCCTTTGCGCGGCTCAATGGCGCGCCGGCACAACAGCACTTGCGTGCCCCAGGTGGGCAGGCAGCCGGCAACGATATTGGGGTTCTGGTAGTGGACGGTGTGGCAGTGGTCGCAGACATAGCGCAGGCGCGAATCGCCTTGCGGGACATGCTGGCTGACGGAATGGCCGCACAAATTGCAAAATTTCATGCTGTGGTCTCTGGGTGCTGCGCTTATCTTGGGGGGTGGAACGGGCCCTCGGCAAGTGCGGCATCGTTGGCTGCGACACTGTGGGGCTTGGGTGCCCGGCAAGATTTGGTGCATGATGCCCGATAAGTGACGGATCGAGATGACCTATGCTGGACGAGCTGCTTGGCCGTGTAAGCCGCTACACCCCGCGCACGCTGGAAACAGAACGCTACTTTCCTGAGGCAGCCGTTCTGTTGCCGGTAACGCGCAGTGATGAGCCCGAGCTGATCCTGACCCTGCGTGCCAGCGGGCTGTCGACCCACGGCGGTGAAGTGGCCTTCCCCGGCGGGCGCCGCGATCCGGAAGACCCGGACCTGGTGTTTACCGCCCTGCGCGAGGCCGAAGAAGAAATCGGCCTGCCACCGGGCCTGGTCGAAATTATCGGCCCCCTCAGCCCCTTGATCTCTTTGCACGGTATCCGCGTTACGCCTTACGTCGGCCTGGTGCCGGACTACGTCGAATACCTGGCCAACGATGCCGAAATCGCCGCCGTGTTCAGCGTGCCCCTGGAGTTCTTTCGTCAGGACCCGCGTGAGCACACCCATCGCATCGATTATCAGGGGCGCAGCTGGTATGTGCCGAGCTACCGTTTTGGCGTTTACAAAATCTGGGGGCTCACGGCAATCATGATCGTCGAGCTGATGAACCTGCTGTACGACGACGTCAACATCAACCTGCATTCCCCGCCTGAACGCTCCATTTCCATATAAAGAGCTGTCAGCAGACAGCCACGCCTGCCTTGAGGACATCAGCATGAAATACAGCCTGGGCGACTCGCTCGTCGAAACCCATCCCGAGAGCTGGACAGCTCCCAATGCCACCCTGATAGGCAAGGTGCGGCTGGAGGAGGGCGCGAGTGTCTGGTTTAACGCCGTGTTGCGCGGCGATAACGAGCTGATCCTGATTGGCAAGCACAGCAACGTGCAAGATGGCGCCGTGATGCATACCGACATGGGGTATCCGCTGACCTTGGGCACGGGTGTGACCATTGGCCATAACGCGATGCTGCATGGCTGCACGGTGGGCGATTACAGCCTGATCGGGATCAATGCGGTAATCCTCAATGGCGCCAGAATCGGTAAACACTGCATCATCGGCGCCAACTCGCTGATCGGCGAGGGCAAGGAAATCCCTGACGGTTCGCTGGTCATGGGCTCACCGGGCAAGGTGGTGCGGGACCTGACCGAGGACCAGAAAAAACTCCTGGAGGCCAGCGCAGCGCACTACGTCAAGAACGGCCAGCGTTATGCCCGTGACCTGAAGGTACAAGAGCAATGAGTGAGACGGAGCGCCCGGTCTCCTCGCCCTGCGTGAACATTTGCGCACTGGACGACGATGACGTGTGCAGCGGTTGCCAGCGCACCGTGGCGGAAATCACCCGTTGGAGCCGCATGACCAACCCCGAGCGACGTGAAGTGCTGGGGCTGTGCCATGAGCGGGCGAAGTCCAGCGGGGTTGTGTGGATGTTGGGTTCTAAAACCTGAGAGCGCCCTCACTCTCTCCCGGAGGGAGAGGGGCTCTTGGCCCGGCGCACGCCCTCAAGTACCCTGTGCGCCTTATTTAGAGGTGTCGCCCGCTCCCATGCTGTTTCTTATCGCTTATATCGCCAGCGTCGTGCTGATCAACTTCGCGTTCTCCACGGCGCCGCATCTGGACATTATCTGGTCAGCCTGGGGCGGGTTGGTGTTTGTGTTGCGCGATATGGTGCAAACCCGGTTTGGCCACGGTGCCCTGTTGGCCATGCTGGCGGCCCTGGTGCTGTCGTATATCACCTCAGACCCTTCGATTGCCCTGGCCAGTGCCACTGCTTTTGCCGTATCGGAGTGCATCGACTGGCTGGTGTTCAGCATCACCAAGCGCCCTTTGCATGACCGCCTGTGGATCAGCTCTGCACTGAGTATCCCCATAGATACCTTTATCTTTTTCGGCATGATCGATGCGTTCACCCCTGGCGTGATTCTGATCGCCATGGCTTCAAAATTCGCCGGTGTTACCTGCGTATGGCTGGCAATGGCCTGGCGTTTACGCAAGGCCGCTGTCTAGTCATGTAACATGCCGGCCTTTCTCCCCCCCCCTGCAGGCGCAAGCTTTGCGCGCGCCTTCGATGATTTTGTTTCCTTGAGGACCTGAAATGACCCGTATCGGAACTCCACTGTCGCCGACCGCGACCCGCGTATTGCTGTGTGGCTGCGGTGAGCTGGGCAAAGAAGTTGTCATCGAACTGCAGCGTCTGGGGGTCGAAGTGATTGCCGTCGACCGCTACGCCAATGCACCGGCCATGCAGGTTGCCCATCGCAGCCACGTGATCAACATGCTTGATGGCGCCGCCCTGCGAGCCGTGATCGAAGCAGAAAAGCCGCACTTTATCGTCCCGGAAATCGAAGCCATTGCCACTGCGACCCTGGTGGAGCTGGAGGCTGAAGGCTTCACCGTGATCCCGACTGCGCGTGCCACTTCGCTGACCATGAACCGCGAAGGCATTCGCCGTCTGGCGGCAGAAGAGCTGGACCTGCCGACCTCGCCGTACCATTTTGCCGATACCTTCGAGGATTACAGCGCTGCGGTGCTGGACCTGGGCTTCCCGTGTGTGGTCAAACCGGTGATGAGCTCCTCGGGCAAAGGCCAGAGCCTGCTGCGCAGCGCCGACGACGTAAAGGCGGCCTGGGATTACGCACAGGAAGGCGGTCGTGCGGGCAAGGGGCGGGTCATCATTGAAGGTTTTATCGACTTCGACTACGAAATCACCCTGCTCACCGTGCGTCACATTGGCGGCACCACGTTCTGCGCGCCGGTCGGTCATCGTCAGGAGAAGGGCGATTACCAGGAATCCTGGCAGCCCCAGGCCATGAGCCCGATTGCGCTGGCCGAGTCCGAGCGTGTCGCCAAAGCCGTTACCGAGGCGCTGGGTGGTCGCGGTTTGTTTGGTGTTGAGCTGTTTATCAAAGGCGATCAGGTGTGGTTCAGCGAAGTCTCGCCGCGTCCGCATGACACAGGTCTGGTAACGCTGATCTCTCAGGATTTGTCGCAGTTCGCGCTGCATGCTCGGGCGATTCTCGGTTTGCCGATTCCGCTGATCCGTCAGTTCGGGCCTTCGGCCTCTGCGGTGATTTTGGTGGAAGGGCAGTCGACCCAGACCGCTTTCTCCAACCTGGGTGTGGCCCTGAGCGAGCCGGACACGGCCTTGCGTCTGTTTGGCAAGCCAGAGGTCAATGGCCAGCGCCGCATGGGCGTGGCGCTGGCGCGGGATGAGTCGATTGAGGCCGCACGGGCCAAAGCGACCCGTTCATCCAAAGCGGTAGTGGTCGAGCTGTAAAAAACCTGTAGCCGCTGCCGAAGGCTGCGATAAGGGCCGAAGGACCTTCGCTTTCAGGGTCGCTACGCAACCCATCGCAGCCTGCGGCAGCGGCTACAAAGTAGTAGCGCTGCTTCAGGCCACCTTGTTCAGGTCAGCCTCTTTCGTTTCTTTCAAGCACAGCACAGCGATCAGGCTGAGTACTGCTGCGCCTGACACATACCCGCCCACCCAGCTCAAACCCCCCATGCTCACCAGTTTCTGGGCGAAGAAGGGGGCGGCCGATGCGCCGACAATCCCGCCCAGGTTGTACGCCGCCGACGCGCCGGTATAGCGCACTCGGGTCGGGAACAGTTCGGGCAGCAGGGCGCCCATCGGGGCAAAGGTCACGCCCATCAAAAACAGTTCGATGCACAGGAACAGCGCTACACCCCAGGTTGAACCGTGGGTGAGCAGGGGCTCCATCAGAAAGCCGGACAAGATCGCCAGTACGCCACCGACAATCAGTACCGGCTTGCGCCCATAACGGTCGCTGGCCCAGGCCGAGAGAGGCGTGGCCGCTGCCATGAACAGCACGGCAAAGCACAGCAGGCCGAGGAAGGTTTCGCGGGTGTAGCCCAGGGTGGAGACGCCATAACTCAGCGAGAATACGGTCGAGATATAGAACAGCGCATAGCACACCACCATTGAAGCGGCGCCCAGCAGCATCGGCGCCCAGTATTGGCTGAAGAGCTCAACGATGGGCATTTTCACCCGTTCGTGTTGCGCTATGGCTTTGGCAAACACCGGGGTTTCTTCCAGCTTGAGCCGCACATACAGGCCCACCATCACCAGCGCAGCGCTGAGCAGGAACGGGATGCGCCAGCCCCACGAGCGGAATTGTTCATCGCTGAGGGTCAAGGCCAGGGTCAGGAACAGGCCGTTGGCCGCCAGAAAGCCAATCGAAGGCCCCAGTTGCGGGAACATGCCATACCAGGCGCGCTTGCCCTTGGGGGCGTTCTCGGTGGCCAGCAGCGCGGCACCGCCCCATTCGCCACCCAATCCCAGGCCTTGGCCGAAGCGCAGCACGCAAAGCAGGATCGGTGCCCAGGCGCCAATCGTGGCGTAACCCGGCAATACGCCGATCAGCGTGGTGCACACGCCCATCAACAGCAGGGATGCAACCAGCGTGGATTTGCGCCCGACCCGGTCACCGAAGTGGCCAAATAGAAATGAGCCCAGAGGGCGGGCAAGAAACGCGATGCCGAAGGTCAGAAACGCCGACAGCATTTGTGCTGTGCCGGAAGTCTGGGGGAAAAATACGGGGCCGATGACCAGTGCAGCAGCAGTGGCATACACATAAAAGTCGTAAAACTCGATGGCCGTACCAATAAAACTGGCCGTCGCAACGCGGGTTGCGGAGTTGACCGGCTTGTCGGGCACGGCTTCGCTGTAAGTGGTGCTGGTGGTCATGCGCATATCCCTGACAGTTATGAGCTCCTTAACCGCTATCGGCTTTTTCGGCGGATACGGCAGAGCGTTTTTTATGGTCGTTTAGCCCTGAGGGCTGGGTGTAAGCGCAATGATTATAGGGAGGCCTGTCCGAATGTAACAAGGTCTTGCAGGAGGATTAAACCGCGGGTTTGACGCTGTTGTGCCAGATAAGCACGCGGCTGACGCGGTTATCTTCGGTCTGGAGAATCTCCAGGCGATAGGCGCCTATTTTCAGGCATACCGTGGTTTCCGGAATGGTTTCCAGTGCTTCGGTGACAAGGCCGTTGAGGGTCTTGGGGCCGTCGCAGGGCAGGTGCCAGCCCAGGGCTTTGTTCAGTTCGCGGATGGAGGCTGCGCCATCGATCACATAGCGTCCGTCAGGCAGGGGGTCGATATGGGGGTTGTCGATGTTCTGCTCGTCCTCGAATTCACCCACGATTTCTTCGAGGATGTCTTCAAGTGTCACGATGCCGAGCACTTCGCCGTACTCATCGACCACCACGCCCATTCGCCGTTGCTGCTTGTGGAAATTCAGCAGTTGCAGTTGCAGCGGGGTGCTTTCGGGGATGAAGTAGGGTTCGTGGCAGACGTCCAGCAATGCGTCTTTGGTCAGGCTGGCATCCGGCAGCATGTGTTGAATGTGACGGGTGTTGAGGATGGCTTCGACCTGATTGATGTCGTCATGAAATACCGGCAGGCGCGTGCGTGTGGTCTGGCGCAGCTGTTCGATCAGGTCTTCGATCGGATCGTCGAGGTTGAGGCCTTCGACCTCGCTGCGCGGGATCAGGATGTCGTTGACCGTGATGTTGTCCAACGCATGGATGCCGGAAAGCAGGGACGTGCGGCTGTTGGGCTGCTCATCGTCCCCGGGGCCGGTTTCGTTGTGAGGCTGGGGAGCTTCGGCACGATGGGCTGCGTGGCGGGCATTGCGTGAAAGGATTCCAATAAAGAACCCCAGCCCGGTAAACAACAGGGCCAATACTGCGAGCATCGGCCCGGGGGGCAAGCTATCCATAATCATCGCCCGTCAAATATGCAGAATGTATTCACGAACCAGCTTGCTGCCAAAGTAGGCCAGCATCAACAGGCAAAAACCGGCAAACGTCCAGCGGATGGCTTTATGCCCGCGCCAGCCGAGGTGGTAGCGCCCCCACAGCAGTACGCTGAAGACGATCCATGCCAGGCAGGCCAGCAGGGTTTTGTGCACAAGGTGCTGGGCAAACAGGTTACCCAAAAACAGCCAGCCGGAAATCAGCGACAGCGAGAGCAACGACCAGCCGGCCCACAGGAAGCCAAACAGCAGGCTCTCCATGGTTTGCAGCGGCGGGAAGTTCTTGATCAGGCCCTTGGGGTGCTTGTGCTTGAGCTGGTAGTTCTGCAACGACAGCAGCAGCGCCTGGAACACCGCGATGGTGAACATGCCATAGGCCATGATCGAAAGCAGGATATGCGCGAGGATGCCGGGCTCTTCATTTATGACCTGGACCGTGCCGGGCGGTGCGAACTCGGACAGCAGTACGGTCAGCATGCCCAGCGGGTATAGAAGCAGCAGAAGGTTTTCGACCGGTATCCGTGCGCAGGCAACGAGGGTTACAGCGATCACTGCTGCTGCAATCAGGCTTGCGGCACTGAAAAAATCCAGTTCCAGCCCGGCCGGAGTCATCAGGTGGGTAAACAGGCTGGCGGCATGGGTGAGTACGGCAAGAATGCCGAGCGTCACCAGCAGGCGTTTGTTCGCCTTCGCGCCCTGGCGCAGGCAAGTGCCTTGGTAGAAGGTCGCAGCGGCATATATACAGGCGGCGGCGAGGCTGGGTAGCAAGCTGGGTGACAAGGTGAGCATAAATCCTGTTAGGCAAGCCCGAAAGGGCTGAGTTTGGCATACAACCGCCTGTACACGAAAGACCACATAAGCCGACGGCAAGGTGTCGGACACGGCCAGTCTTCGCTATAATCCGCGACCTGCCCACGCCGCAGGCTCGCCGAGCATCAGTTTTACACGGGCTGGGCCGCAATAACCCCGGTCTACTTTGGGCCTGAAAGGATCGCGCATGTTTGAAAATTTAACCGATCGTCTCTCGCAGACGCTGCGCCATGTCACCGGCAAGGCCAAGCTGACCGAGGACAATATCAAAGACACCCTGCGTGAAGTGCGCATGGCGTTGCTGGAAGCCGACGTGGCTTTGCCGGTAGTCAAAGACTTCGTCAACGCGGTCAAAGAGCGCGCTGTGGGCACAGAAGTGTCCCGCAGCCTGACGCCTGGCCAGGCGTTTGTGAAGATCGTCCAGGCTGAACTTGAAAGCCTGATGGGTGTTGCCAACGAGGATCTGGTCCTCAATGTCACGCCACCTGCCGTTGTATTGATGGCCGGTTTGCAGGGCGCGGGTAAAACCACCACCGCCGGCAAGCTGGCGCGCTTCCTTAAAGAGCGCAAAAAGAAAACCGTGATGGTGGTTTCGGCTGACGTTTATCGTCCGGCCGCGATCAAGCAGCTGGAAACCCTGGCTGCTGAAGTGGGCGTTACGTTCTTTCCGTCCGATCTGAGCCAGAAGCCGGTAGACATCGCTCGCGCAGCCATTGCTGAAGCCAAGCTGAAGTTTATCGATGTGGTGATTCTCGATACCGCGGGTCGCCTGCACATCGACGCCGAGATGATGGCCGAGATTCAGGAGTTGCACGCAGCGGTCAAACCTGCAGAAACCCTGTTCGTCGTTGATGCCATGACCGGCCAGGACGCCGCCAATACGGCCAAGGCCTTTGGCGACGCGTTGCCGCTGACCGGTGTGATCCTGACCAAGGTCGACGGTGATGCCCGTGGCGGTGCTGCGTTGTCCGTGCGCGCGATCACCGGCAAGCCGATCAAGTTCATCGGTATGGGTGAGAAGAGCGATGCGCTCGAGCCGTTCCACCCGGATCGTATTGCTTCACGCATCCTGGGCATGGGCGACGTGCTCAGCCTGATCGAGCAGGCCGAACAGACCCTCGATAAAGACAAAGCCGACAAGCTGGCTAAAAAGCTTAAAAAAGGTAAAGGCTTCGACCTCGAAGACTTCCGCGACCAACTGCAACAGATGAAGAACATGGGCGGCCTTGGCGGTCTCATGGACAAGCTGCCGAACATGGGTGGCGTCAATCTGGCGCAAATGGGCAATGCCCAGGGCGCAGCAGAAAAGCAATTCAAGCAAATGGAAGCCATCATCAACTCCATGACCCCGGCCGAGCGCCGCGACCCTGAGCTGATCAGCGGTTCGCGCAAACGCCGTATTGCCATGGGTTCCGGCACTCAGGTGCAGGACATCGGCCGCTTGATCAAGCAGCACAAGCAGATGCAAAAGATGATGAAGAAGTTCTCCACCAAAGGTGGGATGGCCAAAATGATGCGCGGCATGGGCTCAATGATGCCCGGCGGCGGCATGCCAAAAATGTAATTTACCTGCCCGAGCGCTCGCGTTCGGGCAACTCGCAGCAATGCGAGACACCCGGCAAACCCGCACTGTGCGGGAGCTGACCTGTCGCCATTCGTGGCGACCTTGTTGCAAGTCTGTAGGGTATGCCGGTAGGCGCCTGAAAAAGACATTTGCAAAAGTCCGGATATTCCTTAGAATATGCGGCCTTTCGGGCACCTATGCCCGCTGTGCCTTTAGATTTGCAGCACCGACTACAGGAACGATGTTCACATGCTAACAATCCGTCTTGCCCTTGGCGGCTCCAAAAAGCGCCCGTTTTACCACTTGACCGTTACCGACAGCCGTAACCCACGTGACGGTTCCCACAAGGAACAAATTGGTTTCTTCAACCCGGTTGCCCGTGGTCAAGAAGTCCGTTTCTCCGTTAAAGAAGACCGCCTCGCCTACTGGCTGAGCGTTGGTGCTCAACTGTCTGAGCGTGTTGCTCAGCTGGTTAAAGAAAACGCTAAGGCTGCGGCCTGAGCAATATGAGCGTGACGCCTGAAACTGCTGATGATTTGATCGTTATCGGCAAAATCTACTCGACTCACGGCGTGCGCGGCGAAGTGAAGGTTTATTCCTTTACGGATCCAATTGATAACCTGTTGGACTACAAAAAACTGACGCTTCGGCGCGGTAATGATGTACGACAGGCAGAGCTGGTCAGTGGCCGTTCACATAACGGCAAGTTTCTGGTTGTAAAGCTCAAGGGTCTCGATGACCGTGACGAAGCTGGTCTTCTTCGCGAATTCGAAATCTGCGTGCCGCGTAACCTGTTTCCTGAACTGACCGACGGCGAGTACTACTGGTACCAGCTGCAGGGTCTGAAGGTGACCAACCTTGAAGGGCAATTGCTCGGCAAGATTGTTGACCTGATGGAAACTGGCTCGAACGATGTCATGGAAGTCAAACCTTGCCCAGGTAGCCTGGATGACCGCGATCGCTTGTTGCCCTATACAGAGCAATGCGTGTTGAGCGTCGACCTGCAAGCTGGCGAGATGAAGGTGGATTGGGATGCGGACTTCTAAGCGTGGCTAAATTGCGCGTAGAAGTGATCAGTTTGTTTCCCGAAATGTTTTCCGCCATCAGCGACTACGGCATCACTAGTCGTGCGGTGAAACAAGGGCTCTTGCAGCTTACTTGTTGGAATCCGCGAGACTACACAACGGACCGACATCACACTGTGGACGATCGCCCATTTGGCGGTGGTCCGGGCATGGTGATGAAGATCAAGCCTCTGGAAGATGCACTGGTTCAGGCCAGAGAAGCAGCCGGAGAGGCGGCGAAGGTTATTTACCTGTCGCCCCAAGGCCGTCAACTGAATCAGTCGGCGGTACGCGAACTGGCGAATGAGGAAGCATTAATCCTCATTGCAGGTCGTTATGAAGGCATTGACGAGCGTTTTATAGATGCTTATGTCGATGAAGAGTGGTCGATTGGTGACTATGTACTCTCTGGTGGCGAGCTACCGGCGATGGTTCTGATTGATGCGGTTACACGACTGCTGCCTGGAGCTTTAGGGCATGCGGACTCCGCGGAGGAAGATTCCTTCACGGATGGTTTGCTGGATTGCCCGCACTACACCCGACCGGAGGTGTATGCGGATCAGCGTGTTCCCGACGTATTGCTTAGTGGCAATCATGCACACATCCGGCGTTGGCGTTTACAGCAGTCCCTTGGGCGGACCTTTGAACGACGCGCCGATCTTCTGGAAAGCCGCTCGCTTTCTGGAGAAGAGAAGAAGCTGCTCGAGGAATATATCCTCGGGCGGGACGATAGTTAACAACGTATCGATGGTAGATCAGTTGATCTACCTTAGGAGCACAGCATGACTAACAAAATCATCCTTGCACTCGAAGCAGAGCAGATGACCAAAGAGATCCCTCCTTTTGCCCCGGGCGACACCATTGTCGTTCAGGTGAAAGTGAAGGAAGGCGATCGTTCGCGTCTGCAAGCTTTCGAAGGTGTAGTGATTGCCAAGCGTAACCGTGGCGTGAACAGTGCTTTCACTGTTCGTAAAATCTCCAACGGTGTTGGCGTAGAGCGTACTTTCCAGACCTACAGCCCGCAAATCGACAGCATGGCAGTGAAACGTCGCGGTGACGTTCGTAAAGCCAAGCTGTACTACCTGCGTGACCTGTCCGGTAAAGCAGCTCGCATCAAGGAAAAACTGGCTTAAGTCCAGCTTCCCGATGCAGAAAAAAGCAGCCTTCGGGCTGCTTTTTTGTTGCCTGAGATTTGTCATACCTTTGTCCAGTTGTAGGTAGTAAAAGCATGACTTTGCGTGAGCAAGAGATTCAACGCCGTACTGAATTGTCCGTTACCCGTATTACCAAAGCGGTATTCCCCTCGACCACCAATCACCACAACACCTTGTTTGGCGGCACTGCACTGGCCTGGATGGATGAAGTGTCGTTTATCGCCGCGACCCGTTTTTGCCGCCTGCCGTTGGTGACGGTATCCACCGACCGTATTGACTTTAATCATCCGATTGCAGCCGGTTGCATCGTTGAGCTCGTGGGCCGTGTGGTTAAAGTTGGCAATACCAGCCTCAAGGTCGAGGTTGAGGTGTATGTCGAAAGCATGAGTTGCGATGGCCGCGAATTGGCAATCCAGGGCTTGTTCAGTTTCGTTGCCATCGATGATGACAAACGCCCGGTGCCGGTATTGCCGGGGTTTGCCCAATAACAGAGGGTACGGGGTTGGTTTGTGGCCCGAAAACCTAGGCCTCCCGTCTGATCAGCGCCAGCAGCGTCCACCCGGTTCCCGGTTTCAACTCGCTGTCGGGTGTCACCACGTGAACCCAGCCATTGCCATCTCGGGCGAACAGCAGGGTGAGGCGTTTACCGTGCAGGCTCTGGTAATCCGCCCAGGTAAAGTTGTCGGTCAGGTTCGTGCTGTACAACTCGGCCCCCTGGCTCAGCTCGCTGGCCAGTTGGCCATAGGTCAATGCCGGGTTGCCCAGCGCTTGCCCGCGGTACTCATGGCTGGCGCGATGCTTGTCCGTGCGGCGGCTTTCCTGGCCGTTGGTCAGGGCAAACAAGCGCTGCGGCCCGAACTCATGGTGAAAACGTACCGCTGCCAGCGTGTTCAGCTCGCCCGAGGGCGATAGCGCGAGCAAGTACCCCAAGCCCACCAGGTCAAGGTGAGTTTCAGCGTGCTGTGAGGCCGGATTACCAAAGTAAGTAGGCAGGTTCTCCATGCGGGCTGCACGAATGTTTTCCCAGTTGGAGTCGGTTAACAAGACGCGACTGCCCAGTTGCTGCAGGGCTTTGGCAATGACCCGTGCCGGACCGTTGGCGCCGACGATCAGGAAGCCGCTGGGGGCGGGCTCGGCCACCTTGAGCAGGCGGGCCAGGGGGCGTGCAGTGGCGCTTTGCAGCACCACGGTGCCAATGATCACTGCAAATGTCAGAGGGACCAGCAGCAGCGCGCCTTCATGCCCGGCTTCGTCCAGTCGAATCGCAAAAATCGCTGAAACGGCGGCTGCCACAATCCCCCGCGGGGCAATCCAGGCCAGCAATGCGCGTTCACGCCAGTTGAGTTTTGAGCCAAAGGTCGAGAGCACTACGTTCAGAGGGCGGGCAACAAACTGGATAATCAGCAGCAACACCAGCACCACAGGCCCAAGGCCAATCATGGCGTTCAGGTCCAGGCGCGCAGCGAGCAAAATAAACAGGCCCGAGATCAGGAAAATACTGAGGTTTTCTTTGAAGTGCAGGATGTTGCGCACATCCACGCCTTTCATATTGGCCATCCACATGCCCATCAACGTGACGGCCAGCAAACCGGACTCATGCATCACCTCGTTGGAGGCAATAAAAGCCGCCAGTACCGCCGCCAGTGTGGCCAGGCTTTGCAGGTACTCCGGCAGCCATTGCCGGCGCACCACATGCCCCATGATCCAGCCGCCAACGATACCGAACAGGCTGCCGCACACAATCACTCCGCCAAATGTCAGCAGGCTGTGGCTCAGGCCTTCGCCTGAGGCGCGGGTGATGATGAAGCTGTACACCACAACGGCCAGCAAGGCGCCTATAGGGTCAATGACGATGCCTTCCCAGCGCAGGATGTTGGCAATCGACGCCTTGGGCCGCACCACCCGCAGCATGGGCACAATCACGGTTGGCCCGGTGACCAGCGTCAGGGTGCCGAACAGCAGCGCCAGCATCCAGTCAAAGCCCAGCAGCCAGTGGGTGGCCAGGGTAATGATGGCCCAGGTCGAGAGCGCGCCAATGGTCACCAGGCGCCGTACCACGGTGCCAATTTCGCGCCACTCGGACAAATGAAGGGTCAGGCTGCCTTCAAACAGAATCAGCGCCACGGCCAGAGATACCAGCGGCATCAGCAAGGGGCCGAACAGTTCTTGAGGGTCAAGCCAGCCCAACACGGGCCCGACCAGAATCCCGCTCAACAGTAAAAACAGGATGGCGGGCAACTTCAGGCGCCAGGCCAGCCATTGCGAGCCCAGAGCCGCGATGCCGATACCGCCGAAAGACAGCAAAATCTGTTGTTCGGTCATAAGGTGATCCTGTAATAACTTGTGGTTTATGGCATCCGCCGGCTATGAAAGACTAGCGGCCACTTTTGTACTTCACTTTTTATTTATGCACGGCCTCTGGCCTGTGCTTTTCGAGTGCCAATGCCTGCTATCGACAACCCGTTGATCGACCGTTTTCTGGATGCCCTGTGGCTCGAAAAAGGCCTGTCCGACAACACCCGTGATGCTTATCGCAGTGATTTGGCCCTGTTCAATGGCTGGTTGCAGGAGAAGGGTATCGAGCTGGCCAATGCCGGGCGTGAGCTGATCCTCGACCACCTGGCCTGGCGCCTTGAACAGGGCTACAAGCCGCGTTCGACAGCGCGTTTTTTGTCCGGAGTGCGTGGCTTCTACCGCTACTTGCTGCGTGAAAAACTGATCGCGATTGACCCGACATTGCAGGTCGATATGCCGCAGTTAGGCAGGCCACTGCCCAAATCGCTGTCTGAAGCCGACGTTGAGTCCTTGCTCGCCGCGCCGGATCTGGGCGAGGTGATCGGTCAGCGCGATCGGGCCATGCTGGAAGTGCTGTATGCCTGCGGCCTGCGAGTGACCGAACTGATCAGCCTGACGCTGGAGCAGGTCAACCTGCGCCAGGGTGTCTTGCGGGTGATGGGCAAAGGCAGCAAGGAGCGCCTAGTGCCAATGGGGGAGGAGGCGATCGTCTGGGTTGAGCGCTACATGCGCGATGCCCGGCATGAACTGCTGGGTGGCCGCCCCAGTGATGTGCTGTTCCCCAGCCAGCGTGGCGAGCAAATGACCCGGCAGACCTTCTGGCACCGCATCAAGCATCAAGCCAAAGTGGCGGGGATCGACAAGTCGCTGTCCCCTCATACCTTGCGTCATGCCTTCGCCACTCACTTGCTTAACCACGGTGCTGATTTGCGTGTGGTGCAAATGTTGCTGGGGCACAGCGACTTGTCTACCACCCAGATCTACACCCATGTGGCCCGAGCCCGCCTGCAAGACCTGCACGCCCGTCATCACCCGCGTGGTTAGACCGCAGTCGGCCGCGCAAGCCATCTGTGTTAGGCTTTGCCGGTTTAGAAAGCGCGCCGCCCCAATCCGGTTTTTCGCACGGGTGTTCAGGTCTGGCCGCTTTGTCCGTCTTCAGGAGTTCCCATGCGCGTGACCCAGATTTTTGCCGCCGCAGCCATTGCGTTGGTCAGTACGTTTTCGTTCGCCGATACCGGCGCCGAGCAAGCTATTCGCAAGAGCCTCGAAACGCTGCAACTGGATGTGCCGGTCGAGAGCATCAGCGCAAGCCCCATGGCCGGCCTGTATGAAGTCAAGCTCAAGGGCAGTCGTGTGCTTTATGCCAGCGCTGATGGACAGTTCATCGTTCAAGGCTATATGTTCCAGCTCAAGGACGGTAAGCCGGTCAACTTGACCGAGCGGGCCGAGCGGGTTGGCGTCGCCAAGTTGATCAATGGCATTCCGGTAGCAGAAACCGTGGTTTACCCGGCCATTGGCGAAACCAAGTCGCATATCACGGTCTTTACCGACACCACCTGCCCGTATTGCCATAAATTGCACGCCGAAATCCCGGAACTGAACAAGATGGGGATTGAAGTGCGCTATGTTGCGTTCCCGCGTCAGGGTCTTGGGTCTGCCGGCGACCAGCAGTTGCAAGCGGTCTGGTGTTCCAAGGACAAAAAAGACGCAATGGACAAAATGACTGATGGCAAAACGGTCGAGGCGCCAAAATGCGCCAACCCGGTCGCCAAGCAGTTCGCGATGGGGCAGTCCATCGGTGTAAATGGCACGCCTGCCATTGTTTTGGCAGACGGTCAGGTAATTCCTGGCTATCAGCCCGCTGCACAGGTTGGCAAGCTGGCACTCAGTGTTAAATAATCCTGCGTCGTCATGGTAAGCCTTTGACGATCATGGCAGGGCAGTTCAACTGCCCGGCTATTAATAGAGAACCGTGGCAATCCACGGTTGTTTTCCACGGCCGACCTTGAGTCGGCCGTTTTATGGGGAGTTCAGCGTGAATCCGGTCAAAGTAGGTATCTGTGGGCTCGGGACCGTCGGTGGCGGCACCTTCAACGTACTAAAGCGTAACGCCGAGGAGATTGCCCGCCGTGCCGGGCGTGGTATCCAGGTTGCGCAAATTGCAATGCGTACGCCAAACCCTCAGTGCGACATTACCGGTACCCCCATTACCAACGATGTATTCGCTGTTGCGACCAACCCTGAAATCGACATCGTTATCGAGCTGATTGGTGGTTACACCATCGCCCGTGAACTGGTGCTCAAGGCCATCGAGAACGGCAAGCACGTGGTCACAGCCAACAAGGCACTGATTGCCGTTCACGGTAACGAAATCTTCGCCAAGGCCCAGGAAAAGGGCGTGATTGTCGCGTTCGAAGCTGCCGTAGCAGGCGGTATCCCGGTGATCAAGGCCATTCGTGAAGGCCTGTCGGCCAACCGCATCAATTGGGTTGCGGGCATCATCAACGGTACCGGTAACTTCATCCTCACCGAAATGCGCGAAAAAGGCCGTACGTTCGAAGACGTACTGGCTGAAGCGCAAGCGCTGGGTTATGCCGAAGCAGACCCTACGTTCGACGTTGAAGGGATTGATGCGGCACACAAACTGACAATTCTGGCGTCGATTGCTTTCGGCATCCCGCTGCAATTCGACAAGGCCTACACCGAAGGCATTACCAAGCTGACAACTGCTGATGTGAATTACGCAGAAGCATTGGGCTATCGCATCAAACACCTGGGCGTAGCGCGCAGCACGGCCAACGGTATCGAGTTGCGGGTTCACCCGACGCTGATTCCTGCAGATCGTTTGATTGCCAACGTCAATGGCGTGATGAACGCTGTGATGGTCAACGGTGATGCTGCAGGTTCGACCCTGTTCTACGGCGCAGGCGCTGGCATGGAGCCTACGGCTTCGTCAGTGGTTGCCGACCTGGTGGACGTGGTTCGTGCCATGACCAGCGACCCGGAAAACCGCGTACCGCACCTGGCCTTCCAGCCGGACTTGTTGTCCGACCACCCGATTCTGCCGATCGAAGCATGCGAAAGCGCCTACTACTTGCGCATCCAGGCCAAAGATCACCCGGGGGTACTGGCTCAAGTGGCCAGTATCTTGTCCGAGCGTGGCATCAACATCGAATCGATCATGCAGAAAGAAGTCGAAGAGCACGACGGTCTGGTGCCAATGATCCTGTTGACCCATCGGGTTATCGAGCAGCACATCAACGATGCCATCGCTGCACTTGAAGCCTTGCAGGGCGTAGTGGGCCCGGTGGTCCGTATCCGCGTTGAACATCTAAATTAATTGATAGCGCCAAGCGGCAACCTGTAAGCCGCTTGGTGCTCAAGCCGAAGGTTTGAAAACATGCGCTATATCAGCACCCGTGGCCAGGCACCGGCCCTGAATTTTGAAGATGTGTTGCTGGCCGGACTGGCCAGTGATGGCGGTTTGTATGTGCCGGAAAACCTGCCGCGTTTTACCCAGGAAGAAATCGCCTCATGGGCAGGTTTGCCCTACCACGAGTTGGCGTTTCGGGTGATGCGCCCGTTTGTGACCGGCAGCATCCCGGACGCGGACTTCAAAAAGATTCTCGAAGAAACCTACGGCGTGTTTTCCCACGCGGCTGTAGCGCCACTGCGTCAGCTCAATGGCAACGAATGGGTGCTTGAACTGTTCCACGGTCCTACCCTGGCGTTCAAGGATTTCGCCCTGCAACTGCTCGGCCGCCTGCTTGATTACGTGCTGGAAAAACGTGGCGAGCGCGTGGTTATTGTCGGCGCTACCTCCGGCGATACTGGCTCGGCCGCAATTGAAGGCTGCAAGCACTGCGACAACGTCGATATTTTCATCCTGCACCCCAACAACCGGGTGTCGGAAGTTCAGCGTCGTCAGATGACCACACTGTTCGGTGACAACATCCATAACATCGCCATCGAAGGCAACTTTGATGACTGCCAGGAGATGGTCAAGGCCAGCTTCGCTGACCAGGGCTTCCTCAAGGGCACACGCCTGGTGGCCGTGAACTCGATCAACTGGGCGCGGATCATGGCCCAGATCGTTTACTACTTCCACGCATCCCTTCAACTGGGCGGGCCGCACCGTTCCGTGTCGTTCTCGGTGCCTACCGGCAACTTTGGCGATATTTTCGCGGGCTATCTGGCGCGCAACATGGGCTTGCCGATCAACCAGTTGATCGTCGCCACCAACCGCAACGACATCCTGCACCGCTTCATGAGCGGCAACCAGTATGCCAAGGACACCCTGCACGCGACCCTGTCGCCGTCGATGGACATCATGGTGTCCTCGAACTTCGAACGTCTGTTGTTCGACCTTCACGGTCGCAATGGCGCGGCAGTTGCCGGTCTGATGGATACCTTCAAGCAAACCGGCAACTTCAGCGTGGATGAAGACCGCTGGACCGAAGCACGTCGCCTGTTCGATTCGCTGGCGGTTGACGATGAGCAGACCTGTGAAACCATCGCCCAGGTATTTGCTGAAAGCGGTGAAGTGCTGGACCCGCACACGGCTATCGGTGTACGGGCGGCCCGCGAATGCCGTCGCAGCCTGGATATTCCGATGGTGATCCTGGGCACGGCACACCCGGTGAAGTTTCCTGATGCGGTTGAAAAAGCCGGTATAGGAAAAGCTCTGGAGCTGCCGTCTCATCTTTCTGATTTGTTTGAGCGAGAAGAGCGCTATACCGTTTTGGCCAATGACCTGAAAGCTGTACAGGCCTTTGTCAGCCTGCATGGCAATCGTGGCAAGGCCCTCTAAAGGTATTTGTCTTACGCTTTGAAAAGCCCGTCATCTGACGGGCTTTTTTGTTTCTGCATGGCAGACTTGATCAGTTTTCACCCCCTGTATTCGGGCGGGTACCCGGTCAAGGATGCTGTCATGTTAACTATTCACCAGGCATTTGAATCATGCGCGCGCAAAGGGCTCGCCATGGTTTTTATGGTCTTTATATCGTCGGCTGTTTGTGCCCGGGGATTGCCCTTCGGGCTTGCTGAAAGCTTTGTCGAACCCAGGCCGTTGCGGCTGGATATCACAGAGCGGCAGTGGCTGGCCGATCATGGAAAACTGCGTGTCGGTATCGCCATCGGCGACTACGAACCTGTCGAGATCACCAGTTACCGCAATCACTATCAAGGTCTGAGTGCTGACTACCTGAGCTTTGTTCGCGACAGGCTGGGCGTGCCTGTTGAAGTGCTGGGCTACAGAACGCGGGATCAGGCCGTGGCTGAGTTGCTGGCCGGGAACATCGATGTCTTGACCAGCGCCGGTGGTTTTGAGAGGGGAATCGAGGGTGTTGTTTTTTCGACTCAATACATGGCTGATCAGCCAGTTCTTGTCGGTCGCGCAGGCCACTTCGAGCCTGTTAAAAGCTGGGCCGGCAAGAAAATCGGCTTTGTTGACGGGTATGCGGATATCCATGCCGCTCATGCGTTTTACCCTGACAGTGAAATCGTCATCACGCCCAGTCTGAGCAGTGCTGTGGAAGCGCTGGCTGAAGGGGATATTGATGTGTTCATTGCCAACGAACTCATCGTGCAGTCATTCAAGAGTTTTCGGCCCTACGCCGGGCTGCGCATCATGGGGGACAGCGCCTTGCCTGCAGGGGGGCTTGCATTTGCCACCCGTCTTTCTGACTCCAGGCTCATGGCCTTGATCAACAGGGCTTTGGGAAGTATTGATGACGCCACCTCGCGCATGATCCTTTCGCGCTGGACGACCGGGCTTGAAGGCAGCATCGCGCAGCAACACATCAATCTGCTGCCCGGCGAGCGGGAGTGGATCAAGCGCCACCCTGTCGTGACACTGGCGACCCAGCAGTTCCCGTTGTACGCCTTCAGGAGCGGGGATGGTCGCTGGTCAGGGCTGAGCGTAGATATTCTGGCGCGTATATCTCGAATGACCGGGTTGCAGTTTGTGTACAAAGAGACGTTTTCAACGGCGCAAACCCTGGACATGCTAAAAAACGGCGAGGCGCAGATGAATTCAAGCCTCTCCCGAAGTCGTGAGCGCAAGGCCTTTTTGAACTTCACCCATTCTTATGGTGGAGCCCCTTGGGTTTTTGTAGTGCGGGCCAATGATTCCCGTCTGGGGGCATTGGGCCAGCTTGCCGGCAAGGTTCTGGTGCTCCCGGCCAGGCACGCTCTTGAGGACCTGATTCGACGTGAATACCCCGCAATCACCCTGCGTCTGGTCGATACCTACGCCCAGGCGCGGCATGCGGTCGCCCAGGGGGAAGCGGACGCGACGATCCAGAGTGAAACCCAGGCGCACCTGTACCCGCCGGGTCGTCTCAAGGTAGGGCGCAGTGTTGACGGGCAGTGGTCTGCCGCCAGTTTTTCGGTGCCAGTCCAATACCCTGAGCTGTTCAGCATCATGAACAAGACGCTGGAGGCCATACCCATGGTCGAGATCCGCGCGCTGAGAACCAAATGGCTGGGGGGCGTCGGCAAGCCCTTGGTTATCGAGAGCGACTTGTATCATTCCGCCTGGTTGTACGGTGCGATAGCGGTTGTGGTTGCCGTTGGGCTCATGCTGCTCTTATACAACCGGCTTCTGCGAAGGCAACTGTATAGCCGGTGCCAGTTTGAACGGGCCCTGCAGGAGCAGTTGGCACTCAATCGCCGCTTCCTGGATGGCATCCCGAGCCCGATTTTCGTGGTTGGCCTTGCGGGCGAGTTGATCGCGTGTAACCAAAGCTATGAGGAGCGTTTATCGGTCCGGCTGGAGCGGATTTGCGGGCTAAAGGTGACGGAGACCAACTTGTTTTCCGAAAAGCAGGCCGAGCAGTTTCATCGTGAACTCATGCAAATTATTCAGAGCCGAAAACCTTACTACCAAAAGCGCAGAGTGAAGTTTAAGTCAGGGGCTCAGGATATCTACCAGTGGACTGTCCCGTTTTATTCCTTATCCGGGAAATTGGAGGGGCTGGTAGGAGGGTGGTTTGATATCTATGAAGTAAAGAAATGGGGCTTGTAGCCCATTTGCTCACTGGTAAATCCAACGCTAGAAAGTTCATATGCAACTTTGGGATTAGTCCTATGTTTCTTGGCGGCTGAGCCTTCTAAAGTGCGCTCACTTGGCAAAAGCTGTTTTGTGCTCTGAAGGCCCATTGATGCTATCTATGAAAATACTGATTCTTGAAGACAACCCATTCCAGTTGATGGCGTTGCATCAAATGTTGAACGCTTTTCGTATTTTCGACGTGCTGACGGCTGAAAGCGTGGATGCTGCCCGCAACGCTCTGGCCAGGCGCGGGGCCATTGATGTCGCTATTTGTGATCTTTACATGGACGGCGAGTCGGGCCTGGAATTGATCAGCGAACTGGCCCTGAAACGTAACGCTACGGCGTTGATCATTCTGAGTGCAGCGGCGCCTCATATCGTCGAAATGGCGGCCAGCATGGCCAGAAAACAGGGGCTCATGGTGTTGGGTTGCCTGCCAAAACCCGTGACCATTGGCGGTTTGGGGCAATTGCTTGACTCATACCGCAGGCCCCGCAGCAGGGCTCTGGGTGATAGTGCGAATTGATTGCATATGGCAGGGAACTTATTTCAGGCTTGGCGTGTCTTATCTTTTATCAACAGGAGCAGGCTTATTGCTCCGATGCCTGTCGCCTGTTGAGCGGGTCTTCATGACCTTGTTAAACCCCGAGCTGTCTCCCCACTGCTCGGGGTTTTTTTATGCTTTTTTCACTGAGACCCGAAAGTGGCTTCGCGCGCCGGACCTATCCGGGTGAGCACCGCATTGACGTTGCGAATGACTTCACGACCTTCAGGTGTGTCGGCGCAACCGATGAAGATGGACTGATAGTCGGGAGCGCCCTGGATCGGGTAGAACTTCAGGGTGTCGGACGACAGCCCTTGCTCGTCGGCCTTGGCCTGAATCTCTGGCCAATACCCCAATAACGCCTGTATGCGGCCCACATGTTGCATTTGCAACAGGCTACCCAGCGGGTCGTTGCCGTAATGAATGACGAGCTGGCTCTCGGGGCTTTGTGACAGTTGATTGTCTGTCCACTCGCCGTAGCTGCGTTTGCCAATTAGCCCAAGCTTTAAGGCTTGAGCCTTTAGCAGCCCCTGCAGATCGACCTTTTGCTCATGAATAAAGGGTTCGATCAGTGGTTGTTGTTCACGCAGAACGACCATGCCATTACTGTGCAAAACCGCAACGGGGATGGAATAGACAATCGAGTTGGCACGCGCGGGGTTCCAGATCAGGGCCGGATCGCAGGCCAGTGATTGTTCCTCAAGCATCTGCAGTGCCCGCGCCCGGTTCACCTTAATCACGACATGCTGGTATTGCGGCATGCTTGCCATCAGGACGGGCATCATCTGGTCGATCACGCCCTGACCTTTGTTCGCACCATAGAACACAGTGAGTGGCGGCAGGTCACGTAGCAGCCAGATCAGCTTTGGCGCTGCCTGGCTGCCGGTTACCCAGCCCAGCAACAGCAGAGTGATCAGGCCAGGCCAAAGGCTTCGCGACTTCGAACGATGAGTCATGGTGCTGAACTCCTTCGGTTGCCTCTAAAAATGGGCGTCCGCTTAAATGGCACCGGCTTGCTTGAGGTTGGCAATAGCTGCGGCGTCGTACCCTAAACCGCTTAACACCTCATGATTGTGGGCGCCCAACTCGGGGCCAACCCAATCCGCTGAACCTGGAGTATCGGACAGTTTCGGGACGATACCGGGCATTTTGAAATCTTTGCCGTCAGGCAGTTTGGCTTGCAGGAACATTTCACGGGCCAGAAATTGCGGGTCAGTGAACATGTCTTCTGCCGAGAAGATGCGGCTGGCGGGTACTTGCGCCGTGCTCAGCTGTTCAAGCACCGTCTCAAGCGGCAATGAGCCGACCCAGCGGTCAATCACGCCGTAGAGCTCATCACGACGGGCGTCACGACCATCATTGCCGGCAAGCGCCGGGTCATTCGCCAGGTCGTCACGGCCGATGATGTGCATGAACCGCTTGAAGATGGCGTCACCATTGGCGCCGATCTGTACGTGTTTGCCGTCCAGGCTGGTATGAATCGAAGAGGGCGTAATGCCCTGCATGATGTTGCCAGTGCGTTCACGAATGAAACCGAAGACATCGAACTCCGGCACCATGCTTTCCATCATGGCAAAAATGGCCTCGTAGAGCGCCACGTCCACCACCTGGCCCAACCCGCCGTTGACCTCGCGATGACGCAACGCCATCAGGGCGCCAATCACGCCCCACAATGCGGCAATCGAGTCGCCAATCGAGATGCCGGTGCGCACCGGTGGGCGATCTTCAAAGCCGGTGATGTAACGCAGCCCGCCCATGGACTCGCCGACCGCGCCAAACCCCGGCTGGTCTTTCATCGGGCCGGTCTGGCCAAAACCGGACAGGCGGACCATCACCAGTTTGGGGTTCAGGGCATGCAGTACATCCCAGCCCAGGCCGAGCTTTTCCAGCACGCCGGGGCGGAAGTTTTCGATCAGGATATCGGCGTCTGCCAGTAACGCCTTGAGGATGTTCAGGCCATCAGGATGCTTGAGGTTCAGGGTCAGGGATTTTTTGTTGCGCGCCTGGACGAACCACCACAGCGACGTGCCTTCATAAAGCTTGCGCCATTTGCGCAAGGGGTCTCCGCCATCCGGGGACTCGACCTTGATCACCTGCGCGCCAAACTCGGCGCAAATGCGCGATGCAAAAGGTCCTGCGATCAAGGTGCCCAATTCGACGACTTTGAGGCCTGAAAGGGGTTTGGTGGCAAGCGGCATGTGGAATCCTTGTCCTGGGGGCGAGCGAGTACAGCCTTTTAACATAGCTGGCCGCTGGCAAGAAGCTGGCCGATTCGTTCAATGACGGTGTATCGGTTAGACTTGCCGCCTTTCTCAGTATCAAGAAGCCCGTTCATGGCACAGCCGTCCACGACCTACAAGTTTGAACTCAACCTTACCGATCTCGATCGCGGGGTCTATGAAAGCGTCAAACAGACGATTGCCCGTCACCCTTCGGAGACCGAGGAACGCATGACCGTGCGCCTTCTGGCCTACGCCTTTTGGTACAACGAGCAGCTGTCTTTTGGTCGTGGTCTGTCTGATGTAGACGAGCCAGCCCTGTGGGAAAAAAGCCTGGACGATCGTGTACTGCACTGGATCGAAGTCGGGCAGCCTGACTCCGACCGCCTGACCTGGTGCTCGCGCCGTACCGAGCGCACCAGCTTGCTGGTCTATGGCAGCTTGCGTGTGTGGGAAGGCAAGGTGATCCCTGCGATCAAGAACCTGAAAAACGTCAACATTGCAGCCGTGCCACAAGACATTCTTGAAGTCCTGGCCAAAGACATGCCGCGTGTTATCAAGTGGGACGTGATGATCAGCGAAGGCACGATCTTCGTGACCGACGATCGTGGCCAGCACGAAGTTCAACTGCAGTGGTTGCAAGGCGAACGCGGTTAATCAACACCCTTTTAATACGATCAAGAGCTCCTCACCCGCTTATGCGCATCGAACCTCGTCCACTGCCTGAAACCCTGCCTTTTTTGGGCGAAATGCCGACCCTGCTGACGCGCCTTTACGCGGCACGGGGGGTTCAGTCCCAAGCTGAGCTGGACAAGAGCCTGGCGCGGCTGATCCCGTATCAGCAACTCAAGGGCATCGATGCCGCCGTGGATTTGTTGGTGGTGGCGCTTGAACAGCGCCAGCGCATCCTGATCGTCGGCGATTTTGACGCCGATGGCGCCACGGCCAGCACGGTAGGCATGCTTGGCTTGCGCTTGCTGGGGGCGGCCCATGTTGATTACCTGGTGCCCAACCGCTTTGAATACGGCTACGGCCTGACCCCGGAAATCGTCGAAGTTGCGCTGACCCGCACCCCGCAGTTGCTGATCACGGTCGACAACGGGATTTCCAGCATCGAAGGCGTGGCCGCGGCGAAAAAGGCCGGTTTGAGCGTTCTGGTGACCGACCACCACCTGCCGGGCAACGAACTGCCGGCGGCGGATGCCATCGTCAACCCCAACCAGCCCGGCTGTGATTTTCCAAGCAAGGCGCTGGCCGGGGTGGGGGTGATCTTTTATGTACTGATCGCCTTGCGTGCGCGGTTGAATAGCCTGGGTTGGTATCAAAACAGCAAGGCGCCCAATATCGCCGAACTGCTGGACCTGGTAGCGCTGGGCAGTGTGGCCGACGTCGTGCCGCTGGATGCCAATAACCGGATTCTGGTGCATCAGGGGCTTGAGCGCATTCGAGCCGGGCGTGCGCGTCCGGGGCTCAAGGCGATTCTGGAAGTTGCCAAGCGGGACCACTCTAAAATCACCTCGACCGACCTGGGTTTTATTCTGGGGCCGCGCCTGAATGCTGCCGGTCGCCTGGACGACATGAGCCTGGGCATCGAGTGCCTGCTCACCGATGACGACAATGCAGCGCGGGAAATGGCGGTCCAACTGGACGAGATGAACCAGGACCGCAAATCCATTGAGCAGGGCATGCAGCGTGAGGCGCTGGCCCAGCTCAAGGATCTGGCGATCGATAGCATGCCGTTCGGCTTGTGCCTGTTCGACCCCGAGTGGCACCAGGGGGTGATCGGGATTCTGGCTTCGCGTCTCAAGGAGCGTTATTTCCGCCCCACGTTTGCGTTTGCCGATGCGGGTGACGGCATGCTCAAAGGTTCCGGGCGCTCGGTGTCGGGCTTTCACATCCGTGACGCGCTCAGCGTGGTGGCTGCTCAGCACCCGGAGTTGATCAGCAAATACGGTGGTCATGCCATGGCCGCAGGCTTGACCTTGCCCGAGGCCAACTTCGCAGTATTTTCCCAGGCATTTGACGCTGAAGTCCGACGTCAACTGCGTGAAGAAGACTTGACCGGGCGTTTGTTGTCAGACGGCAGCCTGGCGGTGGAGGAATTCCACCTTGAGCTGGCGCGGGCCCTGCGTAATGCCGGGCCCTGGGGGCAGCACTTCCCCGAGCCTTTGTTTCACGGGGTGTTCCAGCTGGTCGAACAGCGCATTGTGGGTGAGCGACATTTGAAAGTAGTGCTCAAAACCGAGTGCGGCAGCGTCAAGCTTGACGGTATCGCCTTCGGTATTGACCGCGAAGTGTGGCCGAACCCGACCATTCGCTGGGTCGAATTGGCCTACAAGCTCGACCTCAACGAATTTCGCGGCAACGAAACCGTGCAACTGATGATTGCCCATATCGAGCCGCGTTAAGCCCGCTCCCACAGTTGTGGGGCGCGCTCAAAAATTTGAACCCCACCTCGTCCAGTGTTGTCGACTAGGCTCTAAGCAGAAGTGCCTAGGGTCTGTTGCCGTTTGGTTGTGGCCGCGCCGATAACCCATGTGGTGCAGGGCAAGGCGCGAGCAGCGTGGTTTAGTTGTTCTAAATAAGCTGCGAGCAACGCCGCCCTGCGCCACATGGGCTATCGGCCCTTCGGGTCGCGTGTCAAATTTCGCAGGCTGCGTTGCAGGGCTTGAGAAGGGAACAACCATTCCCTTCGCCTTGCGCTTTGCCTGGCAAAATTTGCCCCAGCGACGCGGCTCACAACCAAACGGCAACAGACCCTAGAGCCTGCCCACTGGAATTAGAGGTGACCCATGAGTCTGTTGCTCGAACCCTATACCCTGCGCCAACTGACCCTTCTTAACCGCATTGCGGTCTCGCCGATGTGCCAGTACTCAAGTGTCGATGGACTGGCCAATGACTGGCATCTGGTGCATCTGGGCAGCCGTGCCGTTGGCGGCGCCGGTCTGATTTTTACCGAAGCCACCGCCGTCACCCCCGATGGGCGTATCACGGCCCAGGACCTGGGCTTGTGGAACGACGAACAGATCGAGCCCCTGCAACGCATCACCCGCTTTATCAGGGCTCAAGGGGCTGTGGCCGGTATTCAGCTCGCGCATGCCGGGCGCAAGGCCAGCACCCATCGCCCCTGGCTGGGCAAGCATGGCAGCGTCAAGGTGGAGGAGGGCGGCTGGGTGCCTGTCGGTCCTTCACCGATCGCCTTCGATCCGCAGCACACCGCCCCGTCGCAATTGGACGAGGCCGGGATCAATGCCGTTATCCAGGCATTTGTCGCCTCTGCCAGGCGGTCGCTGGAAGCCGGTTTCTCGGTGGTTGAAATCCACGCTGCCCACGGCTACTTGCTGCATCAATTCCTGTCGCCACTGAGCAACCAGCGCCGCGACCAGTACGGTGGCTCCTTCGAAAACCGTATTCGCCTGGTGCTGCAAGTCACCGAGGCCGTGCGCGATGTGTGGCCTCAAGAGCTGCCGCTGTTTGTACGGGTTTCTGCCACCGACTGGGTGGAAGACGGCTGGAACCCTGACGAAACCGTTGAGCTGGCAAGGCGCCTTAAGGCTTTGGGCGTGGACCTGATCGATGTATCGTCGGGCGGTACGGCGGCCAATGCCGAGATTCCTGTCGGGCCGGGTTACCAGACCCGTTTTGCCGAGCGTGTGCGCAAAGAAGCCTGCATCGCTACCGGCACGGTGGGCATGATCACTGAGCCAGCCCAGGCCGAGCATATTCTGCGCACGGGCCAGGCGAACTTGATCCTGCTGGCCCGTGAGTTGTTGCGTGACCCGTATTGGCCGTTGCATGCAGACGATGACCTGGGCGGTAAAAAGGCCACTTGGCCGGCCCAGTATCAGCGTGCGACCCACCGTGACCAACCGATCCATGAGTCCGATCTGCGCGACTGAGTCGAATCGGTTTTCACCACAAGCCCGCCTGTTTGGCGGGCTTTCTGGCTTCCCTTGAACCCTGTTACGAGAGGCTGCTTATGAGTACCCGTGGATTGTTAGATCAGTTACTTAAGTCCGGCCAGCAAATGCTGGAGAAAAAAACCGGTGCCCAAGGCGGCGCTTCCAGCACCGGCAAAGGGGGGTTGGGCGACCTGCTGGGGGGTTCCGGCGGCCTGGGTGGTTTGCTGTCCGGTGCCGGCGGCGGCGCCCTGGCGGCCAGTGCTCTGGGCCTGCTGCTGGGCAACAAGAGCGCGCGTAAATATGGCGGGCAAGCGCTGACCTACGGTGGCCTGGCCGCGTTGGGCGTGCTGGCCTACAAGGCCTACGGCAACTGGCAGGCCAATCAGGGTTCTGCTCCGCAAACCGAACCGCAAACCATCGATCGTGTTTCGGCGCCGCAAGCGGAGCAGCACAGCCAGGCGATCCTCAAGGCCCTGGTGGCGGCCGCCAAGGCGGATGGCCACGTCGATGAACGTGAGCGGCAGTTGATCGATGGCGAACTCAGCAAGCTTAATAGCGACCCGGTGTTGCAGACGTGGCTGCAAGCCGAGCTAAACAAGCCGCTGGACCCGGCGGAGGTGGCAAGTGCCGCCAGCACCCCGGAAATGGCTGCCGAAATGTATATCGCCAGCCTGATCCTGGTGGATGAGGAACATTTTATGGAGCGCGCCTACCTGGAAGAGCTGGCCAAACAGCTCAAGCTCGACCCGGGCTTGAAGGCCGAGCTGGAAGCGCAGGTCAAACAGGCTGCTGGCGTCTGAAGTCACTGCTTTTGTAGCCGCTGATCGCAGCCTCGTGCCTCGCCAGCGGCTGTAGGAGTCGCGCCATTGCTTGGTAGGTTTTTTTACTTGTTGCTGTGAGATCTGTCTCAACGTCTGTGCGAATCATTGCGAACCCTCGGCTATACTCACCATCATTTTGAATGGCCCCGAGGATTGACTGTGAAGAACTGGACGTTACGCCAACGCATATTGGCGAGCTTTGCGGTAATCATCGCAATCATGTTGTTGATGGTTGTAGCGTCTTATTCACGTTTGCTGTCGATCGAGAGCAGCGAAGAGACGGTGCGCACCGATGCGATTCCCGGGGTCTATTACAGCTCGATGATTCGCAGCGCCTGGGTCGACAGCTATATCCTGACCCAGCAACTGGTGGGCGCGGCCAACCTGCGGGATCTGACCAACGAAGACAACAAGCTGTACGCCAGCTACGCAGATCGCTTGAACCAGGAACTGGCGAACTATCGCAACACCATTTTTGACAGTGATGACAGGGCCTCCTTCAGTGAGTTCGAGGGCCTGCACAAGGAATACGATCAAATATTGGCCAACGTCCTCGCACTCTATAAAAACAAGGAGTTCGAGCAGGCCCGAGCCATGTTCAACGAGCAGATGGCCCCGGCCTGGATGGCAGGGCGCAAGAAGCTCAACAGCCTGATCGATGCCAATCGTACCTCTGCCACTGAAGCAACAGACAACATTGCCCACGCGGTACTCACCGCCAAGATCAGCATGATCGTTTCCCTGGTCATTGCGGTGCTGGCAGCGGGGCTTTGTGGCTTCCTGTTGTTGCAGGCAATCATGTCGCCGATGAAACGCATCGTTTCGATTCTGGAGGTGATGCGCTCCGGTGACTTGAGCTCGCGCCTGAACCTGGAACGCAAAGACGAGTTTGGCGCGGTTGAAACCGGCTTCAACGACATGATGACCGAGCTGACCTCGCTGGTGTCTCAGGCCCAGCGCTCCTCGGTACAGGTCACCACGTCGGTCACCGAAATTGCGGCCACTTCCAAGCAGCAACAGGCCACGGCCACTGAAACAGCGGCCACCACCACTGAAATCGGCGCCACGTCCCGTGAAATTGCGGCCACGTCCCGTGACCTGGTGCGCACCATGACCGAAGTGACTTCGGCCGCTGACCAGGCCTCGATCCTGGCCGGCTCCGGGCAGCAAGGCCTGGCCCGCATGGAAGAAACCATGCACTCCGTGATGGGCGCTGCCGACCTGGTGAACGCCAAGCTGGCGATCCTCAATGAGAAGGCTGGCAACATTAACCAGGTGGTGGTGACCATCGTCAAGGTGGCTGACCAGACCAACCTGTTGTCGCTCAATGCCGCGATCGAGGCTGAAAAAGCCGGTGAATACGGCCGCGGTTTTGCCGTGGTCGCCACCGAGGTCCGGCGCTTGGCCGACCAGACGGCCGTGGCCACTTATGACATCGAGCAAATGGTGCGCGAGATCCAGTCCGCGGTGTCTGCCGGCGTAATGGGCATGGACAAGTTTTCTGAAGAGGTGCGCCGCGGTATGTCCGAGGTGCAGCAAGTGGGCGAGCAACTGTCGCAAATTATCCATCAGGTTCAGGCCCTGGCGCCGCGGGTGCTGATGGTCAATGAAGGCATGCAGGCGCAAGCCACGGGTGCCGAGCAGATCAACCTTGCGCTGGTGCAACTGGGGGATGCCAGCAGTCAGACCGTCGAGTCCTTGCGTCAGGCCAGCTTTGCGATCGACGAACTCAGTCAGGTTGCCGTCGGGCTGCGCAGCGGCGTTTCGCGTTTCAAAGTCTGATGAGCGACCCTCTAGCCAAGCACGCGGGCGCCATGGTGCCGAAGCAGCGCCTGTTTCTGGTGTTCTACATCGGCGACGAGCGCTATGCCCTCGCCGCTACCGATGTGGTTGAGGTGCTGCCGCGTCTGCCGCTCAAACCCATTGCCCAGGCCCCTGCGTGGGTGGCCGGGGTATTTGCCCATCGTGCGCAAATGGTTCCGGTCATTGATATCAGCGCCATGACCTTCGGCCAGCCCGCCGTGGCCCGCACCAGCACCCGGCTGGTGCTGGTCAACTACCGTGGGCAATTGCTGGGGATGCTGCTTGAACAGGCCAGCGATACCTTGCGCTGTGATCCGGCGGACTTTCAGCCCTACGGTCTGGATAACCGCGATGCACCTTACCTGGGGCCGGTACGCAAAGACGAGCAAGGGCTGTTGCAGTGGATAAGCGTCGATGACCTGCTGAGCCCTGCAGTGAGCGCGCTGCTTTTTCCTGCGGCCGATGATCAGGCCTGCGGGCAGGTGACGGCATGAGTGGCGATCAACGGTTTTTCGATTATCTGAAGCAGCGCATCGGTCTGGATGTGGCCTCGGTCGGCCCGGCGATTATCGAGCGCGCGGTTCGTCAGCGCCGCACGGCGCTGAACATGGACGATAACGAACAGTACTGGCAACGACTGATCAGCTCGATGGACGAGCAACAAGCCCTTATCGAATCCGTGATCGTGCCCGAGACCTGGTTTTTTCGTTACCCCGAATCGTTTGCCACCCTGGGGCGACTGGCCAGAAAGCGCCTGGCTGAAATCGGCAGTCGCCGGCCTCTGCGGATCCTGAGCTTGCCGTGCTCGACCGGTGAGGAGCCGTACTCGATTGCCATGGCGCTGTTCGATGCCGGTTTTGCCGCGCATCAGTTCAAGGTCGAGGCGCTGGATGTCAGCCCGCTTTCGGTGCAAAAAGCCCAGAGCGCGGTGTATGGCAAAAATTCGTTTCGGGGGCTGCAGACGGATTTTCGCGAGCGCTATTTCAGCCTTGAGGGCGACGGTTATCGCCTGTCGAGCCGGGTGTGCGAGCAAGTCGGATTTCACGTCGGCAACCTGCTGGACCCCGCGCTCCTGGCCAGCCATGAGCCCTATGACTTCGTATTTTGTCGCAACCTGCTGATTTACTTTGACCTGAAAACCCAGAAGCAGGCACTGGACGTACTCAAGCGTCTGACACGTGACGACGGTGTCTTGTTTATCGGCCCGGCCGAAGGCAACTTGCTGAGCCGTCTGGGGATGCGTTCGATCGGCGCGCCGCAGTCGTTCGCCTTTTGCCACAGCCAGGAACCCTTGCCTTCGTCTCGCCCGGTACTGGCCGAATTCAAGCCGCTGCTGCGCTCACCGACGCCTGTGCCTGCGCCCGTGGCGGTACCGGTCAGCCGTCCTTTTGCTCCGCGACCACCAGCCCGTACGCCACACAAGCCGTTGCCGGTGAGCGATGACCCTGGCGTGTTGCTTGCGCAGATTGCCACCTTGGCCAATGAAGGCAAAAGCAACGAGGCCCGTGCGGTCTGCGAGCTTTTTTTACAGCGCCATGATCCGCAGGCCCAGGTGTTTTACTGGTTGGGCTTGCTCAGTGATGTGCAAGGCCAGACCGCCCAGGCCCAGGGGTTCTATCGCAAGGCGCTGTATCTGGAGCCCCAGCATTCAGAAGCAATGGCGCACCTGGCGGCTTTATTGGCTTCCCAGGGCGATCATGCGGGCGCCCAGCGCTTGCAGGAACGCGCTGCCCGTCACGAGCGTTCCGTTCACAGTGAGCGTAAACAATGAGCGGTTTAACAGCCCAGAGCCTGATTCACTCCGAAGCGCAGGCCATTGATGACTGCTGGAACCGTATTGGCATCTACGGCGACAAGAGCTGTTCATTGCTGGCCCAGCATATTCACTGCCGCAACTGCGCCGTCTATTCGGCGGCTGCGACCCGTTTGCTGGATCGCTATTCATTTGAGCAGGAACACCAGGAACTCTATGCCCCGCAGACCCACGAGCAGAAGGTTGCGACGCGCTCACTGGTGATTTTTCGCCTGGGCGACGAATGGCTGGGGCTGGTCACGCGCTGCCTGGACGAGGTGGCGCCAATACAAACGATCCATTCCCTGCCACACCAGCGCTCCCGTGCGTTGCGCGGTGTTGCCAATGTGCGCGGCGCATTGGTGCCGTGCCTGTCACTGGTTGAGCTGCTGGGCCTGGACCCCGGCGTACCCGGTGCCACCTCGCTGCGCATCATGCCGCGCATGTTGATTGTGGCGGCGCACGGCGGGCCGGTGGTGCTGCCAGTGGATGAGGTCGATGGCGTCCATAACATTGAAGAACGCGAGTTAATGGCCGCGTCGCTCTCGGGCGAACAGGCCAGTGCCAAATACACCCGCGGTGTGCTGCAGTGGAAAGCCCGCAGCCTGCGTTTGCTGGATGAAGATCAGCTGCTGAGCGCAATTACCCGGAGCCTCACATGACCCCCGAGCAAATGCGCGACGCCTCGTTGCTTGAGCTGTTCAGCCTTGAGGCCGAGGCGCAAACCCAGGTACTGAATGCCGGTTTGCTGGCGCTGGAGCGAAACCCGACCCAGGCGGACCAGCTTGAGGCTTGCATGCGCGCTGCGCACTCGCTCAAGGGCGCCGCCCGGATTGTGGGGGTGGATGCCGGGGTCAGCGTTTCCCATGTGATGGAGGACTGTCTGGTCAGCGCCCAGGAAGGCCGTTTGTATCTGCAGCCAGAGCATATTGATGCCTTGCTGCAGGGCACCGATCTGTTGATGCGCATTGCCACGCCGGGCAGTGCGAATGTCGGCCCGGCCGATATTGAAGCCTACGTGGCGCTGATGGCCCGCTTGCTGGACCCGTCGGCGCCCAATGTGCGGATGGCCCCGCCTGAGTTCGACGTATCTCAACTGCTGCTGGCGCCTGCACCTTCCATCTCGGCGTCGTTGGCTGAACCGTCAGTGCCCGCCGAACCCGAAGCCGCGCCAGAGCCTGCGCGTCGCCCGCAGCGCCTGACCGAAAGCGGTGAGCGGGTGTTGCGCGTTACCGCGCAGCGCCTGAACAGCCTGCTCGATCTGTCGAGCAAGTCACTGGTGGAAACCCAGCGCCTCAAACCCTATCTGGTGGCGTTGCAGCGCCTGAAGCGCATGCAGGGCACCAACCTGCGGGCGTTGGACAATTTAAGCGAACAGCTCAAGATCACGGGCCTGAGCCATGAGGCCGAAGAAGCACTGATTGATGCCCGGCGGATTCTGGCCGAGTCGCAGAACCTGCTCAGCGAGCAGACCGCCGAACTCGACGAGTTTTGCTGGCAGGCCGGCCAGCGTGCGCAATTGCTCTACGACACCGCGCTGGCGTGCCGCATGCGTCCGTTTGCCGATGTACTGGTCGGGCAGGAGCGCATGGTGCGTGACCTGGGCCGAGCCCTGGGCAAACAGATCCGTCTGGAGATCGAGGGGGAGAAGACCCAGGTCGACCGTGATGTACTGGAGAAGCTCGAAGCCCCATTGATCCACTTGCTGCGCAATGCCGTCGACCACGGTATTGAAACGCCGGAGCAGCGGCTGCTGGCCGGCAAGCCTGCCGAAGGCCTGATTCGCTTGCGCATTTCCCATCAGGCCGGTTTGCTGGTGCTGGAACTGAGCGATGACGGTGCCGGTGTTGACCTGGACCGTTTGCGCCACACCATCGTCGAACGTCAGTTGTCCACGGCGGCCACCGTGGCGCAACTGAGCGAAGAAGAACTGCTGTCGTTTCTGTTTTTGCCGGGTTTCAGCCTGCGTGACACCGTGACCGAAGTGTCGGGGCGCGGTGTCGGGCTGGATGCCGTGCAGCATATGGTGCGCCTGCTGCGCGGAGCCATTGTGCTGGAACACACCGTGCAGCGCGGCAGCCGCTTCCATCTGGAAGTGCCGTTGACCCTGTCCGTGGTGCGCAGCCTGGTGGTTGAAGTCGCAGACGAGGCCTATGCCTTCCCGCTGGCGCATATCGAACGCATGCGCGACCTGCTGCCGGATGAAATCGTGCAGCTCGAAGGCCGGCAGCACTTCTGGCACGAAGGCCGGCATGTGGGGCTGGTTGCTGCCAGCCAATTGCTGCAGCGACCCCCCAGCCAGAGCGATGACGAAACGCTCAAGGTGGTGGTGATTCGCGAGCGCGACGCGGTGTATGGCGTGGCCGTCGAACGCTTTATCGGCGAACGCACCCTGGTGGTATTGCCGCTCGATCCACGCCTGGGCAAGGTGCAGGATATTTCGGCCGGGGCCTTGCTTGACGATGGCTCGCCGGTGCTGATCGTGGATGTCGAAGACATGCTGCGATCTGTCGATAAACTGCTCAACACCGGGCGCCTGGAGCGTATCGACCGGCGTAACCGACACACCGCCGAACTGACCCGCAAACGTATTCTGGTGGTAGACGACTCGCTGACCGTGCGCGAGCTGCAACGCAAGCTGCTGCTCAATCGTGGCTACGAAGTGGCCGTGGCAGTTGACGGCATGGACGGCTGGAATGCCTTGCGCGCCGAGCACTTTGACCTGTTGATCACGGACATCGATATGCCGCGCATGGATGGCATCGAGCTGGTCACGCTGTTGCGCCGTGACAGTCGTTTGCAATCGATGCCGGTGATGGTGGTGTCTTATAAAGATCGTGAGGAAGACCGTCGACGCGGTCTGGATGCAGGAGCCGACTATTATCTGGCTAAAGCCAGTTTCCACGACGATGCTCTGCTTGATGCAGTGGTCGAGCTTATAGGAGCAGCCCAGACATGAGAATTGCCATCGTCAACGATATGCCCTTGGCGGTTGAAGCCTTGCGCCGGGCGCTGGCATACGAGCCGGCCCATGAAGTGATATGGGTGGCCGCGGATGGCAAGCAAGCGGTGAGCCTGTGTGCCGAGAACACCCCGGACCTGATTTTGATGGACCTGATCATGCCGGTCATGGATGGCGTAGAAGCCACCCGCCGGATCATGTCTGAAAGCCCGTGTGCCATTGTGATTGTCACCGTCGACCGTGAACAAAATGTCCATCGGGTATTTGAAGCCATGGGCTTCGGTGCGCTGGATGTGGTGGACACCCCGGTGCTGGGAGGCAGCAACCCCAAGGAAGCCGCGGCGCCCTTGTTGCGCAAGATCCTCAACGTGGGCTGGTTGATGGGCCAAAGTGAAAAACGGGTCGTCCCTGTTTCTGGCCAGCCCCGGGTCGCGGGTGTACGCGGCGGGCTGGTGGCGATCGGTTCGTCGGCCGGTGGCCCGGCTGCGCTCGAAACCTTGCTCAAAGGGCTGCCGAGGGACTTTGATGCGGCCATCGTGCTGGTTCAGCATGTGGATCAGGTCTTTGCGGCCGGCATGGCTGAGTGGCTGAGCAGCTCATGCGGGCTGGATGTTCGCCTGGCCCGGGACGGTGAAGCGCCTCAAGTGGGGACTGTGCTGCTGGCGGGCACCAACCACCACATCCGATTATTGAAGAACGGCACGCTGGCCTACACCGCCGAGCCGGTTAACGAAATTTATCGACCCTCGATAGATGTGTTTTTTGAAAGTGTTGCCCGGTACTGGAATGGCGATGCGGTGGGTGTGCTGTTGACCGGCATGGGGCGTGACGGGGCTCAAGGCCTGAAACTCATGCGCCAGCAAGGCTTTCTCACCATCGCCCAGGATCAGAACAGCAGCTCGGTGTACGGCATGCCCAAAGCGGCTGCGGCCATCGATGCAGCGGTTGAAATCAGCCCCTTGGACAAGATTGCGCCACGCTTGCTGGAGATATTTGCCAAATGACTGGTAAAAACCGGCAGGACTGGCTTGAAGGTAGAAATTCAGGTGAACGCGCATGAATGACTTGCAGTTGGACGACGTCAAATCTGACGAAAACTCGGCCATGGTATTGCTGGTAGACGATCAGGCAATGATCGGCGAAGCCGTGCGCCGTGGGTTGGCCCTTGAACAGAACATCGATTTTCACTTTTGTGCGGACCCGCATCAGGCCATTGCCCAGGCTATCCGCATCAAGCCGACGGTGATCCTGCAGGATCTGGTCATGCCGGGTCTCGACGGGTTGACCCTGGTGCGCGAATACCGCAACCACCCGGCCACCCAGAATATCCCGATCATCGTGCTTTCCACCAAGGAGGACCCGCTGATCAAAAGCGCGGCTTTTTCGGCCGGGGCCAATGATTATCTGGTGAAACTGCCCGACAACATCGAGTTGGTGGCGCGGATCCGCTATCACTCGCGCTCCTACATGACGCTGTTGCAGCGTGATGCGGCGTACCGTGCGTTGCGTGTCAGTCAGCAGCAGTTGCTGGACACCAATCTGGTACTGCAACGGCTGATGAATTCGGACGGCCTGACCGGGCTGTCCAATCGCCGGCACTTCGATGAGTACCTGGAGCTTGAATGGCGCCGCGCCTTGCGTGAGCAGACCCAGTTGTCGCTGTTGATGATCGATGTCGATTACTTCAAGTCCTTCAATGACACCTTCGGTCATCTGGATGGCGACGAAGCGTTGCGCAAAGTGGCTTCGGCCATTCGTGATGCCAGCAGCCGGCCGTCTGACTTGCCGGCCCGTTATGGCGGCGAGGAATTTGCCATCGTACTGCCCAATACCTCCCTGGGCGGTGCTCGTCTGGTGGCGGAAAAGCTGCGCATGGCAGTCGAAGCCATGAACATCCCGCATATTTCGCCTGCTCCTGGCCGCTGCCTGACCATCAGCATTGGTCTGGCCACCATGACCCCGCAACCGGCCAGCAATTGCCGTGAGTTGATTTCAGCGGCGGACAAGGGGCTTTATCTGGCCAAAAAGAACGGACGCAATCAGGTCGGGATTGAGTAGGGGGCAAATGAACGGCCCTTGTAGCCGCTGACGAGCAGCGGCTACAGTTTTGGGCGGCGGCGGGCTTCCCGGCAATTTGGAAGAAACGTGGAAATTCCCGCCCACAACCCCGCCGGGCGGGCTGCTGATCAGTGCTGTTTACGGTATACTCCCCGGCTTTGTAAAAATCGCCTACGAGTGCCGCCAGCCATGGAAATCAACCCGATCCTTAACAGCATCAAGGACCTGTCAGAGCGCTCCGAAACCATTCGGGGGTATCTTTGACTACGATCAAAAGCATGAGCGTCTGACTGAAGTCAATCGCGAGCTTGAAGATCCGAGTGTCTGGAACAACCCTTCGTACGCCCAGGAGCTGGGGCGCGAGCGCTCCCTGCTGGCGCAGATCGTTGAAACCCTCGATGAGATGCACACCGGTCTGGCAGATGCCAAAGACCTGTTGCTGATGTCTGCCGAGGAAGAAGATCAGGCCGCTGTAGATGACGTTGCCGCTGAAGTGGAACGTCTGCGCGAAGCCCTTGAAAAACTCGAATTCCGCCGCATGTTCAGCGGTGAAATGGACGCCAACAACGCTTACCTGGACATTCAGGCAGGCTCCGGTGGCACCGAAGCGCAGGACTGGGCCAATATCCTGTTGCGGATGTATTTGCGTTGGGCCGACAAGCGCGGCTTCGATGCCACCATCATGGAACTGTCTGCCGGTGAAGTTGCCGGGATCAAAGGCGCAACCGTACACATCAAGGGCGAATACGCGTTTGGTTGGTTGCGTACCGAGATTGGCGTCCATCGTCTGGTTCGCAAAAGCCCGTACGACTCGGGCAACCGTCGTCATACCTCGTTCTCGGCCGTATTCGTTTCGCCGGAAATCGACGACAACATCGAAATCGACATCAACCCCTCTGACCTGCGGATCGACACCTATCGTTCCTCCGGTGCGGGTGGTCAACACGTAAACACCACCGACTCTGCCGTACGTATTACTCACGTACCGAGCAACACCGTGGTGAGCTGCCAGAACGAACGTTCGCAGCATGCGAACAAAGACACCGCGATGAAAATGTTGCGTGCGCGTCTTTACGAGCAGGAAGTCCAGAAGCGCAACGCCGCTTCCCAGGCACTGGAAGACACCAAGTCGGACATCGGCTGGGGTCATCAGATCCGTTCGTACGTTCTGGATGCTTCTCGTATCAAGGATTTGCGTACCAATATCGAGCGCAGCGATTGCGACAAGGTACTCGACGGCGATATCGACGAATACCTGATAGCCAGCCTGAAACAAGGGCTGTAAGTCGCGCAACAAACCGTAAAGTGCGAAGCCAGTGCGATGCCCAAAAGGCGCGCTGAAGCCCGCTTCCCCCTGCCGCAAGGCGGGGGCAACGAACCTGTGATGGAATTTTTAAAGACATGAGCGACCAACAACTCGACCCGCAAGACCTGCAACAGGAAGAAAATGCCCTGATCGCCCTGCGCAAGGAAAAACTTGCAGCCGAGCGCGCCAAGGGCAATGCCTTCCCGAATGACTTCCGTCGTGACAGCTACTGCGCCGACTTGCAGAAGCAGTACGCGCAAGCGACCAAGGAAGAGCTGGCTGAAGCCGCCATCCCGGTCAAGGTTGCTGGTCGCATCATGCTCAACCGTGGCTCGTTCATGGTGATCCAGGACATGACCGGTCGCATCCAGGTCTACGTCAACCGCAAGACCCTGCCGGAAGAAACCCTGGCCGCCGTTAAAACCTGGGACCTGGGCGACATCATCGCCGCCGAAGGCACCCTGGCCCGCTCCGGCAAAGGCGACCTGTACGTTGAAATGACCAGCGTGCGCCTGCTGACCAAATCCCTGCGCCCGCTGCCGGACAAGCACCACGGTCTGACCGACACCGAGCAGCGTTATCGCCAGCGTTACGTTGACCTGATCGTCAACGAAGACGTGCGTCACACGTTCCGTGTGCGTTCGCAAGTGATCGCCCACATCCGCAGCTTCCTGATGGCACGCGACTTCCTTGAAGTCGAAACGCCGATGCTGCAAACCATCCCGGGCGGCGCGGCAGCCAAGCCGTTTGAAACGCATCACAATGCCCTCGACATGGACATGTTCCTGCGCATCGCGCCTGAGCTGTTCCTGAAGCGTCTGGTAGTGGGCGGCTTTGAAAAAGTATTCGAGATCAACCGCAACTTCCGTAACGAAGGCGTTTCGACTCGTCACAACCCTGAATTCACCATGTTGGAGTTCTATCAGGCTTACGCCGACTACGAAGACAACATGGACCTGACCGAAGAGCTGTTCCGTGAACTGGCTCAGCTGGTTCTGGGCAGCACCGACGTGCCTTACGGCGACAAGGTGTTCCATTTCGGCGAACCGTTCGTGCGTCTGTCGGTGTTCGACTCGATCCTCAAGTACAACCCTGAGCTGACCGCTGACGACCTGAACGACATCGACAAGGCTCGCGCCATCGCCAAGAAAGCCGGCGCCAAGGTGCTGGGCTTCGAAGGTCTGGGCAAGCTGCAAGTGATGATTTTCGAAGAGCTGGTCGAGCACAAGCTGGAGCAGCCGCACTTCATCACTCAGTACCCGTTTGAAGTGTCGCCGCTGGCCCGTCGTAACGACGACAACCCTAACGTCACTGACCGTTTTGAGCTGTTCATCGGTGGCCGTGAAATCGCCAACGCCTATTCCGAGTTGAACGACGCGGAAGACCAGGCTGAGCGCTTCATGGCACAAGTGGCCGACAAGGACGCGGGCGACGACGAAGCCATGCATTACGACGCTGACTTCGTACGTGCTCTGGAATACGGCATGCCGCCGACTGCCGGTGAAGGTATCGGTATCGACCGTCTGGTGATGTTGTTGACCAACTCACCGTCGATTCGCGACGTGATCCTGTTCCCGCACATGCGCCCACAAGCGTAACGATGCAGAATAAAAAGCCGCCGTTAAGGCGGCTTTTTATTGTCTGGCGCGCAGCCAGTTGAACATTCAGGAGAGTTTGTGGGCGCGAGCCTGCTCGCGAAAGACTAAGGCGCTGCGCGATCACCGGTAAACACGCGCTATCGTCAGCCACCTTCGCGAGCAGGCTCGCTCCTGCAGTTTCGGTCACGCCGCTCAATTCAGAAGGAATCTGTCATGACCCCTCAAGGCGCAGCAAATATCGCGGTCGCGCTCGCGCAAAATGTTGAGTATCAGGGCCGCAAGGTCAGCCGTCACGGTAGCGAACAGCGTCGCCAGCTGATCCTCGATGCGGCCATGCGCATTGTCGTGCGCGACGGTGTGCGCGGTGTTCGTCATCGGGCAGTGGCCGCCGAGGCGGGGGTGCCACTTTCTGCGACGACTTACTACTTCAAAGATATCGATGACCTGATCAACGATACCTTCGCCCAGTACGTTGAGCGCAGTGCAGCCTATATGGCCAGGCTCTGGCAAGGTACCGAAGACACGCTGCGCGGGTTGATGGCCAAAGGCGATGGCAGCCCGCAGGCGCGTGCCGTGCTGGCTGATGAAATCGCGCTGATGGCGGCCAACTATCTGCAACACCAGCTACAAACCCGACGCGAGCACTTGATGGCCGAGCAGGCTTTTCACCAGGCAGCACTGATCAACCCCAGGCTGGCGCTGCTGGTGCGTTCCCATCAGCAGATTTTCCTGCAGGGCGCCGGTCATATCTTCGAAGTGCTAGGCTCCAGACAACCGGAGCAGGATGCCAAAGTCTTGACGGCGATTATCGGTCGGATGGAATATCAGGCCCTGCTCAATGGCACGCAGCCAGTGGCTGACGATGACAGGCTCGTTATTCTCACGCGCTACATGCACTTGGTGTTGGTCGCTCTATAGAAGGATGCAGGCATGAAGGCTTGGCGTGTAATGCTTATGGCAGTGTCGTTTTTAATGTTGAATGGCTGTCTCGTGACCTTTACTCAGGCACCGCTGGTGCCTGAAGCGGCGCCGACACAATTGCTGGGTCAGTGGACCAGCAAGGATGCCTGGGGTCAGGCGCGCAACCTGAACATCAGCGCCATCGATAAAACCCACTATCAGGCAGTGGTTTTCCCCAAGGGGCAGCCCAAGGCCCGGGAACGCTATCGGTTCATCGTGGCCCGCCATGGCAGCCGCTGGTACGCCTCGGCCGCAGTGCCTGGCCGGTCGGGCAGCAACTACACGCTTAACGGTTTTGAATTGACCGACAGCGGGGAGCTGGTGATCTACGATCTTGATCTGGAGCAGATCCAGCAAGCGATCAGTCAGTCGGCATTGAGCGGTGAGCCGGTCGACACCGCCGAAGGCACGGGAACACTGATCAACAGCCCATCGGCCAAGGTCTTTGCTTACCTGGACGATCCGGCCAACTCTGACGTGTTTGTCGAAGCTGCCCGCTATCAGCGCGTGGCCAAGTAACACCCCCATTCAAGCCCAACCAAGGAGCACCGGGTGGACGATTACCAGCGCACGATTCGCACGTTGTCAGACCGTATCGTACTGGCGCAAACCCCGATCCGCGTACTGGATGCGGTGAAGTGGGACGACAGCATCCGACAGGGCTTTTTAAAGGCCAAAGGCAAGGAAATGCCGGCGGTCAACCGCGACTATTACTTGGGGCGGCCGCTGTCTTTTGACTCGGGCGCGGTGAAGTCCGAGTTCCAGAACATCGAGCGCGATATCACCCGCCAACTGGGGCAGTTCAACCCGGTGGGGCAGATCATGCGCCGCATGTGCAAGGAGTACCGCATGGTGGTGCGCATGCTCGAAGCGCGCGGCACTGAAGACTTCGGACTGATTTCCCAGGAACTCTATGGCGCTGCCTCGGACGCGTTCCATGCCGGTGACCCGACCCTGGCCGATCTGGGCCTGATGATGTCCGACTACCTGGACAACATTGACGGGCGCGGCGCGCTCAAGGACGAAGCCAAGACCCTGACCGCCAAAGACGCGGTGCACATGCTGCAAACCCGCCTGAACAAGGTGTTTGGCGAGGCCGAAGAAACCATTCGGGTATTTGAGTCCGATGGCATCGTCGCGGACGCGGCCGCGGGCGCCGACTACATCAAGATCCGCACCGACGCGATGTTCAACGAACGTGACGTGCGGGCACTGGAAGTTCACGAGGGGCTGGTGCACGTAGGGACCACGCTTAATGGTCTCAACCAGCCGATCTGTACCTTTCTGTCCAAGGGGCCGCCTTCGTCCACCGTGACTCAGGAAGGCCTGGCGATTTTGATGGAGATCATCACCTTTGCCTCCTACCCGAGTCGCCTGCGCAAGCTGACCAACCGTACCCGCGCCATCCATATGGTGGAGGAGGGCGCGGACTTCATGCAGGTGTATCAGTTCTTCCGTGAGCAAGGGTTCGAGATGCCAGAAAGTTATGGCAACGCGAGCCGGGTTTTCCGTGGATCTGTGCCTAATGGCCTGCCATTCACCAAAGACTTGTCCTACCTCAAGGGCTTCATCATGGTTTACAACTACATTCAGCTGGCCGTGCGCAAAGGCAAGCTGGAGCAAGTGCCGCTGCTGTTCTGTGGCAAAACCACGCTGGAGGACATGCGCACCTTGCGTCAGTTGGTGGATGAAGGATTGGTGGTTGCCCCCAAATACCTGCCGGACCAGTTTCGTGACATGAACGCGCTGTCGGCCTGGATGTGCTTCTCCAACTTCCTCAACCATTTGAGCCTTGATCGTATCGAAGCGGATTACTCCAACATTTTGTAAGCCACACAAAACCTGTAGCCGCTGCCGAAGGCTGCGATAAGGTCAGCAGGACCTTCAAAGCGAGGCCGCTGCGCGCCCTGTCGCAGCCTGCGGCAGCGGCTACAAAACTGATATCAGGTAACTCATTCCATGAAAACCCTGGCTGCACTCTGCCTGCTGTTGACCCTCAGCGGATGCAGTTCATTGCTGTTCTATCCCGAGCCCGGCTTGCCGATCACCCCGGCGGCAGCAGGCCTGGAGTATCGCGACGTGACGTTGACTGCCGCGGACGGCACGCGCCTGAGTGGTTGGTGGCTACCGGCCAAAAAAGGCGTGCCGCTCAAGGGCACGGTGCTGCACCTGCACGGCAATGGCGGCAACCTGGCCTATCACCTGGGCGCAACCGCCTGGCTGCCGGCGCAGGGCTATCAGGTGCTGATGCTCGACTATCGCGGTTATGGCCTGTCCCAAGGCTCGCCGGGTTTGCCGGCGGTGTATCAGGACATCGACGCGGCTTTCGACTGGTTGCAGCACGAGCCGCAAACCAAGGGGCTGCCGCTGATTGTGCTGGGGCAAAGCCTTGGCGGGGCGATGGGCCTTCATTACCTGAGCGGGCATCCGGCGCAACGGGCACGGGTTAAGGCCATGGTGCTTGATGGCGTGCCAGCCAGTTACCGAGAAGTGGGGCAGTTTGCCTTGAGCACGTCCTGGCTGACCTGGCCGTTGCAAGTGCCGTTGTCGTGGCTGGTGCCCGACGCCGACAGTGCCGTGTATGCGATGCCTGGAATGGGAGGTGTGCCGATGCTGATCTTCCACAGCCTGGATGACCCGGTCGTGCCGCTTTCCAATGGCCTGCGACTGTATCAAGCTGCGCCCCAGCCCAAGGTGCTGCAACTGACACGTGGCGGCCACGTGCAGACGTTTGCCGACCCGACCTGGCGCCAGGTCATGCTGCGCTACCTGGATGACCCGCAACACTTTAATGGCGTGCGGCGCTTGGGCGAAATTCCCAATTACCCCGCCTCACCGGATTTGACTACAGATGCTGAACCAGAGAGCCAACAATGAGTGAAGAACGTAACGCCATCCCCCTGATCATTACCGGTATATGCACCATCCTCGGCACCGTGGGCGCCCTGTGGTACTACGGTTACCTGCACTTCGCCAAGCCTGAAGATGCGCTGCTGCTCAGCGACTTCACCATGCTCAAGACCATTCCTGGCGAAGACTACAAAGTCTCGCTCACGCCAGCCAGCCAAGTGGCGCAGTGCATTGACGGCATCATCGTATTGTTCGACACCGAGCAAAAAGGCCTGACCGGGGTACTGGTCAATAACAAGAAACAGGCCGTGCGTTGCCTGGGCCAGGAAACACCGAAGCTGGAGCAGTAAAACAACCTTCACCCTCGCCCAAAGGGTGAGGGCAAGCGCAAAAAAGCCTCGCCTGATCACTCAGGCGAGGCTTTTTTCAATCGGTTACTGCATCGACGAACGCGGTGCGACCGGCTGGTTGTCGTTGGAGATAGTCACCTCAACACGACGGTTCGAGGCGCGGCCCGAATCGGTCGCGTTGCTCGCTACCGGGTACTCCTTGCCATAGCCCTGAGCCACGATGCGGGTCGGGTCTACACCTTTGCGCACCAGTGCGTTGCGCACCGACTCGGCACGACGCTCAGACAGGGTCTGGTTGAAAGCCGCTGAACCGACGCTGTCGGTGTAACCCTCGACAATCACCTTGCGGTCCGGGTTCTGCATCAGGTACTCAGCCAGGGTGTTGATGTTGCGCATACCGTTTGGCTGCAGGTCGGACTTGCCGAACTGGAACAGCACGTCACCGAAGGTCACCAGCGTGCCGCGCTCAGTCTGCTTGGCGTTCATGCCCTTGAGTTGCTTGATCTGCGCATCGCGCGCCTCAAGCAGTGCCTGGGAGCGGGCCGATGCCGAGTTTTTCAGATTGTTTTCAGCCGTGCGCAACGCAATGGTTTGCTTGGCCACTTCAACACGCTGGTTGGTCAGGTAGGCCAACTGGTCAACCTTGGACTCGTCTTCCTTGTTCAAGTAAGCCTTCTCAGCCTTGTCCAGCCATTCGCTGGCGTCCTTGGTTTCCAGGGCCGCCACCTTGGTGGCGTCAGGGTTGGTCTGCAGGGCCGAGAAATTGGTCTTGGCGTTTTCCAGGTTGACGTTTGGCTGGGACGAGCACGCCGCCAGACCAACGCTCAAGGCCAGCAGGGCAGGGATCAGTACTGTATTACGCATGATGGTTAATCCTTTTTATCAAATGGCAATGCGGTGTCATCAACAAGGGGCAGCGTTTACTGAGTGCTGCGCATGCCTTCCTGACGCAATTCCTGCACGGCTTTTTGAGCATCCTGAACGCTCCTCTCGGCTTTCGCGGCCTGGGCTTTGCGTTCTGCTACGCGAGCGTCCCACTCAGCCTGTTCGGACAGGCGACGGGCTTCGTCGTATTTTTTGTCATGCATGGCCATCTCGGCTTGCTTGAGCTTGTCTTGAGCGGACTTCATTTCCACCGGCGCATATTCAGTACCGCCTGCGCTCACGGCGTTGTTCACGGCCGATTGAGTCACGGCGTACTGCTCCGACGGAGGGTTGCCGGCACAGCCGGCCAAAACGAAACTCGTGCCCAGCGCCAGCGCAGCCAGTTTTAGCCCGCGAAGGCGCGGTGAGGTGGTTTTGTCAGTGCGGGTCATCATGGTCTTCAACTCCATTAGGAAACTCCTTGGTAACAACAAACTCCATCACGACTGTGGCTTCACCCGGAGTGTTGGAACACAGGTTCCAGCGGTGATGGTTAATGGGTGTGACCGGAGCGTTTTTTGAATAGTTCAAAAAAGATGGCAGATGGCCTAAAAGAATTTTGACCGATTGATCGGGCCCGGTTTTGAGTTTTACCGTGCGCACGGCTTGTCAAAACCAGCGGTTGCAACGCACTCTTGGGGAACGAGCTGTCCCCCGGATACTGCTGGAGAAACTGCTGATGACCGATATTGATGCACGCTTGCGCGATGATGTTCACCTGCTGGGTGAGCTGTTGGGTAATACGATTCGTGACCAATACGGCGACGCTTTTCTCGCCAAGATCGAGCGCATCCGCCAGGGGGCCAAGGCCGACCGGCGCGGCACCACGGGCGAGGAGTTGAGCGCGATTCTGGATGCCCTGAGCGACGATGAAGTGCTGCCGGTGGCGCGGGCGTTCAACCAGTTTTTGAACCTTGCGAACATTGCCGAGCAGTACCAGTTGATCCACCGGCGTGAAGAGGGGCAGGCCGAGCCATTTGAGGCGCTGGTCTTGCCGCAGTTGCTCGAACGGCTGCTGGCAGAAGGGCATAAGCCCGAGTCGCTGGCACGCCAGGTCAGCCGTCTGGATATCGAGCTGGTGCTCACCGCGCACCCTACCGAAGTGACCCGCCGTACCCTGATTCAAAAGTACGATGCCATCGCTGAGCAACTGGCTGCCCAGGACCACCGTGACCTGACCCTTGCGGAAAAATCCGAGATCGAACAGCGCTTGCAGCGGCTGATCGCCGAAGCCTGGCACACCGAAGAAATCCGTCGCACCCGTCCCACTCCTGTCGATGAGGCCAAGTGGGGGTTTGCGGTCATCGAACATTCGTTGTGGCACGCCGTGCCGCATATGCTGCGCAAGGCTGACAAGGCTCTGCATGCGGCCACCGGGCTGCATTTGCCCCTGGAGGCAGCCCCGATCCGCTTTGCTTCCTGGATGGGCGGCGACCGTGACGGCAACCCCAATGTCACCGCCAGCGTGACCCGTGAGGTGCTGCTACTGGCGCGCTGGATGGCGGCAGATTTGTACCTGCGCGATATCGACAAACTGGCGGCTGACCTGTCGATGCAGCAGGCCACCCCGCAATTGCTGGCGGCCGCCGGCGAGAGTGCCGAACCGTATCGTGCCGTGCTCAAACAATTGCGTGAGCGCCTGCGGGCCACCCGCAACTGGGCCCATAGCGCCTTGAGCAGCGCGCAGGCCGCCCCGGCCGAGGTGTTGCAGGACAATCGCGAGCTGCTGGCGCCGTTGCAGCTTTGCTATCAATCGCTGCATGCCTGTGGCATGGGCGTGATCGCGGACGGGCCGTTGCTCGATTTCTTGCGCCGGGCCGTGACGTTCGGCCTGTTTCTGGTGCGCCTCGATGTGCGTCAGGACGCGGCCCGACACGCCTCGGCCATGACCGAAATCACCGATTATCTGGGCCTGGGTCGCTATGAAGACTGGGACGAAGATGCCCGTCTGATCTTCCTGATGCGCGAGCTGAACAACCGTCGCCCGTTGTTGCCCAGTTACTTCAAACCCGGTGCCGACACCGCCGAAGTGCTGGCAACCTGCCGTGAAGTGGCTGCTGCACCGGGGGCGTCACTGGGTTCATATGTGATTTCGATGGCCGGCGCTGCCTCTGATGTTCTGGCGGTGCAACTGTTGCTCAAAGAGTCGGGGCTTGAGCGCCCGATGCGTGTGGTTCCGCTGTTTGAAACCCTGGCCGACCTGGACAATGCGGGGCCGGTGATCGAGCGACTCCTGCTGTTGCCGGGCTATCGCACCCGTCTGCAAGGGCCGCAGGAAGTGATGATCGGGTATTCCGACTCGGCCAAGGATGCCGGTACCACGGCGGCGGCCTGGGCGCAGTACCGGGCGCAGGAATCACTGGTCAATATCTGTCGGGAACAAGGCGTTGAGCTGCTGTTGTTCCATGGTCGCGGTGGCACTGTAGGTCGTGGCGGAGGCCCGGCCCACGCGGCGATTCTGTCGCAGCCGCCGGGCTCGGTGGCGGGGCGTTTCCGCACCACGGAGCAGGGTGAAATGATCCGCTTCAAGTTCGGCCTGCCGGACATCGCCGAGCAGAATCTCAACCTGTATCTGGCGGCTGTGCTGGAAGCCACCTTGCTCCCGCCACCCCTGCCGGAACCAGGCTGGCGGGTGTTGATGGACGAGCTGGCGGCGGACGGGGTCAAGGCCTATCGCGGAGTGGTTCGTGATAATCCTCAGTTCGTCGAGTACTTCCGTCAGTCGACGCCGGAGCAGGAACTGGGCCGCTTGCCATTGGGCAGTCGTCCGGCCAAGCGCCGGGCAGGGGGGATTGAAAGCCTGCGGGCCATCCCGTGGATTTTTGGTTGGACCCAGACCCGCTTGATGCTACCCGCCTGGCTGGGCTGGGAAACCGCTTTGAGCCAGGCGCTGGCCCGTGGTGAAGGCGAGCAGTTGGCGCAAATGCGCGAGCAGTGGCCGTTCTTCCGCACCCGCATCGACATGCTGGAAATGGTTCTGGCCAAGGCCGATGCCGATATCGCCCGGCTCTACGACGAACGTCTGGTGGCCCCGGAACTGCTGCCATTGGGTGTGCATTTACGCGACTTATTGTCGCAGGCGTGCACCGTGGTGTTGGGGCTGACCGGGCAGGCACAGTTGATGGCTCATAGCCCGGAGACGCTTGAGTTCATCCGTTTGCGCAACACCTACCTTGACCCTCTTCATTTATTGCAGGCCGAGCTGCTGGCGCGCTCGCGGCGCCAGCAAGCGGCCCAGGACAGCCCTCTGGAACAAGCGTTGCTGGTAACTGTGGCCGGGATCGCGGCGGGATTGCGCAACACCGGTTAAAGCAAAAGAGAGGCAAATGTCGCGCCAGAGCGGGCGGGGACACGGCAGACCGGATGCCGATCCCTGCGCGGGCGCGACACTTTAATGTGGGGTTGCGACCTGTGACACCCGGCCGCACGGGCCGGTTTGCCTGTGATTTTTCCTACTTTGGGCGGCTTGTGTGGGCCGGGCCTGCTGTGTATCTTGATCAGCCCTTGGCCGTTTTGATGGCCATAACCCGATTTTGAGATTGGCCCAAAGAGGCGAGTCTGTTGTCATTTAAATAAAAAATTTGAGGAGCACATCGATGCGCGTAATTCTGCTGGGAGCTCCCGGGGCCGGTAAAGGTACTCAGGCAAAGTTCATCACTGAAAAATTTGGCATCCCGCAAATCTCCACCGGCGACATGTTGCGTGCAGCCGTTAAAGCCGGGACCGAGCTGGGCCTGATCGCCAAAGGCGTAATGGACAGCGGTGGTCTGGTATCTGACGATCTGATCATCAACCTGGTGAAAGAGCGTATTGCTCAGCCGGATTGCGTAAACGGTTTCCTGTTCGACGGTTTCCCGCGCACCATTCCGCAAGCTGAAGCACTGGTCAAAGCCGGTGTCGAGCTGGACCACGTGCTGGAAATCGCCGTTGAAGACGAAGAGATCGTTCAGCGCATTGCTGGCCGTCGTGTACACGAAGCCTCGGGCCGCGTTTACCACACCGTCTACAACCCGCCTAAAGTTGAAGGCAAGGACGATGTGACCGGCGATGAGCTGGTTCAGCGTAAAGACGACACCGAAGAAACCGTTCGTCACCGTCTTTCGGTTTACCATTCGCAGACCAAGCCGTTGGTGGACTTCTACCAAAAGCTGGCCGCTGCCCAGGGCAAGCCGAAGTACAGCCACGTTGAAGGCGTTGGCTCAGTAGAATCGATCACTGCCAAGGTGCTTGAAGCCCTGAGCTGATAAGTCGATTTTGCGCCGTAACAACAGCCCGCTTGCGGGCTGTTGTTGTTTATACTGCTGAACTTTTTTCAATCTGATTCTGACGGGAACACCGATGAGCACCTTGCTGGCCCTGGATACCGCGACTGAAGCTTGCTCTGTTGCCTTGCTGCACGATGGCAAGGTTACGAGCCACTACGAGGTGATCCCGCGCCTGCATGCGCAAAAGCTGTTGCCGATGATTAAAGAACTGTTGGCTCAGGCGGGCGTCGAGCTGTCGGCGGTGGAGGCCATTGCCTTCGGTCGTGGGCCGGGCGCCTTTACCGGTGTGCGTATCGCCATTGGTGTGGTGCAGGGCCTGGCCTTCGCCCTGGAGCGCCCGGTGTTGCCGATCTCCAACCTGGCGGTCCTGGCCCAGCGCGCCTATCGCGAGCACGGCGCCACCCAGGTGGTGTCCGCCATTGATGCGCGCATGGACGAAGTGTATTGGGGCTGCTACCGCGAGCAGGCAGGCGAAATGCGTCTGGACGGCGTTGAAGCCGTACTGGCACCGGAAGTTGCCGGTTTGCCGGATGGCGCCGTCGGTGACTGGTTTGGTGCAGGCACCGGTTGGGGTTACGCCGAGCGGTTGAACGTCAAGCCATACGCGATGGACGCGGGCATGTTGCCTCACGCCGAAGACCTGCTGACCCTGGCCCGGTTTGCCTGGGCGCGCGGTGAGGCCATCAGGGCCGATGACGCACAGCCGGTGTACCTGCGCGACAAGGTTGCGGCTACAAAAGCTGAACGTAACGCTTGATCCGCTTTTGTAGCCGCTGACGAGCGGAGCGAGGCTGCGTTCGGCGGCGGCTACAAGGTCTAAAGGAAACGTCAACTGTGGGAGCGAGCTTGCTCGCGAAGGTCGTTCGCGAGCAGGCTCGCTCCCACAGGCAGGGTTGACCGCCAACAGAGTATCTACAAAATAGCCGGCCCATTTGCTTAGTCTGGCCCGCGCCGCTAAATTGTAACTATTGCTACCGAGCTTGCAGCCATGCGCATTGACGGCTTTTCTTCCCAGTCCTACCCGATCAAGCGCAAGCCGCGAAAAGGCCAGCCGCTGGTTGATGAGTCGGTCGATGATGGCGAAGTCGTACAGCAAGACACCCCCCAGGCAGCCCGTACGCCACCCTCCGGCGAACGCATCAGCCAGTTGCCGTCCCGTCAGCAAGACATGATCTTCCAGCGCGCCATAAACAAAAGTACGGCCAGGGCCCTTGCCAGTTACCTGAGCACTGCAGGCTTTATCGATTGGGAAATAGAAGTACAGACCCTGGACCTGTACATTTGAGTTCATGACTGACCTCCCGTATTACCTCGGTTGCCCGTCCTGGAGTGAAAACGCCTGGCGCGAAGGCCTGTACCCGCAAAACGCTCGCCCGGCTGACTTTCTGAGCCTGTACGCGCAAGTGTTCAATGCCGTCGAAGGCAACACCACTTTCTACGCCCGCCCGGCACCGGCCACAGTTGAACGCTGGGCGCAAAGCATGCCCGGGCACTTCAGGTTTACCGCCAAGTTCCCGCGGGATATCAGCCACGGCGGTGACTTGCGTGAGCAGGGGCACGCCGCAGAAGACTTCTTGCAACTGTTGCGGCCCTTGGGAGCGCGCGTAGCGCCCCTTTGGCTGCAACTGCCGGCAAGCTTCGGCCCACAGCGTCTGGCGGAGCTGATGAGCTTTGTGGACGCTCTGGAGCGCCCGTTGGCGGTTGAAGTGCGTCATCCGGAGTTCTTTGCCAAGGGCGATGCCGAGCGGTTGCTCAACCGATTGCTGATGGATCGTGCAGTTGAGCGCATTTGTCTTGATCCGCGCGCCTTGTTCAGCTGCACCTCGACGGATCCTGCGGTGCTGCACGCGCAATCGAAAAAGCCCAAAGTGCCGCCGCGCCCGGCCGCCTTTACCCAATTCCCGCAGGTGCGCTTTATCGGTCGCCCGGAACTGGAAGCCAACGATCCCTATTTGCGACCCTGGGTTGAAAAAGTGGCGGGCTGGATCGAGGAGGGGCGCACGCCTTATGTATTTCTGCACACGCCGGACAATCACCGGGCCCCGGAACTGGCGCGGCGCTTTCATCAGCAATTGAGCGAACGGTTACCGGGTTTGCCGGCATTGCCCGAGTTGCATCAACCCTCGACGGTCGAACAGCTGGGGCTGCTTTAAGCCGCCAGGCGCAGGTTGTTGACCACCAGCGGGCGGGCCCAGCCCAGGTCGAAGTCCATCGCCCGTTGTTGCTCGATCAGGGTCAGCGCGTCGAACGGCTCGGCGGGCGGTGGCAGAAGGTCCAGTTCAAATTCGGCTATGGGCAGATGCAGCGATCGCGGCTCAGGCCCCGGGCCCGGCTCGGGCAGAGGGTGCCCCTGAGCCATGACGATCGGGCGTACCCATGTCTCGTTGAAATCCTGTTGGTGCTGTTGGGCGATCAATTCTTGCGCGGGGTAGGGCACGGCCGGCGGCGGCAGCAAGTCGAGTTCGAACTCGGCTATGGGTAAAAACAGGGCCTGGGGCGGACGCAGTTCAGTGTCCTGAACCTCGCAATGGCGCTGGGTCACGATAGTGCCCAGCACGCCGCTGCCGCCACGGGGTTCGGTATTTTCATCCTCAGCCACCGGCGGTGCATCAATTGCCGCCACTTCGTCAGTACCGGACTGTTCTGCCAACGCCTGGGCGTAGAAGTCCTTCCACAGGTGATTGACGCTGCCCGTGATCTGCGAATTGTGCCGGCCAAAGTCGCCAATTGGCGCAATAAAGCCGATGGATGGGGAATGAATGTCTGACATAGCTCTCGGTCGACGCCCAGCTCTGGCAAAATGCCGGATATTTCATTTATCGGCAGCCTTTGCCGATCATTAAATTTTTGAGCGTGTTTTTAGATGATTGAGCAAGCAGCGGGCTGTCGTATCAAAGTCGAGGCGTTGGGCGAGGCTTATCAGGCCTTGGCCGAGCAATGGGCTGAGCGTCTGGGTTTGCCTATGGACGAACCGGACGCCGAGTTCGCCTTGCAGTTGAGCGCCCAGGGTTTGCAGCTGCAACAGTTGGGCCCCGACGCTCCGGGCCCGGTGCGGGTCGACTTTGTAGAAGGCGGCGCGGCCCACCGGCGTTTGTTCGGCGGTGGCACCGGGCAGATGATTGCCAAGGCGGTTGGGATTCAGCAGGGCGTACGCCCGCGGGTGCTGGATGCCACGGCGGGCTTGGGCAAGGACGCGTTCGTGCTGGCGAGCCTGGGCTGTGAAATGAGCCTGATCGAGCGTCAGCCGCTGATCGGTGCGTTACTTGAAGACGGTCTGGCCCGTGGCCTGGACGATTTTGAAGTGGCGCCGATTGTGTCGCGCATGCACCTGCTTAAAGGCAACTCGATTGAAGTGATGCGCCATTGGGAAGGCGAGCCGCCGCAGGTGATCTACCTCGATCCGATGTTCCCGCATCGCGAGAAAACAGCCCTGGTGAAGAAAGAAATGCGCCTGTTCCGGCCATTGGTGGGCGATGACAATGATGCTCCGGCCTTGCTCGAAGCGGCATTGGCGCTGGCGAGTCACCGCGTGGTGGTCAAGCGCCCGCGCAAGGCGCCGTGCATTGCCGGGCCCAAGCCGAGCCATGCGCTGGATGGCAAGTCGAGCCGTTACGATATTTACCCGAAGAAAGCGCTGAAACCTTGAAAGCCCCTCACCCTGGCCCTCTCCCTCTGGGGGAGGGTTGGGGTAAGGGTATCAAGGTCGATAAGCCCGCATAAAAACCCCTACCACTTCCTGCACATGAGCTTCGACGCCTTCTGCGTCCAGCGGCTCGCCGCATCCATACAGCAGGCGAAAGTTGGGCGCGCCCTTGAGCATGCAAAAAAAGTGCTCCGCCGCGTAGTGCGGCTGGTCAATCTGCAGCGCACCACTGAGGTGGATTTTGCGCAGCAGTTGCTCCATCTCCAGCACCAGCCGCTCTGGCCCCGCCTCAAAGAAGATCTGCGACAGCTTCGGGTCCTGACTGCCCAGGGTCATCATCAGCCGGTGCAGGTTCAACGACTCTTCGCTGTTAATCAGCGCGTGAAACCCGCGGGCAATTTTTAACAGCACTTTCTCAATCGGCCCGTCGCTGGGCAATTCAAAAAACAGGACCGGCAGCTGTTCTGTGCATTTGGCCATGATCGCTGAGGAAAACAGGGTCTCCTTGTCAGTGAAGTGGCTGTAGACCGTCAGTTTTGATACGCCCGCCAAACCTGCAACCGCGTCCATGCTGGTGTTGGCATAGCCCTTGGTCAAAAACAGGGTTTTGGCGGCGTCGAGGATTGACTGGCGTTTTGCCATGTCTTTCGGGCGGCCGAGGGCATTGGGGGGTAAATGATGGTCAGACATATCCGTTTATTACTGGACTGGTGAGTTTAGTATTAATAACATGCCACCCAGTATAAATATTCCAAGCCCCATTAGCGAAAGGTCATCACCATGTTGCGCCATGCCTTGCCCCGCGCTGTGCCTCTGTGTCTGGTCGTTTTATTGTCTGCGTGTGGGCAGCAAGAGCCAGCAAAAATCAGCATCACCCCGGCGATGGTGGTGCAGCCACAGCCCTCGGCGCTCGCGAACCAGAGTTACCCCGGCGAAGTGCGGGCGCGCTTTGACCCGCAGTTGGCGTTTCGTATCGGTGGCAAAGTCAGCAAGCGCCTGGTGGACGAGGGGGAGCGGGTCAAGGCCAATCAGCCGCTGGCCGAGCTGGACCCGCAAGACGTGCGCCTGCAACTGGACGCCACCCGTGCACAAGTGGCTGCAGCCCAGGCCAATCTGAATCTGGTGCGTGCCGAGCGTGATCGCTACAAGACCTTGCTGGATCGCCAGATGGTCAGCCGTTCGCAGTTCGACAATGCCGAAAACCTTTACCGTTCGGGCGAAGCCAGGCTCCAGCAGATCAAGGCCGAGCAGGATGTGGCCAGCAATCAGGCGAGTTACGCCGTGTTGCGTGCCCCGCAAGATGGCGTGATCGCCCAGCGTCAGGTTGAAGTCGGGCAAGTGGTCAGCGCCGGGCAAACGGTGTTCACCCTGGCGGCCGATGGTGAGCGTGAAGTGCTGATCAGCTTGCCCGAGCAAGACTTCGGCCGGTTCAAGATCGGTTTGCCGGTGTCGGTTGAGCTGTGGTCGCAACCCGGCCAGCGCTTCAGCGGGCGTATCCGCGAACTGTCGCCGTCAGCCGACCCCAAGTCTCGCACCTTCGCAGCCCGCATCGCGTTCACCGCGGGCAAGGTGCCTGCCGAGCTGGGCCAAAGTGCCCGGGTATTTATCCAGAGCGAAGGTCACAGCCAGTTGTCGGTGCCGTTGTCAGCCTTGACTGCCGAGAACGGTGCGCCCTACGTGTGGCGCGTCGGTCAGGGCAACAAAATTGAACAAGTGCCGGTACGTGTGGGGCCGTTTGGGGAGAATACGGTGCCGGTACTTGAAGGCCTCAACGCCGATGACTGGATCGTTGCAGCCGGGGTGCATGTGTTGCATCCGGGGCAGGAGGTGCGGCCGATTGATCGCTCCAACCGGACCATCAATATTTCGGCGAAGGACTAATCCCCATGGGTTTCAATCTTTCCGCCTGGGCGCTGCGCAATCGCCAGATCGTACTGTTCCTGATGCTGTTGCTGGCAATTGTCGGCGGGCTTTCCTATACCAAATTAGGGCAGAGCGAAGACCCGCCGTTTACTTTCAAGGCCATGGTGATTCGTACCTTGTGGCCGGGGGCCACGGCTGAGGAAGTCTCGCGCCAGGTCACTGAGCGCATCGAGAAAAAGCTGATGGAGACCGGCGAGTACGAGCGCATTGTCTCGTTCTCGCGCCCGGGTGAGTCGCAAGTGACCTTTATGGCCCGTGATTCGATGCATTCGGACCAGATCCCGCAGCTGTGGTATCAGGTGCGCAAAAAACTGGGAGACATCCACCACTCCTTGCCGCCGGATGTTCAGGGGCCGTTTTTCAACGATGAGTTTGGCACCACCTTCGGCAATATCTACAGCCTGAGTGGCGAAGGTTACGACTACGCGGTGCTCAAGGACTACGCCGACCGTATCCAGATCCAGCTGCAACGGGTCAAGGATGTAGGCAAGGTCGAGTTGCTGGGGCTGCAGGACGAAAAAATATGGATCGAACTTTCCAACCTCAAACTCGCGACCCTGGGTTTGCCGCTGGCGGCGGTGCAAAAGGGCCTTGAAGAGCAAAACGCGGTGTCGACGGCGGGGTTTTTCGAAACACCGACCGAGCGCGTGCAACTGCGCGTCAGCGGTAACTTCAAGACGGTCGAAGAGATAGAGCGTTTCCCGATTCGTGTGGGCGAGCGCACCTTGCGCATCAGTGATGTGGCCGATGTGCGTCGTGGCTTCAATGACCCGGCGGCGCCGCGCATGCGCTTTATGGGCCAGGATGCGATCGGTCTGGCCGTCGCGATGAAGGACGGCGGCGACATCCTGGTGCTGGGCAAGGCGCTGGATACCGAGTTTGAACGGATCCAGCGAAACCTCCCGGTCGGGATGCAGTTGGGCAAGGTGTCGGATCAGCCGGCGGCGGTGAAAACCAGCGTTGGTGAGTTCGTCAAAGTGTTGGTTGAAGCCCTGGTCATTGTATTGCTGGTGAGCTTTTTCTCGCTGGGGCTGCGTACCGGCATGGTGGTGGCGCTGACCATCCCGCTGGTGCTGGCGATGACATTTGCCGCCATGCATTACTTCGGGATCGGTCTGCACAAGATCTCGCTGGGGGCGCTGGTGCTGGCGCTGGGCTTGTTGGTGGACGACGCCATCATCGCCGTTGAAATGATGGCGATCAAAATGGAGCAGGGTTACGACCGGCTCAAGGCGGCGAGCTTTGCCTGGACCAGCACCGCGTTCCCGATGCTCACCGGCACGCTGATTACCGCCGCGGGCTTTTTGCCGATTGCCATGGCGCAGTCGAGTACGGGTGAGTACACCCGTTCGATTTTCCAGGTGGTGACCATTGCCCTGCTGGCATCGTGGGTGGCAGCGGTGGTGTTTGTACCGTATCTGGGGGCCTTGTTGTTACCGGATCTGGCGAAGATTCATGCGGCTAAACACGGCACCGCTGCCGGGGCCCATGACCCTTACGCCACACCGTTTTACCGGCGGGTGCGCCGGTTGGTGGAGTGGTGCGTGCAGCGCCGCAAAACCGTGATTGCGCTGACCGTGCTGTTGTTTCTGGGCTCGATGGTCTTGTTCAAGTTTGTTCCGCAGCAGTTCTTCCCGGCGTCGAGCCGACTGGAGCTGATGGTCGATCTGAAGCTGGCCGAAGGCGCTTCGTTGAGCAACACCACCGAGCAGGTCAAACAGCTTGAAGCCCTGCTCAAGGATCACCCCGGCATCGAGAACTATGTGGCTTACGCAGGCACCGGTTCGCCACGCTATTACTTGCCGCTGGATCAGCAGTTGCCAGCGGCCAGCTTTGCCCAGTTCGTGGTGCTGGCCAAGACCATCGAGGATCGGGAAAGCCTGCGCACCTGGTTGATCGAAACCCTTAACGAGAAATTCCCGACGGTACGTTCGCGGGTCACGCGTCTGGAGAACGGCCCGCCTGTGGGGTACCCGGTGCAGTTCCGGGTGACGGGTGAGCATATCGAAGAGGTGCGGGCGCTGGCGCGCAAGGTGGCGGCCAAGGTTCGGGATAACCCCCATGTGGTGAACGTGCACCTGGACTGGGAAGAGCCGAGCAAGGTGGTGTACCTCAATATCGATCAGGACCGGGCCCGGGCCTTGGGTGTGAGTACGGCGAACCTATCGCGCTTCTTGCAAAGCACGCTGTTGGGTTCCACGGTCAGTCAGTACCGTGAAGACAACGAATTGATCGAAATCCTGCTGCGCGGCACCCCTCAGGAGCGTACCGAACTGTCGTTGCTGCCGAGCCTGGCGGTGCCGACCGACAATGGTCAGAGTGTTGCCCTGTCGCAAATTGCGACCCTGGAATATGGCTTCGAAGAGGGGATTATCTGGCACCGCAACCGCCTGCCGAACGTGACCGTACGTGCGGATATTTATGGCAAGGAGCAACCGGCAACGTTGGTACAGCAGATTCTGCCGACCCTTGAAGGCGTGCGCGCTGAATTGCCGGACGGTTATTTGCTGGAGGTGGGCGGTACTGTCGAGGACTCCACCCGTGGCCAGGATTCGGTGAAAGCCGGGGTGCCGCTGTTTATCGTGGTGGTACTGACCTTGCTGATGGTGCAGTTGCGCAGCTTCTCGCGAATGGTGATGGTGTTTCTGACCGCGCCGCTGGGCTTGATTGGCGTGACGCTGTTCCTGCTGCTGTTCGGCAAGCCCTTCGGCTTTGTGGCGATGCTGGGCACCATTGCGCTGTCGGGGATGATCATGCGCAACTCGGTGATCCTGGTGGACCAGATCGAGCAGGACAAGGCGGCGGGGCTGGACCCGTGGCAGGCGATTATTGAAGCGACGGTTCGGCGTTTTCGCCCGATTGTGCTGACCGCACTGGCGGCGGTGCTGGCGATGATTCCGTTGTCACGCAGCGTGTTCTTCGGGCCGATGGCGGTAGCCATCATGGGCGGGCTGATCGTGGCGACGGTGTTGACGCTGCTGTTCTTGCCCGCGCTGTATGCCGCGTGGTTCAAGGTGAAGAAGGTTTGAGGCCCAGGCTCCCACAGTCATCAGATCTGGCTGAATCCTTGTGGGAGCGCCGGTCGAGGTTCGATCGCCAGCGATGCGGTCAGCAGGGGGCCACTGACCGCACTTGATCAGCGAACCTGATCGACACGCAGGCGGATGGGTTGCTGGGTTTTGGCGCTGAGATCGACGCTGTTGCGCTCAGTGCTGATAAACAGCAACCGGCCGTTTTCTTCGATCCGTGCACTCACCGCGTAGGTATGGCCCGGTTTGATCTGCGCCGGGTCATAGGTCAGGTGAAACGGCAACGGTACCTGGCCCTTGATCTGGCCACTTTGTTTGGCAAGGGTCACCGCCGGCGCGTCGGCCAGCGAAACATCCTGCAAGCTCACTTCCAGTGTGGCTGTAGGCGGCAGAGCGATACGCTGCAGGTAAAACACTTCGCCGTCGAGGGATGCTTGCGGGGTAGGGGTCATAGAGCTACAGGCTCCTAGCAAGGCAGTGAGGCTGAGTAGTAGAACTTTTTTCATGGTGTACTCCTTTCAAGATATTTTTTCGAGCGAAAGCGGCGGCTGTTCTTGCGCGTCTTCGCTGCGATGCAGGGCCACCTGGCGAATCGACAAGCGAATCTCGGCCGGCAACACACGCTTGGCCGCGCCTTCGGCCAGTTCACCGAGCAGCTCGTGATAGCTCAGCTTGCCGTTGGCATCGCGGCGCAGCACGTCTTCTTCAAGCAATGTCTGGATAAAGTGGCGGAACAGGCTCTTGTCGAAGAACTCGGGTGCGTTGAGCCCGTGCAGGATCGACAGCCTCTGGGCCATCACGGTGCACAGGTCTTCCAGCTCTTCGGCGCTCAAGGTGTTCTGGCCGCTGTTGAGCAATAGCGAAATGGCCATATAGAAGCGCTGCAGGGTTTGCGCAATGCTCCTGGACAGCAGCGTCAGCAAGACAAAGTGCCGAGAGCTTGGCGCCGGGCGCAGGTACACGCCTTTCTCGAAGCGCAACAAACCTTGCTCCACAAAGGATTCGAGCCACTGGTCCACCACGGCATCGAGTTCTTCCAGCGTCCAGCGGATAAACAGTTCCGATTGCAGATACGGATACAGCGCATGGGTGTAACGCAGGATCTGCTCGCGGCTCATGCGCGAGGTGCTCTGGAAGAAGCAGGCGAGCAACGACGGCAATGCAAAGATGTGCAGAACGTTGTTGCGGTAATAGGTCATCAGCACCGCGTTCTGTTCATCCAGGTACAGGATTTTACCCAGCGCATCGCTTTGCTCGGAGAGCAGGTTCATGTCTTTGACATGCTTGATCAGTGCGCGGCCGTCGCCTTCGGGCAAGGTGGTGTGCGGCGAGTAGGGAACGCGGCGCAGCAGGGCCAGGTACAGGTCCAGCACGCGCGCCATGGCCTGTTCGTCCAGAGCCAGCCTGGTGGTTGACAGCAAGGCCAGCGCCACCAGATTCACCGGGTTGATGGCTGCCGCTTCATTGAGGTGCTGGGCAACTTTCTCACCCAGACGATTGGTGGTCGCGTTCAACCATTCAGGACGGTACAGCGGTGCAAGCTCCTGCTTGCGCCAGCCCGGCTGTTCCTGCTCGAGGAACTCGGCCAGTTTGATCGGTTCGCCAAAGTTGACTGCCACCTGACCGAACTTTTGTTTTTTAAGGGCGCCCAGCACCTTGAAAATATCGAAGATCGACTCTTTTTTCTTGCTGGCACCGCGCAGCTCGCCCAGGTAGGTGCGGCCTTCGAGCACGCGCTCGTAGCCGATGTACACGGGTACAAAGACGATGGGCATGCGCGATGAGCGCAAGAAGCTGCGCACGGTGATGGCCAGCATCCCGGTCTTGGGTTGCAGCATGCGTCCGGTACGCGAACGGCCGCCCTCGACGAAGTACTCCACCGGGAAGCCCTTGGTGAACAGGGTGTGCATGTATTCGTTGAACACGGAGGTGTACAGCGGGTTGCCCTTGAAGGTGCGGCGCATGAAAAAGGCACCGCCACGGCGCAGCAAACGGCCCATCAGCGGCATGTTCAGGTTGATGCCAGCGGCGATGTGCGGCGGGGTCAGACCGTTGCGAAACAGCAGATAGGACAGCAGGAGGTAGTCGATGTGGCTGCGGTGGCACGGCACATAGACGATTTCGTGGCCTTGGGCGATGTTCTGTACGCCCTCGATGTGGTTGACCTTCACCCCGTCGTAAATCTTGTTCCAGAACCAGCTCAGGAGCACTTCAAAAAAACGGATCGCGGTGTAGGTGTAGTCCGAGGCGATTTCATTGGCGTAGCGCAGTGCCTGGGCACGGGCCTTGTCCGCAGAAATGTTCTCGCGTTCGGCCTCGTCGAGGATCGCCTGGCGCACGGAGGGTTCGTTGACCAGGCCTTTGACCAGGTTGCGCCGGTGCGAGAGGTCGGGGCCGATGGTCGCGGTTTTCAGGTTGCGAAAGTGCACGCGCAAAATACGCTGCGCCATGCGCACGGTGCGTTCGTGGCCCTTGTTGAGGTCGATCAGTTCGCGCAAATGGATCGGTGCCGAGAACTGCACACGGGTTTTACGGCCCAGAATCAGGATACGCAGCATGCGGCGCAGGCGACCGGTCACGGCCCAGCTGTCGGCAAACAGCAGTTTCCAGGGGCTGGACTCGCTGTCGGGGGACTGGCCCCAGAACACGCTGACCGGGATGATCTGCGCATCCTCGGCCGGGTTCAGGGTCAAGCCGTCCACCAGGCGGGTCAGGGCAGGGGGGGCGCCACGCTTGTCCTGACGGCCCAGCCAGTCGGGCTCGGGGGTCAGGTAGAAGAAGGCCGCAGGCTCGATCATGGTACCTACTGCCACCGGCAGTACCGGGCGAGGCAGGCCGGCCTTGGAACATTCGGTATCAACCACAGCCAGTTCGGTCAGCGAGGGTGATTGCAAAACGTAGAACACTGGTCGGCTGCGATCCAGGTTCAGGGACAGGGAAGACTGGTTAATGGTCTCAGAGCGCACCCACAGGTACAGCAAGCGACGCAGGGCGCCAAATACAAGGCGGCGGAATGGGGAGGGGGTCATACGGCTTCTGCGTTAGTGGATTAAAAAAGCGTCGGGTAGTGTGCCGTATCTCCGGAAAATCGGCAAAAAAGCGGCTAACTAATATTGATTGAGTGTTTTTTTGCCTGACTTATACTCGGAGCTCTTTCGCTGTGCTGCGTAAGACCAAGAATCAAAAAGTCTAGTTCAAGCGAAAGTTCTCAAGGGGCCAATTTTCGAGCCCGATCAATAATAAAAAGGGGGATAGATCTTATGACAACGCGCGTAACAGGCAGTGTGAAGTGGTTCAACGACGCCAAGGGCTACGGCTTTATTCAGTGTGAAAACGGGGCTGACGTGTTTGTGCATTACCGCGCCATTCGCGGTGAAGGCCATCGCAGCCTGGCTGAAGGCCAGCAGGTCGAATACACCCAGGTCACCGGTGACAAGGGGTTGCAGGCTGAGGACGTGGTGGGGTTGTAACGCAGTCCCTGTAGCCGCTGCCGAAGGCTGCGATGGGTTGCGAAGTGACCCTGAAGGTCCTTCGGCCCTTGTCGCAGCCAGCGGCAGCGGCTACGGATTTGAGTTAATTCAGGAACCGGTTTTCCAGGTGATTTCTTCCTGACCGTCTTCGCTGATGCGGATCCAGCGGTCGGCGTCTGCTTCACCCTGTTCTTCTACCCAGCTGCCCGGCGCGCAACGTACTTCGACGTTCAGCGCTTTAAAGGCTGCGTGGGCGCAAGTGATGTCGTCTTCCCACGGCGTCTTGTCGCTGTCCAGGTACAGGCTGTTCCATTTGCCGACAGCTTTTGGCATCCAGGTGACGGGTACGTCGCCTGCAGTGCACTTCCAGGTTTCGCCTTTCTTTTTCCATTCGGTACACGGGCCCAGCACTTCAACCAGCCAGGCTTCGACGTCTTTGTAAGTGACGGCTTCTTTCAGGTAAATCTCGATATCGGGTTGGCGCATGGATGTCCTCACTGCGGGTCTGAAAAATCCACTCGCGGATTAATCGGGTCAAGGGTTCGAGCCCTTGACCGTAAAGTTGGTTATTGAAGCACGAAGTAATCGTAGCGCATCGAAACTGTCACCACTAAAGGCTCCGGGTGTTCGATGACCTGGGTCCGACGCTCGGCACTGGCACGCCAGCCGTGGGGGGTCATGGCCAGCAAGTTGGCGCGATCCTGGGGTTCACTCAAGCTGAGGGTGAATTCCAGTGTTTCGCTGTGCTGCAACTGCATGCCTTCAGGCACCAGCGCCAAATGCTTGTCGTCAGCGTAGTCGCGTACTTCGTCGTACAGCCGCTCGCGCAATTCCATCAAGTGCCCGCGAGTCGGGCCTACACGCATCAAGCCGCCTCCCTGGGTGAGCAGGCGCTTGGCTTCGAGCCAGTCCAGCGGGCTGAACACGCTGGCCAGAAACTGGCAGCTGGCATCGGCCAATGGCACACGGGCCATGCTGGCGATCAACCAGGTCAGTTGCGGGTTGCGTTTGCAGGCGCGCTTGACCGCTTCGCGGGAGATATCCAGCGCGTAGCCATCGGCGTTGGGCAAGGCTTCGGCGATTTGCGCGGTGTAGTAACCCTCGCCACAACCGATGTCGAGCCAGCGCTGTGGCGCCCGCTCGGCAGCCAGTTCGGCCAGGCGTTTGGCCACCGGGGCGTAGTGGCCAGCGTTGAGGAAGTCGCGGCGGGCTTCAACCATGGCCTGGTTATCACCCGGGTCGCGGCTGTTTTTGTGTTGCACCGGCAGCAGGTTCAAGTAGCCCTGGCGGGCACGGTCAAAGCGATGGCCGGCCGGGCACACCACGCCATTGTCGACCGCGTTGAGCGGCTCGGAGCAGATAGGGCAGGCGAGCATCAGGCGAGCAACTTGATCAGGGTGTGGTAGTAAATGTCGGTCAGCACATCAAGATCGCTGGCCAGAACCCGCTCGTTGACCTGGTGAATGGTCGCGTTGACCGGGCCCAGTTCGACCACTTGCGTACCCAGGGTCGCGATAAAGCGGCCATCGGAGGTGCCACCGCTGGTGGAAGCCTTGGTTTCGCGGCCGGTCACCTGCTTGATGCTCGACGATACCGCGTCCAGCAGGGCCCCTGGCTCGGTCAGGAACGGCAGGCCGGATAGCGCCCAGTCGATGTGCCAGTCCAGGCCATGCTTGTCCAGGATGTCCGCCACGCGCTTTTGCAGGCCTTCCACGGTGGACTCGGTGGAGAAGCGAAAGTTGAACACGGCCACCAGATCACCCGGGATCACGTTGGTCGCGCCCGTGCCGGAATTCAGGTTGGAAATCTGGAAGCTGGTCGGCGGGAAGAAGGCGTTGCCGTGATCCCAATGCTCGGCGGCCAGTTCGGTCAGCGCAGGCACGGCCAGATGAATCGGATTCTTGGCCAGGTGCGGGTAGGCCACATGGCCTTGCTTGCCACGAACGGTGAGCTTGGCGCCCAGCGAACCGCGACGGCCGTTTTTGACCACGTCGCCCACCAGGGTGGTGCTCGACGGCTCGCCTACGATGCACCAGTCCAGACGCTCGTTACGGGCCTTGAAGCGCTCAACCACAGCCTTGGTGCCGTGGTGGGCCGGGCCTTCTTCGTCGCTGGTGATCAGGAACGCGACCGAACCCTTGTGGTCCGGGTAGTCGGCGACAAAACGCTCGGCGGCCACCAGCATTGCAGCCAGGCTGCCTTTCATGTCGGCAGCGCCACGGCCGCAAAGCATGCCGTGTTCATCAATCAGCGCGTCAAACGGGTCGTTTTGCCAGGCCTGGACCGGGCCGGTCGGCACGACGTCCGTGTGGCCGGCAAAGCACAGCACCGGGCCTTCGTGTTTGCCGTGGGTGGCCCAGAAGTTGTCGACGTCTTCAATGCGCATTGGCTCCAGCTTGAAGCCGGCATCGCCCAGGCGCTGCATCATCAACTTCTGGCAGTCGGCGTCGATCGGCGTCACGGAAGGGCGACGGATCAGATCGCAGGCAAGTTGCAGGGTCGGCGAAAGGTCGGCGTGGGCCGTCATGGTGTGAACTCCGAGGCTGGGCGTGTGCGGTGCGGGCGAGAAAGGGCGGATATCTTAAAGCAAAACGGCGGCCAGAGGCCGCCGTTTAGAGGTTGCAGTCAATTTATGCAGCAGGTTGTTCTTCAGTGGCTTCGACCGGTTTGGGCAGCGAAGACATAAAGGCCATGATCAGCGCCGCCAGATACGGCAGCGATTGCACCAGCAGCATCACCACCCAGAAGCGCATGTCGTTGCTTGGCAGGCCTTGCACCAGGAAGATCCCCAGCGCCGCGCCCCAGAGCAACAGCATGATGAACACTTCTTCGCGGGCTTCCGAGATGGCGACCCAAAAGCCGTGGTTGTCGGCGTTTTTAGGTGTGCGGAAGAACGGAATGCTGGTGGTGAAGAAGCCGTACAGCACCGCTTTGGCGATGGTGTGCGACAACGCCAGCCCGGCCAGTGCCGCCGCAAACGCATCCTTGAGGTTAACCCCCACCGCACGGCGGTACAGGAAGATGATCTTGCCTACCTTGAACACGAACAGTGCCAATGGCGGGATGGCGAAAATCAGCAGCGGCGGATCAACCCGCGTCGGCACAATAATCATCGCCGCCGACCACAACAGGGCGCCCACGGTGAAGAAAATGTTCATGCCATCGGCCACCCACGGCAACCAGCCCGCGAGGAAGTGATAGCGCTGGCCACGGGTCAGCTCCGTGTCTTTACCGCGCAACAGGCTTGAGGTGTGACGCTTGATGATCTGAATCGCCCCATAGGCCCAGCGGAATCGCTGTTTCTTGAAGTCGATAAAGGTATCGGGCATCAGGCCCTTGCCGTAGCTGTTGTGGGAATAAGCAGCGGAGTAACCTTTTTCGAATACGCGCAGTCCCAGCTCGGCGTCTTCGCAGATGCACCAGTCAGCCCAGCCAAGCTCTTCGAGCACGGAGCGCCGGGTCATGGTCATGGTGCCGTGCTGAATGATCGCGTCGCGGTCGTTGCGGGTGACCATGCCGATATGGAAGAAGCCCTTGTACTCCGAGTAGCAGAGCTTTTTGAAGGTGCTTTCGTTCTGGTCGCGGTAATCCTGTGGCGACTGCACGATGGCGATTTTCGGGTCGGCAAAGTGCGGAACCATGTGCTTGAGCCAGTTGGGATCAACGCAGTAATCGGAGTCGATCACGGCAATCACTTCGGCATCCGGCGCGGTATGCGGGATCAGATAGTTCAGCGCGCCGCCCTTGAAGCCGGCCAGCGGTGCCACGTGGAAGAACTTGAAGCGCGGGCCGAGGGTGGCGCAGTAGTCGCGCACCGGTTCCCAGACCGCCGGGTCCTTGGTGTTGTTGTCGATGATCAACACTTCGAAATCGGGGTAGTCGAGGTTGGCCAGGGCGTTGAGGGTCTGTTTGACCATCTCCGGCGGCTCGTTGTAGCACGGCACATGGATCGAGACTTTCGGGCGATAGGCGTCGTCGCTATCGACCGGTAAAAATTCCCGTCGCCGCTTGCGAATCCATACGGCCTCGGCCAGTTCATGGGCCTCGGTGAGCAATACGATAAAGACCCCGAGTGCGCCCAGCCCCAGGAGGAACCCCACCGTCAAACTGAACCAGGTGCTGTATTGCTGGCTGTAGTCATAACCGATCCACACCAGCACCGACCCGCACAGGAACGCGGTGAAGGTCAGGAAGGTGCGGCCACGCTGGCGCAACGCAGAGCCGTCGATCAGCAGCAAGGCCAGCGACAGCAAGGCCAGCACCACGGAGCCAATGGCCAGGACGCGCCATTGCGGGATCGCCACAACCGGGCCTTCAAAGTTGAATTTTTGCTGGCGTGCAGCGTTGTACACGCCCCAGTACGCGCCCACGGAACCTTCATCGCTGGCCTTCCACGGCTGGTCGAAGGCTTCGATCACGAAGTAGTTGTAGCCACGGCGGTTCAGGGTGTTGACCAGCGTACGCAGGTAGATGGCCTGGTCAGCCGGGGTCGCATCAGCGCCACCGCGCATGCGGCCATTGCTCGGCCAGCCAACCTCCGAGAGCAGCAGCGGCTTTTTCGGGAACATCTTTTTCAGGTCGCGGGCACGGTCCAGTACGAACTCACCGGCCTTGTCCACGGGGATAAATTCCCAGTACGGCAAGATGTGCGCGGCGATCAGGTCAACGTGCTTGGCCAGTTGCGGGTATTTCTCCCAGATATGCCATTGCTCGGACGTGGTGACCGGCACCTTGACCGCAGCCCGGACCCGATCCAGCAGCACGATCAAGTCTTCAGGGGTGATTTCTTCGCGGAACAGGGCCTCGTTACCCACCACAACCCGCACGACGCTGCGCGAGTTATTGGCCAGTTCGATGGCTTTCTGGATTTCGCGCTCGTTGCGCTCCAGGTCCGGACTGATCCAGATCCCGATGGTGACCCGCAGACCGAATTCTTCCGCCAGCTTGGGGATATCGCCCAGCGTGCCGTCGACCGAGTAGGTGCGGATGTTGTCGGTCAGCTTGCTGAGGATTTCCAGATCGCGACGCATTTCATCGTCGGTCGGGTACTGGTCTTTCTGCGGGTACTGGCCTTGCTGGAACGGCGAGTACGAAAAGCCGGAGATTTGCTCTGGCCAGTTGGGCGCAGAGACCGGGCGATTGATCAGCGCCCAGAAGCCGGTGAAGAGCGCGGCGATGGCCAGTACCACCACCAGGTTGAGTCCAAATTTACGCGATGACATAGCTATTTCGGGTTCCAAAGGGAGTGGAACGAAGATCTGTCGGCAGGTGCCAAACGGCGCGCATCCTACACTGTGCTTTAACCCATCGTACAGCTGACTGAATTGGGTCTGGCATTTGGCAGTCGCAGCCGACTTAAGTTCTTCCTGTATTACTTGTAGCTCTTATATTTCTACTCAGTAGGCTATTAAAGCAGGCTTGGTCGCTTAGCCTGTATGAAAGATACTCAATGCAATGTAAGCCCCCTATAATGCGCGCCGGTTTTTGGGGTGTTGGTCATGAGTACAGAAGATCCACGTTTTGCCGGTGTAGCCCGGTTATATGGGCTGGAAGGCCTTGAACGACTGAAGGCGGCGCATGTGGCGATCGTCGGTGTTGGCGGTGTCGGGTCGTGGGCGGCAGAGGCGATTGCGCGCTGCGGCGTTGGCGAAATTTCGCTGTTTGACCTGGATGACGTCTGCGTCAGTAACAGCAACCGGCAGTTACACGCTTTGAGCACGACCATTGGTCGGGACAAGGTCGAAGTGATGGCCGAACGTCTGCGTCAGATCAATCCGGACTGTGTGGTCCACGAAGTGGCGGATTTCGTGACGCGCGAAACCATGGCCGAGTACATCACCCCGAATATTGACTGCGTGATCGACTGCATCGACAGCGTCAATGCCAAGGCTGCGCTGATTGCCTGGTGCAAGCGGCGCAAGATCCAGATCATTACCACCGGGGGCGCGGGCGGGCAGATTGACCCGACGCTGATCCAGGTATGTGACCTGAACCGCACGTTCAACGACCCTCTGGCCTCGAAGGTGCGTTCAACTTTGCGCCGCGATTATGGTTTTTCGCGCACCATGACCCGGCATTACAGCGTGCCGTGTGTGTTCTCCACCGAGCAGCTGCGCTACCCCAAGCCGGATGGCAGCATTTGCCTGCAGAAGAGCTTTGTCGGCGATGGCGTCAAGCTCGACTGCGCCGGCGGCTTTGGCGCGGTGATGATGGTGACGGCCACCTTCGGCATGGTTGCCGCCACCAAGGCGGTGGACAAGATTGTGGCGGGCGTCCGCCGGCCTTCGGAGCGGGTGAAGCCTGCATGAGTGCCATGCGGTCCTTGTAGATACTCTGTTGTAGGTCAAGCCCTACTGTGGGAGCGAGCCTGCTCGCGAACGACCTTCGCGAGCAGGCTCGCTCCCACAGTTGCCGTTGTCCTGTAGCCGCTGTCGAGGCACGAGGCTGCGATTGGCTGCGTAGCAGTCATAAACTGGCCGTTCAGGTGTAGCAGGAGCCTCGAGGATTCTGGCCGTGCTACAAGGTCTGAAGGAAACTTCAACTGTGGGAGGGTTGACTGGCAACAGAGTATCTACAGGTATCGCTGCGGTTCAGCCTGCCAATTCCCGCATCCGCAGCAGCACGGCGTTCAAGCCATTGCTGCGCGATGGTGACAGCTGGCGGCTCAGGCCCAGCTGGTTGAACCACTCAGGCAAATCGACCTGTTGCAGTTGTTCCGTACTCAAGCCATTTACCCGGACCAGCAGCAACGCCACGAGCCCTCGAATCAGCCGCGCATCGCTGCTGGCAGCAAATTGCCAGTGGCCATCGACCCGTTCCCCCACCAGCCAAACCTGACTTTCACAGCCGTGTACGCGGTGGGTCTCGGTCTTGTCGGCTTCGCTCAGCTCGGGCAAGCGCTGGCCCCATTGCATCAGCAAGCGTGCACGCTGCTCCCAGCCGGTGCAGTGCCCGAAGCTGTCGAGAGCACGTTGGGCGTCGGCGGGCAAGATCATTGCAGAAGCTCCAGCGCCTGGTCGAGGGCGATAAAGAAACGCTCCAGATCTTCAGAGTCGTTGTACAGCGCCAGCGAGACGCGGATGGCACCGGCCAGCCCAAAGCTTTTGAGCAATGGCATGGCGCAGTGATGCCCGGCGCGTACGGCAATCCCCTGCTCGGTGAGCAGGTGTGCCAGATCGGCGTTGTGCACGCCATCGACCACAAAGCTCACCAGCGCCAGTCGTGGTGATCCCAGCAGACGAATGCCCTGGCGCTGCTTCAGTCCGTCGACCAGAAGTGCATGCAGCGCCGCTTCGTGGGATTCAACGGCGGCCTGGTCGAGGTTGGCCAGATAGGCAAGCGTTGCGCCCAGCCCGATCACGCTGGCAATCGGCGGCGTGCCGGCTTCAAAGCCCAGCGGTGCCGGACGAAAGGTTGCGTGCTGATAGTCAGCGTCTTGCACCATCTCGCCGCCAAACTGCCAGTGCTGCAAGCGGGCCAGCGCTTCGTGGCGACCGAACAACACACCCAGCCCGTCGGGGCCGTAGAGTTTGTGGCTGGAAAATACATAGAAGTCGCAGCCCAGCGCTTGCACGTCATGCCGGCCGTGGACGATGCCTTGTGCGCCATCAACCACCGTCAGCGCGTTTTGCGCCCTGGCCAGCGCCAGCAGCGCGGGCAGGGGTTGCCATACGCCGAGCACGTTGGACAGTTGGCTCACGGCCAGCAGGCGGGTGCGCGGTGTGATCAGGCGAGCGGCGGCGTCAAGGTCGATCACGCCGTCGGCGTCCAGTGGCAGCACCACCAGGGTCAGGCCCCGGCGCTGGGCCAGCTGTTGCCACGGCAGCAAGTTGGCGTGGTGTTCCAGGGCGCTGATAACGATCTCATCGCCCGGGTTGAATAGGTGTTCCAGCCCGTAGGCCAGCAGGTTCAGCGCCGAAGTGGCGCCGTGGGTGAAAACAATTTGCCCGCAGTCGCCGGCATTGAGCCATTGCTTGACCTTGTGGCGGGTGTTTTCAAACGCCTGGGTCGCGTGGGCACCCGGCAAATGTTGGGCCCGGTGCACATTGGCTGCGCCATTGGCGTAGTAATGCGTCAGTGCGTCGAGCAGGGCTTGGGGTTTTTGCGTGGTTGCAGCGTTGTCCAGGTAGGTCTGGTCCTGACGTTGCAAGGCGGCGATGGCTGGGAAGTCAGCGCGCCAGGGAGATAGCAAAAGCATGGTGTTCAGGCTCTGTTGACGGGGCCGGAAACCGGCCCCGTCAGTGGCAGACAGACGCTTAGTTGTGAGCGTGCAGTGCTTCGTTCAGCTCGATGGCCGACTTGTGGGTTTTGCATTCCACAGCGCCGGTTTGCGAGTTGCGACGGAACAACAGGTCAGGCTGACCCGCCAGGTCGCGGGCTTTGAGTACTTTGACCAACTGGTTGTTTTCGTCCAGCAGCGCCACTTTGGTACCGGCTGTCAGGTACAGGCCGGATTCCACGGTATTGCGGTCGCCCAACGGGATGCCGATACCGGCATTGGCGCCGATCAGGCAGCCTTCGCCGACCTTGATCACGATGTTGCCGCCACCCGACAGGGTGCCCATGGTCGAGCAACCGCCGCCCAGGTCCGAACCCTTGCCGACGAATACACCCGCCGATACACGGCCTTCGATCATGCCCGGGCCTTCGGTGCCTGCGTTGAAGTTGACGAAACCTTCGTGCATCACGGTGGTGCCTTCGCCGACATAAGCGCCCAGACGGATACGTGCCGCGTCTGCGATACGCACGCCAGCCGGAACAACGTAGTCGGTCATTTTCGGGAACTTGTCGACCGAGAACACTTCCAGCAACTCGCCACGCAGGCGTGCTTCGAGTTGACGCTCGGCCAGTTCGCTCAGGTCGATGGCGCCCTGGCTGGTCCATGCCACGTTAGGCAGCAATGGGAACACGCCGGCCAGGTTCAGGCCGTGGGGCTTGACCAGGCGATGGGACAGCAGGTGCAGCTTGAGGTAGGCCTCAGGCGTGGTGGTCAGCGTGGCGTCTTCGGCCAGCAGGGTGGCGACCAGCGGCTTGTGGCTTTCGGCCAGACGGGTCAGCAGGGCAGCTTGAGCAGCGTCGACCGGTTTGACGGCTTCAGCCATCTGTGCGGCTTGTGCGGTGCTGAAGGTGATTGCCTGGTTGCCACCGGTGTAGCCCAGGATTGGCGCGACGGCGGCGATCAGCTCGGCCGATGGATTGATCAGGGGTTGTGCGTAGAACACTTCCAGCCATGCGCCTTGACGGTTTTGGGTGCCGACGCCGAAGGCTGCGCTGAACAGGGTAGTAGACATGCAATTACCTCTTACAAAAATAAATGGGCGGTCGTTTAAAGAAGGGCCGCCGCATAAAAATCTGGCTTGAAGCCAATCAGGGTTTTGTCACCGAGATCGAGCACGGGGCGCTTGATCATCGAGGGTTGTGCGAGCATCAGTTCAATGGCTTTGGCTTGGTCGAGATCGGCTTTTCGTTCGTCGTCGAGCTTGCGAAAGGTTGTACCGGCGCGGTTGAGCACCACTTGCCAGCCGTGCTCGTTGCACCACCGGGTCAGGTGTTCACGGTCAATACCGCTGGTTTTGTAGTCGTGGAAATCGTAGCGCAGTGCATGTTCATCCAGCCAGGTGCGAGCCTTTTTCATGGTGTCGCAGGCTTTGATGCCGAAAAGGTGCAATGTCTTGCTTGAATCGGTCACGGAAATTGCCCCTCCTTTGGAGATGCGTGGAAATGAGCGGTCGCGGATTATGCCATGCGTAGCGTGCTTGGGCGTGGATGGCTTGAGCATCTCATGCTCTTGTGACATGTCGTCGCACTGCGACTTATGTTCAGGCTCCAGATTTTTCGTCAGGGGCTACTATGACCTGCAATGCGAAAATGTTGCTAGCTGTGTCTTTTAGAAGCTGATTGTTCGGGAACCCTGTCGATATGCAAACCGCCTATACCGTCCTCATCCTGCTGATGCTGGTGGGTGTCTCGCGTCTATTGGGGCGTTTGATTCCCTTGCCTTTGCCGCTGGTGCAAATTGCTGCCGGCGCGGTGTTGGCCTGGCCGACGCTGGGGCTGCATGTGGCGTTGAACCCGGAGCTGTTCCTGTTTCTGTTCTTGCCTCCGTTGCTGTTCTCGGATGGCTGGCGCATGCCCAAGCGCGAGTTTTGGCGCCTGCGGGGGCCGATTCTGACGCTGGCAGTGGGCCTGGTGCTCTTTACGGTGGTGGGGGCGGGCTATTTCATTCACTGGCTGTTACCGACCATTCCTTTGCCGGTGGCGTTCGCGCTGGCGGCCGTGCTGTCGCCCACCGATGCGGTGGCGGTGTCGGCCATTGCGCAGAACCGTTTGCCGGCGCCTTTGATGCACATGTTGCAGGGTGAAGCGTTGATGAATGACGCCACGGGCCTGGTGACGTTCAAATTCGCTCTGGCAGCAGCCATTACCGGGGTGTTCTCCCTGGCCAACGCCAGCATGGCGTTTGTCCTGGTGGCTTGCGGCGGGCTGGCAACCGGCGTGGCGTTGAGCTGGCTGGTGGGGCGGTTCCGTTCGTGGATGATCGCCCGTGGCTGGGATGACCCGGCCACCCACGTGGTGTTCATGTTACTGCTGCCGTTTGCGGCTTATGTGCTGGCGGAGCGCCTGGGCGTTTCGGGTATTTTGTCGGCCGTTGCCGCGGGCATGATGCAGAGCTGGCTGGACTTGTTGCCGCGCCAGACCAGCACCCGCATGCTCAATCGCAGCGTATGGTCGCTGCTGGAGTTTACGTTTAACGGTCTGATCTTCTTGTTGCTGGGCTTGCAGCTGCCGGACATCGTCAAGGCTGTGGTCCACCTTGAAACCACGCTGTGGCCCGCCTTGATGTACCGCTGTCTGGATGTGATCGCGATCTTTCTGGTGTTGCTGGCGCTGCGTTTTATCTGGGTGCAGAGCATCTGGCGCTTGTCGGGCCTGTTGCGCCGCTGGCGTGGCAAGGGCGAGCTGACAATGGTGCCGACGGCGCGTTCCTGCTGGCTGCTGACCGTGGGTGGTGTGCGTGGGGCCGTGACACTGGCGGGTGTCATGTCGGTACCGTTGTTGATCAGCGAAGGCCTGGACTTTCCCGAGCGCGAGCTGCTGATTTTTATCGCGGCAGGGGTGATTTTGCTGTCGCTGGTGGCGGCCTGTATTGCCTTGCCGATTTTGCTGCGCGGTATTCCAAAGAGCCCGGACGACGACTTGCGCAAAGAAGTGCGCGAGGCCTGGCGCCGCACGGCTGAAGCGGCGATCCATGCGTTGGAGACGGAAGAGGTGGTTGATCCCCAGGCCCCGGCGGACGCGGCTCAGGCAGCGCTGGCTGCTGAATTGAAGGCGCGGCTCATGTCCGAGTACCGGCATCAGCTGGAAGTGTTCAATGACTCGGCGGAGGCCCAGGCGCTGGCGTCACAGATGGACTTGCTGGAGAGCCGCCTGCGCCTCAAGGCGCTGCGGGCGCAGCGTCTGGAGTTGTACAGCTTGCGTCGGCATCACGAGATTGGCGATGACGCGCTCAGAGAAGTCCTGAAGGATCTGGACATGAGCGAAGCGAATCTTGGGACGGTGAAGTAATCCGGTTCTGTAGCCGCTGAGCGAGGCTGCGTTCGGCGTGATGCGGCACCCCGACGTAGTCGTCGCAAAACCGGAGTCTGCGCCTGCAGGGAAAATCGCGTACTCAGGTTGTGCGATCGCTTCGCAATCGATCGCAGCCTCGCTCCGCTCCTCAGCGGCTACAGGTTTTTGGTGTTAGCGGCGGCGCAGGATAAAGTCGCGAATCCGCTCAGCGGCCTCTACGCATTCGGCCAGTGGCGCGACCAGTGCCATGCGCACGCGGCCTGCACCGGGGTTGAAGCCGTCAACTTCACGGGACAGGTAAGAGCCCGGCACCACGGTTACGTGTTCTTCGGCGAACAGGTCGCGGCAGAACACGGCGTCGTCGCCTTCAACCTTGGGCCACAGGTAAAACCCGCCGTCCGGGCGCTGTACGTCCAATACCGGAGCCAGAATCGCCAGCACTGCATCGAACTTCTCGCGGTACAGGTCGCGGTTGGTGCGCACGTGGGCTTCGTCGTTCCAGGCGGCAATGCTGGCGAGCTGGGTTTGCACCGGCATGGCGCAGCCGTGGTAGGTGCGATACAGCAAAAATGCCTTGAGAATCTCGGCATCGCCCGCCACGAAACCCGAGCGCAAGCCCGGCAGGTTAGAGCGCTTGGACAGGCTGTGGAAGACCACGCAACGCTTGAAGTCTTCACGGCCCAGTGCCACGCAAGCGCTGAGCAGGCCCACCGGCGGCGTTTGCTCGTCGAAGTACAGCTCGCTGTAGCACTCGTCTGCGGCGATTACGAAATCGTGTTCGTCGGCCAGTGCAATCAGCTTTTTCAGGGTTTCAAGCGGGATCAGGGCGCCGGTCGGGTTGCCCGGTGAGCACAGGAACAGGATCTGGCACTGCTGCCAGGTCTGGGCTGATACAGCGTCAAAATCCGGGTTGAAACCATGTTCGGCCAGGCACGGCAGGTAGTGCGGCTGGGCACCTGCGAGGAAAGCCGCACCTTCGTAGATCTGGTAGAACGGGTTCGGGCTGATCACCAGCGCGTCGTCGCCACGATTGACTACCGTCTGGGTGAAGGCGAACAGGGCTTCGCGGGTGCCGTTGACCGGCAGGATGTTGCGCGCCGGGTCGAGCCAGCCTTTTGGCACGTTGAAGCGACGCTCGGCCCAGCCTGCGATGGCTTCGCGCAGCGCCGGGATGCCCAGGGTGGTCGGGTAGACCGCCATCTGGTCGAGGTTGTCAGCCAGCGCCTTGGCCACGAAGTCTGGCGAGCGGTGTTTGGGCTCACCAATCGACAGTGCAATTGGGCGTTTGTCCGCGTTGGGCTGCACGGTGCCAAGCAGGGCGCGCAGTTTTTCGAACGGATAAGGCTGTAGCTGGTTCAGAGCGTTGTTCATGGGGTGCGGGTCTCACTCGGCGGCGGTTAAATGCTAAGGCGCCACGGTTCTGGGGTTGAATCCTGGTTGACCGTCAGTTGTTCGACGATCGCTTCCTGCAAACGCATGCACAGCTGTGGGTCGGACAACGGCTGGTTGTTTGCATCGGTAATGAAGAATACGTCTTCGACGCGCTCGCCCAAGGTGGCGATCTTGGCGTTTTGCAACGACAGGTCGAACTCCAGGAAGATCATCCCGATCCGCGCCAGCAGCCCCGGGCGGTCAGGGGCGCTGAGTTCCAGTACGGTGACCGGGCGCTGGGCGTCGTTGTGGATCGTCACTTGCGGCGCGAAGGCAAAGTGCTTGAGCTGGCGCGGCACCCGGCGCTGGATGATGGTCGGGTAGTCATCCGGGTTGCGCAGGGCTTCGGTCAGGCCTTTGCGGATTTTTTCAATACGCGCCGGGTTGTTGCCGATCGAGCCGCCGTCGTTGTCGAGCACGATATAGGTGTCGAGGGTGAACTGGCTGCTGGAGGTGATGATGCGTGCGTCATGGATGTTCAGGTTGAGCTGGTCCATGGCGGCCACGGTCACGGCGAAGAAGTCGTGCTGGTCGGGTGCATAAATGAAGATCTGCGTGCCACCTTCGAACTCGCGCTGGGTGGTTTCCTTGATCAGTACCAGCGGGCCGCCATCGGCGGGCTGTTGCAGGATGGCTTCGGTGTGCAGGGCAACGTCGGCCGAGCTATGGCGCAGGAAGTAGTCATCACCCAGCTGTGACCAGAGCTGCTCTACATCATCCTGGTCGGTACCGCCGCGCACCAGAATGTCCAGCGCAGCGCTCTGGGTCTGGCGGATCTGTTCTTCGCGGTCCACCGGGTTTTCCAGGCCGCGGCGCAAGGCACGCTTGGTTTCGGTGTAGAGCTGGCGCAACAGGCTGGCACGCCATGAGTTCCAGAGCGTCGGGTTGGTGGCGTTGATGTCGGCGACGGTCAATACGTAGAGGTAGTCGAGGTGGGTTTCATCGACCACGATCTGGGCAAAGTCGTGGATAACCTGCGGGTCTGACAGGTCTTTGCGTTGAGCGGTGGTGGACATCACCAGATGGTTTTGTACCAGCCAGACGATAAGGCGGGTGTCCCACTGAGGCAGCTGGTGGCGAATGCAGAACGCCTTGGCATCCACGGCGCCAATCTCTGAGTGATCGCCGTGACGGCCCTTGCCAATGTCGTGGTAAAGCCCGGCCAGGTAGATCAGCTCGGGCTTGGGCAGCTTGGCCATCAACTTGCTGGCCAGCGGGAATTTCTCGGACACCTGGGTGTACTGCAACTTGCGCAGGTGTTTGATCAGATTCAGGGTGTGAGCGTCGACCGTATAGATGTGGAACAGGTCGTGCTGCATTTGCCCGACGATAAAACCGAATTCGGGCAGGTAGCGTCCCAGAATCCCGTAGCGATTCATCCGGCGCAGGTTGCGGTGGATGCCGATCCTGCACTTGAACAGTTCGATAAACAGGCTGGTGTTGCGAATGTCTTTACGGAAGTCGTCGTCGATCAGGTAACGGTGTTCGCGCAGCAAACGGATTGTATCGGCACGCACGCCCTTGATTTCAGGGTGCTGGGCCATCAGCAGGAAAATTTCGAGCATGGCAAACGGCGTGCGCTTGAACACGTAGTCGCTGGTGGCTTCGATGTAGCCATCGTGCAACTGGAAACGCGAGTTCAGCGGCGTTGGCGGCGCTTCGTCTTCGGGGGCGAGGATCACCTCTTCGAAGTGCTGGATGATCAGGTCGCTGAGCTGGGCAATGCTCATGACCACCCGGTAGTACTGCTGCATGAAGTTTTCGATGGTCTGCTTGGCATCTTCGCCGGTAAAGCCGAGCAGTTCGGCGATGCTGCGCTGATGATCGAACAGCAGGCGGTCTTCGGAGCGGCCCGCGAGCATGTGCAGGGCATAGCGCACCTTCCACAGAAACTCTTGCGAAGAGGCGAGCAGGGCGTGTTCGCTTTCGACCAGGAAGCCTTCGCCGGCCAGGGCGCGCAGGTTCAGGGTGCCGTACTGGCGACGGGCGACCCACAAAATGGTCTGGATATCGCGCAGGCCGCCAGGGGAGCCTTTGACGTTGGGTTCCAGGTTGTATTCGGTGTCGTTGTACTTGTGGTGACGGGCTTTTTGCTCGGCGCGCTTGGCCAGGAAAAAGTCCTTGCTGGGCCACATGTGTGCGGTGCTGGTGACATCCAGCATGCGCTGGCGCAAATGTTCGGGCCCCGCCACGGTGCGGCTTTCCATCAAGTTGGTGATGATGGTCAGGTCAGCACGGGCTTGCTCGGCGCACTCATCCACCGAGCGCACGCTCTGGCCTACTTCCAGGCCAATGTCCCAGAGTAGTGTCAGAAAGCGTTCGATGGAGTCGCGGAAAATTTCGTGATCGGCGTTGTCCAGCAGGATCAACAGATCGATGTCGGAGTAGGGGTGCAGCTCGCCACGGCCATAGCCGCCGACGGCGACCAGGGCGATGTGGGCCTGGTCGCTCCAGCTGAACTGATCCCACGCCTGTTGCAGGATGTTATCGACGAACCATGCACGATCTTCGATCAGGCGGCGAATATCGCGCCCTTTTTTGAAGCGCTCGTCGAGCACTTCTCGTGCCTGGCGGATCGCCTTTTTGAAAGCGGCAATGGGGCTTGCCTTCAATGCCAGTTCGGCCTGGAACTGGCCGCGGTCAAAAAGTTCTGGATCCACCTGCGGCATCGATTGGCATTCCTGTCGTGGGTTTTACGGGTTAAACGTTGAAAACACGCAAGTATCAGGCCGAAACGCGGGGGATGGTGTCATCGCTGCGCAGGGTGAAGATCTCGTAACCGGTATCAGTCACCAGCAGGGTGTGTTCCCACTGAGCAGACAGCTTGCGGTCCTTGGTGATTGCGGTCCAGCCATCGCCCAGCACCTTGGTGTCGGCTTTGCCCTGGTTGATCATCGGCTCGATGGTGAAGGTCATGCCGGCTTTGAGTTCCATGCCGGTGCCTGCGCGGCCGTAGTGCAGGATTTGCGGCTCTTCGTGGAACACCTTGCCGATGCCATGACCGCAGAATTCGCGTACTACCGAGAAACCGTTCTTTTCAGCGTGCTTCTGGATCACTTCGCCGATATCGCCCAGGCGGCAGCCCGGTTTGACGATTTCGATGGCCTTGTACATGCATTCCTGGGTCACTTGCGACAGGCGCTCGGCCCAGACCGGCACTTTGCCGACGTGGAACATGCGGCTGGTGTCGCCGTGGTAGCCATCCTTGATCACCGTGACGTCGATGTTCAGGGTGTCACCGTCTTTCAGGGCCTTATCGCCAGGGATGCCGTGGCACACCACATGGTTGATCGACGTGCAGATGGACTTCGGGAAGCCTTTATAGTTGAGCGGGGCAGGGATGGCCTGCTGCACGTTGACTATATAGTCGTGGCAGATGCGGTCCAGCTCTTCGGTGGTAACGCCGGGCTTGACGTGCTCGGCAATCATTTCCAGGACTTCGGCGGCCAGTTTGCCGGCGATACGCATTTTTGCGATGTCCTCGGGGGTTTTGAGGGTGACGGTCATTCGGGCTCTCTTCGCGCGTTGGCGCTCATCATCAGGATTGCGGGTGTGCTGTTTATAGCTGCACACCGTCATAAAAACGCGATTCTAACAGACGGTCGGCGTTAATCATGAGCCTCTCGCCATCGCTTCTCTTAATAGAATGGGGCATTCTGGGCCTATTCCAAGGCGTGCGCAAAAGCGTCTGGAATAAAGTCAGAATCCGCACTTCGTTTTTTGACCATCTTGTGGTATAAAATGCGCCGCTTTGCGGGTATAGCCCGCAGAGCACAAACCCACACACGTGTCGACACGATGACCTGGGTGCCTTCAGCTTGAAGCTGCTGGTTGGTCGTTGGGATACGTGGAGGCCTAACCCGACTTATTAAGGAACTATCATGTCCCAAGTCAACATGCGCGATATGCTGAAGGCCGGTGTGCACTTCGGTCACCAAACCCGTTACTGGAACCCGAAGATGGGTAAATACATCTTTGGCGCGCGTAACAAGATCCACATCATCAACCTTGAAAAAACCCTGCCAATGTTCAACGAAGCTCTGACTTTCGTAGAGCGTCTGGCCCAGGGCAAAAACAAGATTCTGTTCGTCGGCACCAAGCGTTCCGCTGGCAAGATCGTTGCTGAAGAAGCAGCACGTTGCGGTTCGCCGTACGTTGATCACCGCTGGTTGGGCGGCATGCTCACCAACTTCAAAACCATTCGTGCTTCGATCAAGCGTCTGCGTGACCTTGAAATCCAGGCAGAAGACGGTACTTTCGCCAAGCTGACCAAGAAAGAGGCGCTGATGCGCACTCGCGATCTGCAGAAGCTGGATCGTAGCCTGGGTGGTATCAAGGACATGGGCGGTCTGCCAGACGCACTGTTCGTTATCGACGTTGACCACGAGCGTATCGCGATCACCGAAGCTAACAAGTTGGGCATCCCGGTAATCGGCGTTGTCGACACCAACAGCAGCCCAGAAGGTGTTGACTACATCATCCCGGGTAACGATGACGCAATCCGCGCTATCCAGCTGTACATGGGTGCGATGGCTGATGCTGTGATCAAAGGCCGTAACCACGTTGCTGGCGGCACCGACGTTTTCGTCGAAGAAGCTCCAGCTGCAGCGGTAGTTGAAGGCTGAGTAATTAACGCCTAGCGTTTACTCAGTACGCAAAAAGGGGGCTTGGCCCCCTTTTTGCCACCTCGAGATCCATCTGTTGGAAGTGTCCTTGGCGTTGCTGTATTAGATCGCGTCTAACAGGTTGCTTCGAGGCATGCTTCACACGAATTGAACGCCCGTTCGGTCGGGTGGAATGGTTGAAAACCTATCCAAGAGGAATTTTGAAATGGCAGAGATTACTGCAGCGTTGGTTAAAGAACTGCGTGAGCGTACTGGCGAAGGCATGATGGATTGCAAGAAAGCCTTGACCAAGGCTGGCGGCGACATCGAAAAAGCCATTGATGACATGCGTGCTTCGGGCGCCATCAAGGCGGCCAAAAAAGCAGGCAACGTTGCTGCTGAAGGCGCTATCGCAGTTAAAGTTGCGGAAGACAACAAGTCTGCCGTTATTCTTGAAGTTAACTCGCAAACCGACTTCCTGGCTCTGCAAGAAGACTTCAAAAACTTCGTCGCTGCCAGCGTTGAAAAAGCCTTTGCTGACAAATTGACCGACGCAGCTCCGCTGATCGCCGCTCAAGAAGAAGCTCGTCTGATTCTGGTTGGTAAAGTAGGCGAGAACGTAAACATTCGTCGCCTGGCGCGCATCGAAGGCGACGTTGTTGACGCTTACCTGCACGGCAACAAAATCGGTGTTGTAGTTGCTCTGAAAGGCGGCAACGCTGAGCTGGCTCGTGACATCGCCATGCACGTAGCTGCAAGCAACCCAGAGTTCCTGCTGCCATCGCAAGTTTCCGCTGATGCTATCGAACGCGAAAAAACCGTGTTCATGAGCCTCAACGAAGACAAGATCAAAGGCAAGCCAGCAGAAATCGTTGAAAAAATGGTTGCCGGTCGCATCAGCAAGTTCCTGGCTGAAGCCAGCCTGGTTGAGCAAGCGTTCGTTAAGAACCCGGAAATCAAAGTCGGCGAACTGGCCAAGAAAGCCGGCGCTGAAATCGTTTCCTTCACTTACTTCAAAGTAGGTGATGGCATCGAGAAGCCAGTTGACGACTTCGCTGCCGAAGTTGCTGCTCAAGTGGCTGCAAGCAAGCAATAAGACGGTTTTAAACTGTCGACCCGAAGAGGCTGCCCGCTCACGCGCGCAGCCTCTTTTCAAATGGGAGGGGATTTTTCCTTCTCTGCGGAACCGGTTTGCAAAATCGTGTTCCGATGGTGCTGCTGTGTAGCACCAAGCTAGAACAAGCGCGGGTTGAAAAATGACCTCGCACAGATTATCTATAAAACGCGGCAGGAGAGATTCGCAATGGCTCAGCAGGGCAGTGGTTATCAAGCTCGCTATAAACGCATTCTACTCAAGCTAAGCGGCGAAGCCCTGATGGGCTCTGAAGAGTTCGGGATCGACCCCAAAGTACTCGACCGCATGGCACTGGAAGTCGGCCAGCTGGTCGGCATCGGTGTTCAGGTAGGATTGGTAATTGGCGGTGGCAACCTGTTCCGTGGTGCGGCACTGAGTGCCGCAGGCATGGACCGTGTAACCGGCGACCATATGGGGATGCTGGCTACCGTGATGAACGCCCTGGCCATGCGCGATGCGCTGGAACGTGCGAATATCTCCGCCATCGTTATGTCGGCTATTTCCATGGTAGGCGTGACTGATCATTACGATCGTCGCAAGGCCATGCGTCACCTGAACGCCAAGGATGTAGTGATTTTCGCTGCGGGTACCGGTAATCCTTTCTTCACGACGGATTCGGCTGCCTGCTTGCGTGCCATCGAAATCGATGCCGATGTAGTACTCAAGGCAACCAAGGTTGACGGCGTGTACACCGCAGATCCATTCAAAGACCCGCATGCCGAGAAGTTCGATCATCTGACTTACGATGAAGTGCTGGATCGCAAACTGGGTGTAATGGACCTGACGGCCATCTGTCTGTGCCGCGACCACAAAATGCCATTGCGTGTATTTAATATGAACAAGCCCGGCGCCCTGCTTAATATTGTCCATGGCGGCGCTGAAGGCACTCTGATCGAGGAAGGTCAACAATGATCAACGAAATCAAAAAAGACGCACAAACGCGCATGCAGAAATCGCTGGACTCTCTGTCCCATGCATTTGGCCAGATTCGTACCGGCAAGGCTCACCCAAGTATCCTGGGCAGCGTGATGGTGCCTTACTACGGCTCGGATACTCCGATCAGCCAGGTAGCAAACATCACCGTTAAAGATTCGCGCACCCTGCAAGTTGTTGCGTTCGAACGCAACATGCTGGGCGCGGTAGACAAGGCCATCCAGAGCGCTGGCCTGAACCTCAATCCGACCAACCTGGGCGAATTGTTGCTGATCTCCATGCCAGCCCTGACTGAAGAAACCCGTAAGGTTTTCGCCAAACAGGCTCGTGATGCTGCTGAAGACGCCCGTATTGCCGTGCGCAATATCCGTCGTGATGCCTTGAGCCAGTTGAAAGACCTGGTCAAGGAAAAAGAAATCAGCGAAGACGAAGAGCGTCGTGCTGCTGACGATATCCAGAAGCTGACCGACAAGGCAGTCGCTGATATCGAAGTGGCAACCAAGCAGAAAGAAGCGGACCTGATGGCCGTATAAGGGTCAGGGCGTTTTATGGAAAAGACGAAGCAGGCTGACCCGTCATCTGTTCCGCGACATGTCGCGATCATCATGGACGGTAATAATCGTTGGGCGAAAAAACGCTTTATGCCGGGTGTTGCCGGGCATAAGGCGGGTGTGGATGCGGTTCGTGCGGTAATTGAAGTATGTGCCGAGGCCAAGGTCGAGGTACTTACGTTGTTCGCGTTTTCCAGTGAAAACTGGCAGCGCCCTGCAGCTGAAGTCAGTGCCTTGATGGATTTGTTCTTCAGGGCACTGCGTCGTGAGGCCAAGCGCCTTAACGAAAACAACATCAGCCTGCGGATTATTGGCGACCGCTCGCGCTTTCACCCGGACTTGCAAAAGGCGATGCGTGAAGCGGAAGAAATGACGGTGGGCGAAGGCCGCTTTGTGCTGCAGATTGCCGCCAATTACGGTGGTCAGTGGGACATTGCCCAGGCCGCGCAGCAGCTTGCACGTCAGGTCCAGGCAGGCCACTTGCAACCTGAGGACATCACTCCCGGGTTGCTGCAGACCTGCCTGGTGACAGGTGATCTGCCATTGCCTGACCTGTGCATCCGCACCGGAGGCGAGCATCGCATCAGCAATTTCTTGCTGTGGCAGCTGGCCTACTCCGAGTTGTACTTCTCCGACCTGTTCTGGCCGGACTTCAAACACGAGGCCATGCGTCATGCATTGGCTGATTTCGCTTCTCGCCAGCGCCGCTTCGGTAAAACGAGTGAGCAGGTTGAAGCTGGAGCCCGGATTTAATGCTTAAACAACGAATCATCACTGCCCTTATCTTGCTGCCAATTGCCTTGTGCGGTTTTTTTCTGCTCGAGGGCAGCGGCTTTGCGCTGTTTATTGGCGTGGTCGTTACCTTGGGGGCCTGGGAGTGGGCGCGTCTTGCCGGCTTTGAGGCTCAGCCTGCACGGGTTGTATTTGCCGCGGTAGTGGCCTTGTTGCTATTCGGTCTGCATATCTTCCCTGACCTGGCGCCGTGGGTGCTGGGTGCGGCCGTGTTGTGGTGGGCAGCAGCAACCTTTTTTGTGCTGACCTTCCCGAAGTCGGCTGTGCATTGGTCGAGCATTGCGACCAAGTTGGTCATTGGCCTGTTGATCCTGCTGCCGGCCTGGCAAGGCCTGGTATTGATCAAGGCCATGCCGCTGGGTAATTGGCTGATCATGGCGGTGATGGTTCTGGTGTGGGGCGCAGACATAGGCGCTTACTTTTCCGGTCGCAAGTTTGGCAAGCGCAAGCTCGCCCCTAAAGTCAGCCCGGGCAAAAGCTGGGAAGGTGTTTTTGGCGGCTTGTTGCTGAGCTTGCTGATCACGGCCGCGGTGGGTGTTGTGCGCGACTGGAGCGCTTCCCAGATGTTTGCTGCGCTGGTAGGCGCCGCCGTGATCGTACTGATCTCGGTGGTAGGCGACCTCACAGAAAGCATGTTCAAGCGTCAGGCCGGTGTTAAAGACAGCAGTAACCTGCTGCCTGGTCATGGCGGCGTTCTGGATCGCATCGACAGCCTGACGGCCGCGATCCCTGTATTTGCTGTATTGCTGTGGATGGCGGCCTCATGAGTCGTCCACAACAGATTACTGTTCTGGGTGCGACGGGCTCCATTGGCCTGAGCACCCTGGATGTTATTGCGCGTCACCCTGATCGTTATCAGGTCTTCGGCTTGAGTGGCTATAGCCGTCTCGCCGAGCTGCTGGCCTTGTGTATCAAGCACCGGCCGCAAGTTGTAGTCGTGCCCCACGAGCACGCTGCCAGCCAGCTGCAGGCGGGCCTGCGCGCTGCGGGGCTCAACACCGAAGTGCTGGTGGGCGAGGAAGGCTTGTGCCAGATAGCCTCCGCGCCTGAAGTTGACTCGGTGATGGCGGCAATCGTGGGCGCTGCGGGCCTTCGTCCAACGCTGGCGGCAGTGAATGCCGGCAAGAAGATCTTGTTGGCGAACAAGGAGGCTCTGGTGATGACGGGCGACCTGTTCATGCAGGCCGTGCGTAATAGTGGTTCGGTGTTGCTGCCTATCGACAGCGAGCACAACGCAATTTTCCAGTGCTTGCCGCAGGATTTCTCGCGCGGGCTGGGAGCGGTGGGTGTTCGTCGGATTCTTCTGACAGCGTCTGGTGGTCCTTTCCGTGAAACACCCCTGGCCGAGCTTGAGCACGTTACGCCGGATCAAGCCTGCGCCCATCCCAATTGGTCGATGGGGCGCAAGATTTCGGTAGATTCGGCCAGCATGATGAACAAGGGCCTGGAGTTGATCGAGGCTTGCTGGTTGTTCGATGCCAGGCCGGAGCAGGTTGAAGTGGTTATCCATCCGCAAAGCGTGATCCATTCGCTGGTCGATTATGTGGATGGTTCGGTGCTGGCCCAGTTGGGCAATCCGGATATGCGTACCCCCATTGCCAATGCCCTGGCCTGGCCAGAGCGCATTGACTCAGGTGTTGCGCCGCTGGACCTGTTTGCTGTCGCGCGGCTGGACTTTCAGCGCCCGGACGAGCAACGTTTCCCTTGCTTGCGTCTGGCTCGCGAGGCGGCCATGGCAGGTAATAGCGCGCCAGCGATGCTCAATGCAGCGAACGAGGTTGCGGTCGCAGCTTTTCTGGATGGACGAATCCGTTATCCGCAGATCGCCCGTATTATTGAAGACGTGTTAAATAGCGAGCCTGTAGTCGCCGTAGACGAACTGGAGGCGGTATTTGCCGCTGATGGCAAGGCTCGGGTGCTGGCTGAGCAGTGGTTGAGCCGTAACGGTTGAAAAGTGGTGTTTGCCGGAACCGGACAGAATCGCGGAGAAAGTAGATGAGTGCGCTCTATATGATTGTTGGCACCCTGGTGGCATTGGGGGTGTTGGTCACTTTTCATGAATTCGGTCACTTTTGGGTGGCGCGCCGTTGTGGCGTCAAGGTTCTGCGTTTCTCCGTGGGCTTCGGTACACCCCTGTTGCGCTGGCATGACCGTCAGGGCACCGAGTTTGTCGTCGCCGCGATCCCGTTGGGCGGTTACGTAAAAATGCTCGACGAGCGCGAAGGCGAGGTGCCGGCCGACCAGCTCGATCAATCGTTCAATCGCAAAACAGTCGGCCAGCGCATTGCTATTGTCGCTGCCGGGCCAATTGCCAACTTTATGCTGGCGATGGTTTTTTTCTGGGTGCTGGCAATGATGGGCAGCCAGCAAGTGCGGCCGGTCATTGGTGCGGTAGAAGGCGGCAGCCTGGCGGCACAGGCAGGTCTGGTGGCTGGCCAGGAAATCGTTTCCATTGATGGCGAGCCAACCACGGGCTGGTCCAACGTCAATCTGCAACTGGTTCGTCGCCTGGGCGAAAGTGGCTCCATGCAGGTTGTCGTGCGGGAGCCCGGCTCCACCGCCGAAGCTTCGCACCAGCTTGTATTGAAAGACTGGCTCAAGGCTGCTGATGAGCCGGACCCTATCGCCTCTTTGGGTATTCGCCCGTGGCGCCCCGAGTTGCCGGCGGTTCTGGCAGAACTCGATCCGAAAGGGCCAGCCCAGGCTGCCGGGCTTAAAACCGGTGACAAACTGCTGGCCATGAATGATCTAGCCGTCAAAGACTGGCAGCAGGTCGTGGACTGGGTACGAGTTCACCCTGAAGCCCGCGTTGTGTTGCGTGTCGAGCGTGATGGCGTGCCTGTCGATATTCCGGTCACGCTGGCTGTTCGCGGCGAGGGCAAGGCGGCAACCGGGTATCTGGGTGCCGGGGTGAAGGGTATTGATTGGCCACCATCGATGATTCGTGAGGTCAGTTATGGCCCGCTTGCCGCAATCGGTGAGGGGGCAAAACGCACCTGGACCATGAGCATATTGACGCTCGACTCACTCAAGAAAATGTTGTTCGGTGAGCTCTCGGTAAAAAACTTGAGTGGACCGATAACCATTGCTAAAGTGGCGGGCGCTTCTGCCCAGTCGGGTGCTGCGGATTTCCTGAATTTTCTGGCTTATCTGAGCATAAGCCTGGGGGTTCTGAACTTGTTGCCCATACCAGTACTGGATGGGGGACATTTGTTGTTTTATCTGATCGAGTGGGCGCGTGGTCGTCCCTTGTCAGATCGGGTGCAGGGTTGGGGAATGCAGATTGGTATCAGCTTGGTGGTCGGGGTGATGTTACTTGCCTTGATCAACGATTTGGGCCGTCTGTAAACGCTTCGCTGAATTGCGAATCTGCCGCATTTTGCGGCAGTTTGTTTATTGCCAGTTGGAATAAGAAAGGACTTCATGAAACGTCTGCTGCTAACTGCGGTTCTCGCCGTACTGATGATCGCCGAAGTTCACGCCGAGTCCTTCACTATCTCTGATATCCGTGTCAACGGGCTCCAGCGGGTTTCCGCTGGTAGCGTGTTTGGTGCGTTGCCTCTGAACGTGGGTGAGGTAGCGGATGACCGCCGTTTGGTGGAATCCACTCGTGCGTTGTTCAAAACCGGGTTCTTTCAGGATATCCAACTGGGTCGTGATGGCAATGTGCTTGTTATCACGGTTGTCGAACGTCCTTCCGTCTCGAGCATCACCATTGACGGGAACAAGGCGATCTCCACTGATGACCTGATGAAAGGTCTGAAACAGTCGGGGTTGGCCGAAGGTGAGATTTTCCAGCGTGCCACCCTTGAAGGCGTGCGTAACGAACTGCAACGTCAGTATGTTGCCCAAGGCCGCTACTCGGCGACGGTAGACACCGAAGTGGTGCCTGAGCCGCGTAACCGTGTTGCCTTGAAGGTCAATATCAATGAAGGCACCGTTGCAGCTATCCAGCACATCAACGTGGTGGGTAATACGGTCTTCCCTGAAGCAGATCTGGTTGATCTGTTCGAGCTGAAAACCACGAACTGGTTGTCGTTCTTCAAGAATGACGACAAGTACGCACGTGAAAAGCTGTCGGGTGACCTGGAGCGCCTGCGTTCTTACTACCTTGATCGCGGCTATATCAATATGGATATCGCTTCGACCCAGGTATCGATCACGCCTGACAAGAAAAGCGTCTACATCACGGTCAACGTGAATGAAGGCGAAAAGTACAACGTCGGTGAAGTGAAGCTGAGCGGTGACCTCAAGGTTCCTGAAGATCAGATCAAGTCGCTGTTGCTGGTACAGCCGGGTCAGGTGTTCTCGCGCAAGCTGATGACCACCACCTCCGAGTTGATCACCCGTCGTCTGGGTAACGAAGGCTATACCTTCGCCAACGTCAACGGCGTGCCTCAGCCAAACCCTGAAAATCACACGGTAGCGATTACCTTCGTGGTTGACCCGGGCAAGCGTGCTTACGTTAACCGCATCAACTACCGCGGCAATACCAAGTCGGCAGACGAAGTACTGCGTCGCGAAATGCGCCAGATGGAAGGTGGCTGGGCGTCGACTTACCTGATTGACCAGTCCAAGGTTCGCCTTGAGCGTCTGGGCTTCTTCAAGGAAGTGAACGTAGAAACCCCTGCGGTACCCGGTACTGATGATCAGGTTGACGTTAACTACGCAGTTGAAGAGCAAGCGTCTGGTTCGATCACCGCAAGTGTTGGTTTTGCGCAGAGCGCAGGCCTGATCCTTGGTGGTTCGATCACCCAGAACAACTTCCTGGGTACAGGTAACAAGGTCAGCCTCGGTTTGACCCGTAGCGAATACCAGAGCCGTTACAACTTCAGCTATGTCGATCCGTACTGGACTGCTGATGGCGTGAGCCTGGGTTACAACGCCTTCTACCGCACCACAGACTACAAAGAGCTGGACGTTGACGTAGCAAACTATTCGGTGGACAGCCTGGGTGCTGGTATCACCATGGGCTACCCGATCAGCGACACATCGCGTCTGACCTACGGTCTGACCGTGCAGCAGGATGAAATCAGCACCGGCCAATACACTGTTGATGAGATCTTCGACTTCGTAAATCGTGAAGGCGACAAGTACCTCAACTTCAAGGCGTCGGTAGGCTGGTCTGAGTCGACCCTGAACAAGGGCGTATTGCCGACACGCGGCAGCTCGCAGAGCCTGGTACTGGAATCCACGATTCCTGGCAGCGATCTGCAGTTCTACAAACTGGATTACCGTGCACAGTTGTTCCAGCCACTGACTGACACCTACACCATGCGTCTGCACACAGAGTTGGGCTATGGTGATGGTTATGGTTCGACCGCTGGTCTGCCGTTCTATGAGAACTACTACGCCGGTGGTTTCAACTCGGTACGTGGTTTCAAAGACAGCGCCCTGGGCCCACGCAGTACTCCAAGCAGCGGCAAGAACCCCGGCACTATTGCTGACCCGGATCAAGACCCGCTGCCATTTGGTGGTAACGTGCTGATCCAGGGTGGTGTTGAAGTTCTGTTCCCGATGCCGTTCGTGAAGGACCAGCGCTCCCTGCGTACCTCCGTATTCTGGGATGTGGGTAACGTGTTCGACACCAACTGCAAAGGCGACACCAAAGATTGCGATATTGGCTTCAGTAATTTGGCCAGCTCTGTTGGTGTTGGTGTGACTTGGGTTACTGCGCTTGGCCCGCTGAGCTTCAGCTTGGCCATGCCGATCAAGAAACCGGATGACGCAGACACCCAAGTGTTCCAATTCTCCCTCGGCCAGACTTTCTAAAGCCTGACTTCAGATACAGACAACGGATTTTTTAGGAGTGCATCGTGCGTAAGTTGACTCAATTGGTTCTCCTGGCTTCGGTTCTGGTAGCAGGTCCGGCGTTTGCCGACATGAAAATTGCCGTACTGAACTATCAGATGGCCCTGCTGGAATCCGACGCCGCCAAGCGTTATGCCGTGGATGCCGAGAAGAAATTCGGTCCGCAACTGACCAAACTGAAAAGCCTGGAAAGCAGTGCCAAAGGCATTCAGGATCGTCTGGTCAAGGGCGGCGACAAAATGCAGCAAGGCGAGCGTGAGCGTCTGGAGCTTGAATTCAAGCAAAAGGCTCGTGACTTTCAGTTCCAGTCTAAAGAGCTGAATGAAGCCAAAGCCGTTGCGGATCGTGAAATGCTGAAGCAGCTGAAGCCGAAACTGGACAGTGCTGTTGAAGAAGTCATCAAAAAAGGCGCCTTTGACCTGGTGTTCGAGCGTGGTGCTGTGATTGATGTTAAACCTCAGTACGACATCACTCGCCAAGTTATCGAGCGCATGAATCAGCTGAAGTAATTATGACTGCGACTATAAAACTCGGCCAATTGGCCGAGTTCCTGGGAGCCACCTTGCGTGGCTCTGCGGAGAAAGAAATCACTGGGCTAGCCACTTTACAAGAGGCTGGCCCAGCTCAGTTGAGCTTTCTGGCCAACCCTCAGTACCGAAAATTCCTGGTTGATTGTCAGGCTGGAGCTGTATTGCTCAAGGCTGCCGATGCCGAGGAATATGTCGGTGATGCACTGGTTGTGCCCGATCCTTATCTGGCCTATGCCCGAATTTCACACCTGTTCGATCCAAAACCCAAAGCAACTGCCGGGGTCCACCCTTCAGCGGTTATTGCTGCTGACGCAGTGATTGACCCTGCAGCCAGCATTGGCGCATTTGCGGTGATCGAAAGCGGTGCGCGGATTGCTGCAGGCGTTACCGTTGGCCCGCATTGCTTTATCGGTGCGCGCTGCGAGATCGGCGAAGATGGCTGGCTGGCTCCCCGTGTAACGCTTTATCACGATGTACGCATTGGCAAACGCGTGGTGATTCAGTCCGGTGCCGTACTGGGCGGTGAAGGTTTTGGCTTTGCCAACGAGAAGGGTGTATGGCAGAAGATCGCGCAGATCGGTGGTGTAACCATCGGTGATGATGTCGAAATTGGCGTTAACACCGCCATCGACCGCGGTGCCTTGGCTGACACGCTGATCGGTAATGGCGTCAAGCTGGACAACCAGATCCAGATCGCACACAACGTTCAGATCGGTGACCATACGGCCATGGCGGCCTGTGTGGGGATTTCCGGTAGCACTAAAATCGGCAAGCACTGCATGTTGGCAGGCGGTGTCGGTTTAGTGGGGCACATTGAAGTTTGTGACAATGTGTTCTTGACTGGCATGACCATGGTGACCCACTCGATTACCGAGCCGGGTGCCTATTCTTCCGGTACCGCAATGCAGCCAGCGGCTGAGTGGCGCAAAAGTGCGGCACGCATTCGTCAGCTGGACGATATAGCCCGGCGGTTGAAACAACTGGAAAAGCGCGTCGGGAAGTGACCCCCGGCGGTAAAGCTTCTTCAAAAGGCTAATACAATTTCCATATCAAGACAGCAGAGCCTCTGGTTTGCTTCCTTGATTTGCTAGAGGAGCGCGCCTTAGTCGCGCGCGCCCAATCTTTATTACAGGCTTCCCCACGAAATGATGGACATCAACGAGATTCGCGAATATCTGCCCCACCGTTACCCGTTCCTGCTGGTGGACCGAGTGGTGGATCTGGATGTCGAGAACAAGCGCATTCGTGCCTACAAGAATGTCAGCATCAATGAGCCTTTTTTCAATGGCCACTTCCCGGCGCATCCGATCATGCCCGGCGTGCTGATCATTGAGGCGATGGCCCAGGCTGCCGGTATTCTTGGCTTCAAGATGATGGACCTCAAGCCGGCTGACGGCACGCTCTATTACTTCGTAGGCTCCGACAAGTTGCGCTTCCGTCAGCCCGTGCTGCCGGGCGACCAGTTGATCCTTGAAGCCAAGTTCTTGAGCTGCAAGCGTTCCATCTGGAAGTTTGAATGCCAGGCAACGGTTGACGGCAAAGCGGTCTGCTCGGCTGAAATCATCTGTGCGGAACGCAAACTATGAGTTTGATTGACCCTCGCGCAATCATCGATCCGACGGCCATATTGGCCGACGACGTCGAGGTCGGCCCTTGGTCGATCGTCGGCGCAGGTGTGGAAATCGGCGAGGGGACAGTGATTGGGCCGCATGTGATTCTCAAGGGCCCAACCAAGATCGGTAAGCACAATCGCATCTACCAGTTTTCTTCGGTAGGCGAGGACACGCCTGATCTGAAGTACAAAGGTGAGGAAACTCGCCTGGTGATCGGTGACCACAACGTTATTCGTGAAGGGGTCACCATCCATCGCGGAACGATTCAGGACCGTGCCGAAACGACGCTGGGTGATCACAATCTGGTGATGGCCTATGCCCATATCGGGCATGACAGCGTTATCGGCAACCATTGCATTCTGGTCAATAACTCCGCGTTGGCTGGCCATGTGCATATGGGCGATTGGGCGATCCTGTCGGGTTTTACCCTGGTTCATCAGTTCTGCCATATCGGTGCCCACAGCTTTTCGGGCATGGGCACAGCCATTGGCAAGGATGTACCTGCATTTGTGACCGTGTTTGGCAGCCCTGCGCAAGCTCGCAGCATGAACTTTGAAGGCATGCGTCGTCGTGGTTTCAGTGAAGATGCCATTCATGCGCTGCGTCGCGCCTACAAGGTGGTTTACCGTCAGGGGCTGACCGTTGATCAGGCCCTGGCCGAGTTGGCCGAGCCTGCCACGCAGTTTCCGGAAGTCGCCATGTTTGTCGAGTCCATCCAGTCTTCAACCCGCGGCATTACGCGCTAGTCATGGCCAGATTGCGTATTGCGCTGGTGGCGGGGGAGGCCTCGGGAGATATTTTGGGCTCGGGGTTGATGCGGGCACTCAAGGCTCAGCATGCAGATATCGAATTTATCGGTGTTGGCGGCCCATTGATGGAAGCCGAGGGCATGAGCTCTTACTTCCCGATGGAGCGCCTGTCTGTGATGGGTCTGGTTGAAGTGCTGGGTCGCCTGCGTGAGCTGCTCAAGCGCCGCAAGCTCCTGGTGCAGACTCTGATTGCTGAAAAGCCCGATGTGTTTATCGGTATCGATGCGCCTGACTTCACTCTCAATATCGAACTTCAATTACGTCGTGCCGGGATCAAAACCGTGCATTACGTCAGCCCGTCCGTATGGGCGTGGCGTCAGAAACGAGTGCTGAAAATCCGCGAAGGCTGCGATTTGATGCTCACGTTGTTGCCATTTGAAGCACGCTTTTACGAAGAACACGGTGTGCCGGTGCGCTTCGTTGGCCACTCGCTGGCCGACACTATCCCTCTTGAAGCCGATAAAGCCGGTGCTCGCGCCGAGTTGGGCCTGTCTGACGGGCCGTTGGTCGCCTTGATGCCAGGCAGTCGCGGTGGAGAAGTGGGCAAGCTGGGTGGGCTGTTTCTCGATGCAGCGCAGATAATTCATGAAGCCCGGCCAGACGTACGTTTTGTGTTGCCTTGTGCGAGTGCCGCACGTCGCGAGCAGATCGAGCAGTTGCTGGTGGGGCGCGATCTGCCGTTGACCCTGCTGGATGGCCAGTCACACCTGGCACTGGCGGCCTGCGATGCGGTGCTGATCGCTTCAGGTACGGCAACGCTTGAGGCTTTGCTCTACAAGAGGCCGATGGTAGTGGCTTATCGCCTGGCGCGTCTGACGTTCTGGATTCTCAAGCGACTGGTCAAAAGCCCGTACGTATCGCTGCCCAACTTGCTTGCACAGCGGATGCTGGTGCCCGAGCTTTTGCAGGATGCCGCCACTCCCGAGGCGCTGGCTCAGACCTTGCTGCCTTTGCTGGAGGGTGGGGAAGAGCAAACCCGGGGCTTTGACGAAATTCACCGCACCCTGCGTCTCGACGCTTCCAATCAGGCCGCCAAAGCGGTGCTGGACCTGATAGCACAATCCAAGTGAGTAAAGTGACTATGCAAATCGGATTGGACTTCAATCTGGTCGAGGACCTCGTGGCCGGTGTCGACGAAGTGGGCCGTGGCCCACTGTGCGGCGCTGTCGTGACGGCCGCCGTAATTCTTGATCCCTCCCGGCCTATCGCAGGGCTCAACGACTCGAAAAAACTCACGGAGGCGCGTCGTGAAAAGCTCTACGACGAAATCTGTGAGAAAGCCCTGAGCTGGTGCATTGCGCGGGCTGAAGTCGAAGAAATCGATGAGCTGAATATTCTGCATGCCACCATGCTGGCCATGCAGCGAGCCGTGGAAGGGCTGAGCATCACCCCTAAACTGGCGATGATTGACGGCAATCGCTGCCCCAAGCTGGCCATGCCTGCTGAAGCCGTGGTGAAAGGCGACAGTAAAGTGCCGGCCATTGCCGCGGCATCGATTCTGGCCAAGGTCAGTCGCGACCGTGAAATGGCTGCCTTTGAATTGATCTACCCGGGCTATGGCATCGGTGGGCACAAGGGTTACCCGACCCCTGTTCACCTTGAAGCGCTCGAGCGTCTGGGCCCGACTCCGATTCACCGGCGTTCGTTTGGCCCGGTGCGTCGCGCATGGGAAGCGCTCGAGGTTTAGCCGCAAGGCTGATGTTTTTGCCAAGGCCCGGTACAATCCGGGCCTTGTTGTTTCTCAAAGCTTATAGACAGGATCACCATGCCGGCTTCATTCGTTCACCTGCGCCTGCACACTGAATACTCCCTGGTCGATGGCCTGGTGCGGATCAAACCGCTGATCAAAACCCTGGCGGGCATGAATATGCCCGCTGTCGCGGTAACTGATCAGAACAACATGTGCTCCCTGGTCAAATTCTACAAAGCAGCCATGGGCGGCGGCATCAAGCCGATCTGCGGCGCTGATCTGTGGTTGTCGAACAAGGACCCGGAAAACCCGGTGAGCCGTATCAGCCTGCTGGCGATGAACGGTGTGGGTTATCGCAACCTGACCGAGCTGATTTCCCGTGGTTTTATCGATGGCCAGCGTAACGGTCAGGTCATCATCGAGCGCGAGTGGGTGGCCGAGGCTGCTGAAGGCTTGATCATGCTCTCGGCGGCGAAGGAGGGCGAGATTGGTGTCGCGCTGATCAGTGGCAACACTGAAGAGGCCCAGGTTCTGGCTCGCGAATGGATGACGGTGTTTCCGGATCGTTTTTATCTGGAAGTTCAACGCACCAAGCGCCCTAATGACGAAGAGCACCTGCACGCAGCGGTTGCGCTGGCTGAAGAAGTCGGCGCGCCGCTGGTAGCGACCAACGATGTGCGCTTCATCAAGCAAGAGGATTTCGAAGCTCACGAAACCCGCGTCTGCATTGGTGAAGGCCGTGCGCTGGATGACCCGCGCCGTTCCAAGAATTACAGCGATCAGCAATATCTGAAAAGCGCCGACGAAATGGCCGAGCTGTTCAGTGACTTGCCTGACGCGCTGGCAAACTCGGTCGAAATCGCCAAGCGCTGCAATATCGAAGTCAAGCTGGGCAAGCACTTTTTGCCCAACTTCCCGATTCCCGATGGCATGACCATCGATGAGTATTTCCGCAAAGTGTCTTTTGATGGTCTGGAAGATCGCCTGAGCGTTCTGTTACCCAAAGACACCACTGAAGATTACGAAACCAAACGTCAGGTGTATGTCGACCGGCTGAATTTCGAGCTGGATATCATTATCCAGATGGGGTTCCCGGGTTACTTTCTGATCGTGATGGACTTTATCCAGTGGGCCAAGAGTAACGGCGTACCAGTAGGTCCTGGCCGTGGTTCGGGTGCAGGGTCGCTGGTGGCCTATGTGCAAAAGATTACTGACCTTGACCCTCTGGAATACGACCTGCTGTTCGAGCGATTCCTTAACCCGGAACGGGTATCGATGCCCGACTTCGACGTCGACTTCTGCATGGATGGCCGTGACCGGGTAATCGAGTATGTGGCCGAAAAATACGGTCGCAACGCGGTAAGTCAGATCATCACGTTTGGTTCGATGGCCGCCAAGGCGGTAATCCGTGACGTGGCGCGGGTGCAGGGCAAGTCCTACGGCTTGGCGGATCGTCTGTCGAAGATGATTCCCTTCGAAGTCGGCATGACCTTGGAAAAAGCCTACGAGCAAGAAGAGATTCTGCGCGACTTCATCAAGGTTGATGAAGAGGCCGCCGAAATCTGGGAAATGGCCCGCAAGCTGGAAGGCGTTGTGCGTAACGTCGGTAAGCACGCAGGTGGTGTGGTTATCGCGCCGACCAAACTGACAGACTTCTCGCCGATTTACTGCGACGAAGAGGGCGGTGGTCTGGTTACCCAGTTTGACAAAGATGACGTCGAGTCCGCCGGTCTGGTGAAGTTCGACTTCCTGGGTTTGCGAACCCTGACGGTTATCGATTGGGCGCTGAAAACCATCAACCGTGATCGTGCCAAGGTCGACGAGCCACCACTGGATATCGCTTTTATCCCGCTGGACGACAAGCCAACGTACCAGCTGCTGCAAAAGGCCGAGACCACGGCGGTGTTCCAGCTCGAGTCGCGTGGCATGAAAGAGCTGATCAAAAAGCTCAAGCCCGACTGCCTGGAAGACTTGATCGCACTGGTGGCCCTGTTCCGTCCGGGCCCGTTGCAGTCAGGCATGGTTGATGACTTTATCAACCGTAAGCACGGCCGCGCCGAACTGGCGTACCCGCACTCTGACTATCAGTACGAAGGCCTAAAGCCAGTCTTGGCACCGACCTACGGCATCATCCTGTATCAAGAACAGGTGATGCAGATTGCCCAGGTCATGGCCGGTTATACCCTTGGCGGCGCCGACATGCTGCGTCGGGCGATGGGTAAGAAAAAACCCGAAGAAATGGCCAAGCAGCGCGGCGGCTTTATTGAAGGTTGTGCCAACAACAATATTGATGGCGACCTGGCCGGTAACATTTTCGACCTGGTAGAGAAATTCGCCGGTTACGGATTTAACAAATCCCACTCCGCTGCCTACGGTCTGGTGTCGTATCAGACCGCCTGGCTCAAAACCCACTACCCGGCACCTTTCATGGCCGCGGTACTGTCGGCGGATATGCATAACACCGACAAGGTCGTGATCCTGATCGAAGAAATTCGCAGCATGAAGCTGCGTCTTGACGCGCCGGATGTGAACGCCTCTGAGTTCAAATTCACGGTGAACGATGAAGGCCGGATCATTTACGGTCTTGGGGCGATCAAGGGTGTGGGCGAGGGTCCGGTCGAGGCCATCACCGAGGCGCGTCAGGACGGTCCTTTCACGGATCTGTTCGACTTCTGTGCCCGGGTTGACCTCAAGCGCATCAACAAGCGTACCCTCGACGGCCTGATTCGCAGTGGCGCGCTGGACCGCCTGGGGCCTTTCTTCCATGACGAGCCCAAAGCCTGGCAGGCCAGCATCGACCAGAACCGTGCGGTGTTATTGTCGGCGCTGGAAGAAGCGATCAAGGCGGCCGAGCAAACGGCGCGCACCCATGACAGCGGTCACGCCGACCTGTTTGGCGGGCTGTTTGTCGAGGCTGATGCGGACGTCTACGCCAATCACCGCAAGGCCAAGGAACTGACGCTCAAGGAGCGACTCAAAGGCGAGAAGGACACGCTGGGCCTGTACCTGACCGGTCATCCGATTGACGAATATGAAGGCGAAATCCGCCGCTTCGCCCGTCAGCGCATTATTGACCTCAAGCCTGCTCGTGATACTCAGACCGTTGCCGGGATGATCATTGCGTTGCGGGTGATGAAGAACAAAAAGGGCGACAAGATGGGCTTCATCACCCTCGACGATCGCTCGGCGCGTATTGAAGCCTCGCTGTTTGCCGAGGCCTTCCATTCGGCACAATCACTGTTGCAGACCGATGCGATGGTGGTGGTCGAGGGCGAGGTCAGTAACGATGACTTCTCGGGTGGCTTGCGTCTGCGGGTCAAGCGGGTGATGAGCATGGAAGATGCACGCACCAGCCTGGCCGAGAGCTTGCGTCTGAAAGTGACCCATGCCGCGCTCAAGGGCGATCAACTGCGCTGGTTGGGCGAACTGTTCAAAAAACATCGTGGTGCGTGCCCGATCACCATGGAGTACACCGGCGAGGACGCCAAGGCCATGTTGCAGTTTGGCGAGACGTGGCGGATCGACCCGGCAGACAGCTTGATTCAAGCCCTGCGTGACCAGTTCGGGCGAGACAACGTCTTCCTCCAATACCGTTGACGGTCAGGGGCAATAGCTGCGCCCTGACCTCGACCTGAATTTTTAATCTCGACCTGAGAGCGCCTGTCCCTTAAGGTAGGCGCGATACAGATCAACCGGCTGCCCCAGTTCGGTCAGAAACACCAGCAAATGCTGGGTTTCTACCCTTCTGGCATGCTTTGCCGCCGACCCAAGACGGATGCTTATGAACCCGAATTTTCTTGATTTCGAACAGCCGATTGCTGACCTGCAAGCCAAAATCGAAGAGTTGCGCTTGGTTGGTAATGACAATTCGCTGAACATCAGCGATGAAATCTCTCGTCTGCAAGACAAAAGCAAAACGCTGACTGAAGATATTTTCGGCAAGCTGACCAGCTGGCAGATTGCCCGCTTGGCCCGTCACCCGCGCCGTCCATACACACTGGACTACATCGATCATATCTTCACCGAGTTCGATGAGCTGCATGGTGATCGTCACTTCTCCGACGATGCTGCCATTGTGGGCGGTATTGCGCGTCTGGACGATCAGCCAGTTATGGTGATTGGTCACCAGAAGGGCCGTGAAGTACGTGAAAAGGTTCGCCGCAACTTCGGTATGCCGCGCCCTGAAGGCTATCGCAAAGCCTGCCGTTTGATGGAAATGGCCGAGCGTTTCAAAATGCCGATCCTGACCTTCATCGACACCCCGGGTGCTTACCCTGGTATCGACGCAGAAGAGCGTAACCAGAGCGAAGCGATTGCCTGGAACCTGCGCGTCATGTCGCGCCTGAAAACCCCGATTATCGCTACCGTTATTGGTGAAGGCGGTTCGGGCGGCGCATTGGCGATTGGCGTTTGTGATCAGTTGAACATGCTGCAGTACTCGACCTACGCGGTGATCTCGCCGGAAGGTTGCGCCTCGATTCTGTGGAAGACTGCCGAAAAAGCACCGGACGCAGCTGAAGCGATGGGCATCACTGCTGAGCGCCTCAAAGGCCTGGGCATCGTGGACAAAGTCATCGTTGAGCCACTGGGTGGTGCGCACCGTGACCCGGCAGCGGCGGCCGCTTCGATTCGTGCCGAGCTGGCTTCTCAGCTGGACATGCTCAAGAAGCTGGACAGCGAAGCGCTGCTCAAGCGCCGTTATGATCGCCTGATGAGCTACGGCCTCTAACGTAAATCTAATGTGGGAGCTGGCTGGCCAGCGATTGTATTGACGCGGTCTGATGGTAAAACTGTGTCGTCTGCATCGCTGGCAAGTCAGCTCCCACAGGATTGTGTGATGTCCAACCTCTCAGTCCCGCTTTTGAAAGCCCTGGGCCCCTGGCGCAATGCCAAGGCCTGGCATGTCGCGTTTTCAGGTGGGCTCGATTCAACCGTTCTGCTGCATCTTCTCGCTCAATTGCGCCAAACCCATTCGTTACCTCCTCTGAGTGCTGTCCATGTCCATCATGGTCTACAGGCGGCGGCTGATGCGTGGCCGGCCCATTGCCAGGCGCTGTGTGATGCGCTGAGCGTGCCTCTGCAGGTGGTTCGCGTGCACGTGCAGGCCGGGGCGAGCATTGAGCGTGCAGCGCGTGATGCGCGGTACCAGGCGTTCGTGGCGGTGACGCAGGCGCAGGAAGTGCTGCTCACCGGGCAGCACCGTGATGATCAGGCTGAAACCTTGCTCTTTCGCCTGTTGCGCGGGGCCGGAGTCAGCGGGTTGGGGGCCATGCCTCGTCAGCGGCGCATGGGCAATGGGGATCTGTGCCGGCCGTTGCTGGATGTGCCCCGTGTTCAGCTTGAAGCCTATGCTCGTGCACAGAATCTGAGCTGGATCGACGATCCGTCCAATACGCAGACAGATTTTTCCCGCAACTTTTTGCGCCATGAAGTGTTTCCTGTCCTGTCCCGGCGTTGGCCACAAGCTGCTGCCAGCATGGCGCGCAGCGCTGCGCATTGTGCCGAGGCGCAAGGCCTGCTTGACGAATTGGCGCAGCAGGACCTGCACGATGCGAGCGCGGTTGGCGAATTTGCCTGGCTCAATCTGCCTTCGCTGGAGCTTGCGCCTTTGGTCAGGCTGTCTGCGGCGCGTCAACGCAATGCCTTGCGCCATTGGCTGGCCGCTTTCACTCCGTTACCTGATACCGATCATTGGGCAGGCTGGGATGCGTTGCGCGATGCCCGTGAAGATGCTCAGCCGGTCTGGAAGCTTGCGGCCGGTGAGCTGCATCGCGCCGGCTCGCGCATCTGGTGGCTGTCCGGTGAGTGGTTGCTTGCGCCTGTCGGCCCCGTGCCGTGGGCGCGGCCCGATCAGGCATTGGCGCTGCCGGGTAATGGCCGTGTGGGCTTTGTCGGGGATATTCCAGATGGCCCCTTGCAAGTGAGCTATCGTCAAGGGGGCGAAGTGATGGCGCTGGGGCAGCGCGGTCATCGTGATCTGAAACGGTTGCTGAACGAGCGGGGTGTCCCGTTGTTTGCCCGTGGCAGATTGCCGCTTGTGTACCGTAATGAGCAGTTATTGGCCGTGGCAAACCTCCAGGGACTGGACTCAAGCCCCTGTGGACGCTGGCAATTACAGTGGCTGCCAACTTAGAGCGATCAAGGTTTGAGCTGAAAGGGGGTTTCCGGTAGACTACGCTCCCTTCTTGATACAACTTCTGTGGATTCACCAGAATTACAGAAGTTGCCGATTACCAAGCAGTCTTTGCTGGGCGATTTTAAAAAAATGTGTGGCTTGTATCGAACCGGTGGTTTCCCTCGGTCTGTTTCAACGCAGCAATTTTTCGAAAGGTGCACTGTGACTAATGCTGGTGATTGGGGGCTTCGGCCTTCCTTCGCTTTCCCCGGCGGCTCTGACCGCTTTAACGCAGACTTCTAGGGTTTTTCATGACGCGCTACATCTTCGTCACGGGCGGTGTTGTTTCTTCATTGGGGAAAGGCATTGCCTCGGCTTCATTGGCAGCCATCCTGGAGGCGCGGGGACTTAAGGTCACCATGCTGAAGCTGGACCCCTACATCAACGTTGATCCGGGCACCATGAGCCCGTTCCAGCACGGTGAAGTGTTCGTCACTCATGACGGCGCCGAAACCGACCTGGACTTGGGCCATTACGAGCGGTTTATCCGCACGACCATGACCCAGAACAACAACTTCACCACGGGTCGTGTTTACGAACACGTCCTGCGCAAGGAGCGCCGTGGTGATTACCTGGGTGCAACCATCCAGGTGATTCCGCACATCACCGACGAAATAAAACGTCGGATCATCAAGGGCGCCGGCGATGCCGACGTAGCGATGGTTGAGATTGGCGGCACTGTGGGTGACATTGAGTCGCAACCGTTCCTCGAAGCAATCCGTCAGTTGCGCATCGAAGTGGGCGCCAAGCGCGCCATGCTGATGCACCTGACTCTGGTTCCGTACATCGCCACTGCTGGCGAAACGAAAACCAAACCAACGCAGCACTCTGTTAAAGAATTGCGTTCCATCGGCCTGCAGCCAGACGTGCTGATCTGCCGCTCCGACCACCACGTCGATATCTCCTCGCGTCGCAAGATTGCGTTGTTCACCAACGTTGAAGAGCGTGCGGTGATTTCGCTGGAAGACGCCGACACCATCTACCGCATCCCGGGCATGCTGCACGCTCAGGGTCTGGATGATTTTGTTGTTGAGCGTTTCGGCCTGGAGTGCAACAGCGCTGACCTGTCCGAGTGGGAACAAGTGGTAGACGCCAAGCTCAACCCTGAGCACGAAGTCACCATCGCCATGGTTGGCAAGTACATGGAACTGCTGGACGCGTACAAGTCGCTGATTGAAGCGATGAGCCACGCCGGTATTTCCAACCGTACCAAGGTCAACCTGCGTTATATCGATTCTGAAGACATCGAAAACAAAGGCACTGAACTGCTGGAAGGTGCTGATGCCATTCTGGTTCCGGGCGGCTTCGGTCTGCGTGGCGTAGAAGGCAAGATCACCGCTGTTCAGTACGCTCGTGAGAACAAGGTGCCATACCTGGGCATCTGCCTGGGCATGCAAGTAGCGGTTATCGAGTTCGCACGTAACGTGCTGGGCTGGAAAGACGCCAACTCCACCGAGTTCGATCGCAGCAGCGGCCATCCGGTTGTGGGTCTGATCACCGAGTGGGAAGACGCTACCGGTGCAGTCGAAACCCGTACCGAAACGTCGGATCTGGGCGGCACCATGCGTCTGGGTGCTCAGGATTGCCAGCTGCAAGCCGGCTCCCTGGTTCACGACTGCTATGCCAAGGACGTGATCGTTGAACGTCACCGTCATCGCTATGAAGTGAACAACAACCTGCTGCCTGCACTGACTGAAGCTGGCCTGAAAGTGACCGGTCGTTCCGGTGACGGCGCACTGGTAGAAGTGGTTGAAGCTCCGGATCATCCTTGGTTCGTCGCTTGCCAGTTCCACCCGGAGTTCACCTCCACGCCACGTGATGGCCACCCGTTGTTCACCGGTTTCGTCAAGGCAGCACTGGCGCAACACGAAAAGAAGGCATAAATCAGCATGGCGCAAAAGATTATCCGTGTAGGCAATATCGAAATTGCCAACGACAAGCCAATGGTCTTGTTCGGTGGCATGAACGTGCTGGAAAGCCGTGATATGGCCATGCAGGTGTGCGAAGAGTACGTGCGGGTTACCGAAAAGCTCGGTATCCCTTACGTGTTCAAGGCCAGTTTCGACAAGGCTAACCGTTCATCTGTCAGCTCTTACCGTGGCCCTGGCCTGGAAGAGGGCATGCGGATTTTTCAGGACATCAAGGCTGCATTCGGTGTGCCGGTGATTACCGACGTCCACGAGCCTGCCCAGGCAGCCGTGGTCGCCGAAGTCTGCGACATCATCCAGTTGCCGGCTTTCCTGTCGCGTCAAACTGATCTGGTCGTGGCCATGGCCAAGACCGGTGCCGTGATCAACATCAAAAAAGCCCAATTCCTTGCACCTCAGGAGATGAAACATATCCTGAGCAAATGCGAAGAGGCGGGTAATGATCAGTTGATCCTCTGTGAACGTGGTTCCAGCTTTGGCTACAACAACCTTGTAGTCGACATGCTGGGCTTCGGCATCATGAAACAGTTCGAATACCCGGTATTTTTCGACGTGACCCACGCGCTGCAAATGCCTGGTGGTCGTGCCGATTCTGCCGGCGGTCGTCGTGCCCAGGTAACCGATCTGGCCAAGGCTGGCATCAGCCAGAGCCTGGCTGGTTTGTTCCTTGAGGCGCACCCGGATCCTGACAACGCCAAATGCGACGGCCCTTGTGCCTTGCGTCTGGACAAGCTTGAGCCGTTCCTGGCTCAGCTGAAGTCGCTGGATGAGTTGGTTAAAAGTTTTCCGACAATAGAAACCGCGTAACCCTCGTTTCTCCGGTAAAGTACCGCACGATTTCTCGGGCCTAAAAGGCCCGAGCCTTATCGTCCGCAAGGCTGCCCGTTATTTGACCCTTGCCGCCGATAACAAGATTTCCCTCAGCTGCGTCGTTTTCGTCAACTTTGGAGTGTTTACAACAATGGCAAAAATCGTCGACATCAAAGGTCGTGAAGTTCTCGACTCCCGTGGCAATCCCACTGTGGAAGCGGACGTGCTTCTCGACAACGGCATCATCGGCAGCGCTTGCGCGCCGTCCGGTGCATCCACCGGTTCCCGTGAAGCGCTGGAACTGCGTGATGGCGACAAGAGCCGTTACCTGGGCAAGGGCGTTCTGAAAGCCGTTGCCAACATCAACGGCCCTATTCGTGATTTGCTGCTGGGTAAAGACCCGGTTGACCAAAAGGCGCTGGACCACGCGATGATCGCGCTGGACGGTACTGAGAACAAAGGTTCCCTGGGCGCTAACGCCATTCTGGCCGTGTCTCTGGCTGCTGCCAAAGCCGCTGCCCAGGACCAGGACCTGCCGCTGTACGCGCACATCGCCAACCTGAACGGCACTCCGGGTGTTTACTCGATGCCGGTTCCGATGATGAACATCATCAACGGTGGCGAGCACGCAGATAACAACGTCGACATTCAAGAGTTCATGGTTCAGCCGGTTGGCGCCAAGACCTTCTCCGACGCGCTGCGCATGGGCACCGAAATCTTCCATCACCTCAAAGCTGTGCTCAAGGCCCGTGGCCTGAACACTGCCGTGGGCGACGAAGGCGGTTTCGCACCTAACCTGGCTTCCAACGAAGATGCACTGAAAGTGATCTCCGAAGCGGTCGCAAACGCGGGTTACACCCTGGGCACTGACGTGACCCTGGCTCTGGACTGTGCGGCCAGCGAGTTCTACGAAGATGGCAAGTACAACCTGTCGGGCGAAGGCCAGATCTTCAACTCCGAAGGTTTTGCTGAATACCTGAAAGGTTTGACTCAGCGCTATCCGATCATCTCCATCGAAGATGGCCTGGACGAGTCTGACTGGGATGGCTGGAAAATCCTGACCGATAAAATCGGTGAGAAAGTTCAGCTGGTAGGTGACGACCTGTTCGTAACCAACACCAAGATCCTGAAAGAAGGCATCGATAAAAAAATCGCCAACTCGATCCTGATCAAGTTCAACCAGATCGGCACCCTGACTGAAACACTGGAAGCTATCCAGATGGCCAAGGCCGCTGGTTACACTGCAGTGATTTCGCACCGTTCCGGCGAAACCGAAGACTCCACCATTGCCGATCTGGCAGTGGGTACTGCTGCAGGCCAGATCAAGACTGGCTCGCTGTGCCGTTCCGATCGCGTTTCCAAGTACAACCAACTGCTGCGTATCGAAGAGCAGTTGGGTGCAAAAGCCAAGTACAACGGCCGCAGCGAATTCCGCGGCTGAGTGTTGAATGGTAAAAAGACAGCAGATTGTGTCGGAAAATTCGCCAAGGTGAGGCTTTTGACATTAATCTGATGCTTATCAGTACAAGCCTGGTTCTTCCAGGCTTTGTACTATTAGTTGTTTACGTTTGTCGGCATGGCTGTCTTTTCACTGGATACCTGATATTCGATGCGCAGTCCCAATTGGTTGTTTCTCATCTTGCTCTTGCTGCTGGCTGCCCTACAGTATCGCCTGTGGGTGGGGAATGGCAGTTTGGCGCAGGTTACCGACCTGACCCAGCAAATCGCCGATCAGCGTGCTGAAAACGAGATCTTGCTGGAGCGTAACCGCGTGCTTGATGCGGAAGTGCTTGAGCTGAAAAAAGGCATGGAGACCGTTGAAGAGCGTGCTCGCCATGAGTTGGGCATGATCAAAGAGGGTGAAACCCTCTATCAGTTGGCCCAATGAGTTTTTCGTCACCGGCCTTCTGGGCCGTGATCCCTGCCGCGGGCGTTGGTGCCCGTATGGCCGCAGACCGTCCCAAGCAATATTTGCAGCTGGGCGGACTCAGTATTCTCGAACACAGCCTTGGCTGTTTTCTCGACCACCCGGGCCTCAAGGGGCTGGTGGTCAGTGTCGCTTCTGATGATCCCTTTTGGCCGACGTTGACTTGCGCCACAAACCCCCGCGTCGTTCGGGTGGACGGTGGGCGCGAGCGTGCGGACTCGGTGCTCAATGCGCTGCTGCACCTGCATGCACAAGGTGCGGCAGATGACGATTGGGTTTTGGTTCACGATGCGGCACGTCCAAACCTGTCACGCGAAGATCTGGACAAGCTGTTGAGCGAACTGGCTGACGACCCTGTGGGTGGTTTGCTGGCGGTTCCGGCGCGGGATACGCTCAAGCGCGTGGACAAAAATGGTCGCGCGGTTGAAACCATTGACCGTAGCTTGATCTGGCAGGCGTATACGCCGCAGATGTTCCGCTTGGGGGCCTTGCACCGAGCCTTGGCTGACAGTCTGGTGGCCGATGCGACCATCACCGACGAGTCTTCGGCGATGGAGTGGGCCGGCCTGGCCCCGCGTCTGATCGAAGGCCGTTCGGACAACATCAAGGTCACCCGCCCCGAAGATCTTGAGTGGTTGCGCTTGCGCTGGGCAAATCGCTGAAAATCAAAGCCCGTAAGCCTTTGTCGCTGACGAGGTACGAAGCGGCCACTGGATATTGAAGGACCTTCGGCCCTTTTCGCAGCCTTCGTTCCTTGTCAGTGGCTACAGGAGCGGCACTTCACCCCTGATACTCCTCCCGTCTGGCCAAACCTTCCTTCAGATAATCCACCAGCTTTCTGACTTTGGGCGATAAATGCCGCTGTTGCGGGTATAGCGCCCAAACCGCAGTGTTGGGCGGCTGGTGGGTGTCGAGCAAAGACACCAGTGCCCCGGTCTTCAGATGCTCAAGCACGTAATAGTCCGGTAACTGACAAAGCCCTACACCTTGGAGTGCTGCGTCCAATACCGCCTGCCCGCTGTTGCAGCGCCAATTACCTTGCACCCTTTGCGAAAATTCTCGCCCGTCCTGCTGCAATTGCCATAGATCCGAGCTGCCAATCAAACAGTTATGTCGACTCAGCTCCGACAGGCTGTGAGGGCGGCCATAATGTTCCAGATAAGAAGGCGACGCGCAGACATACATGCGTCTGGGCGCGAGCCGCGTGGCCACCAGCCTTGAGTCCTGCAAGCGCCCCAGCCGAATAGCCAGATCCAGGCTTTCATGCACCAGGTCCAGCGGTCGATTGCTGAGTTCTATATCGACCCGTAACTGCGGATACAGCCCCATAAAGCGCGTAACCAGCGGCACGATAAAACGCTCGCCATAGGCCACCGCACAGGTCATGCGTAGCATGCCTTTGGGTTCGCTGGCCAGATCACCGACCGCTCGAAGTGCTTCTTCGCGTCCGTCTTGCAGGCGCTGGCAATGTTGTAAAAAGGTTTGCCCGGCTTCGGTCAGCGTCACCTTTCGGGTACTGCGATAGAACAGGCGGGTTTGCAGGCGCTCTTCGAGGCGGGCCACCTGGCGACTGATGTGTGACGATGAAACCCCTAGGCGTTCCGCCGCTGCAGTGAATTGGCTGCACTCGGCCACGGCCACAAACTCGTCTATGCCTTCCCAGCGGTTTTCATTCACGGCTGATTATCCCTGTATGGCAATAATGTTTTGCTTTTGCCCGGATTATTAATCACTCAGCGCTGATTTACACTCGGCGTCTTGTTTTTACTTTGCTGGAGACGATCGATGATCAAGTCACGTGCTGCCGTAGCGTTCGAGGCCAAAAAGCCGCTGGAAATCGTAGAAGTTGACGTTGCCATGCCCAAGGCTGGCGAAGTGCTGCTGCGGGTTGTGGCGTCGGGCGTTTGCCATACGGATGCCTACACCTTGTCGGGCGCTGACCCGGAAGGCATCTTCCCGTCGATCCTGGGCCACGAAGGCGGCGCTATCGTCGAGGCAATCGGCGAGGGCGTGACCTCGGTTGCTGTCGGTGATCACGTGATCCCTCTGTACACGCCTGAGTGTCGCCAGTGCAAATTCTGCCTGTCTGGCAAAACCAACCTGTGTCAGGCGATTCGCGCTACCCAGGGTAAAGGCCTGATGCCAGACGGTACTACGCGCTTCTCCTACAAGGGGCAGCCGATTTTCCATTACATGGGGACTTCGACCTTCTCGGAGTACACCGTACTGCCGGAAATATCGGTGGCGAAAATTCAGAAAGATGCACCACTGGAGAAGGTTTGCCTGCTGGGTTGCGGCGTGACCACTGGTATTGGTGCGGTGCTCAATACGGCCAAGGTCAAGCCGGGTGACACGGTGGCCATCTTCGGTCTGGGCGGCATTGGTCTGTCTGCGATAATCGGCGCGGTTAAAGCCAAGGCGGCGCGCATCATTGCCATCGACATCAACCCGGCCAAGTTTGAAATCGCCCGGCAGTTAGGTGCCACTGATTGCGTGAACCCGAAAGACTTCGATCGTCCGATTCAGGAAGTGATCGTCGACATGACCGACGGCGGTGTCGACTTCTCCTTTGAGTGCATCGGCAATGTGCACCTGATGCGTGCGGCACTGGAGTGCTGCCACAAGGGTTGGGGCGAGTCCGTGATCATCGGTGTGGCCGGTGCCGGTCAGGAAATCTCCACCCGTCCGTTCCAGCTAGTGACCGGTCGCGTCTGGCGCGGTTCGGCATTTGGCGGCGTGCGCGGTCGTACTGAGTTGCCAAGCTATGTCGACATGGCGCAAAGCGGCGAGATCCCGCTGGATACCTTCATCACCCACACCATGGGCCTGGAAGATATCAACAAGGCATTTGACCTGATGCACGAAGGCAAAAGCATCCGTGCGGTCATCCACTTCTGAGGTCGACCATGAGCCTGGAAAACCTGTCCTGCCAGAAAAGTTTCGGTGGCTGGCATAAACGCTACAAGCACCACTCTGAGGTGCTTGGCTGCGACATGGTATTTGCCGTGTACTTGCCACCCCAGGCCGAGCAGGGCGCAAAGCTGCCGGTGCTGTACTGGCTGTCTGGCCTGACCTGTAACGATGAAAACTTCATGCATAAGGCCGGTGCGATGAAGATGGCCGCCGAACTGGGGCTGATTATCGTCGCACCGGACACCAGCCCCCGTGGCGAAGGTGTGCCGGATGATCCGCAGGGCGCCTGGGATTTCGGTCTGGGTGCGGGCTTTTACCTGAATGCGACTCAAGAGCCTTGGGCCAAGCATTATCGGATGCACGATTATGTGGTGCAGGAATTGCCAGCGTTGGTAGAGGCTCATTTCCCGGCTTCGCAAAAGCGAGGCATCAGCGGGCACTCGATGGGCGGGCACGGGGCGTTGGTCTGTGCGCTGCGCAACCCGGGGCGCTATCAGTCGGTGTCAGCGTTTGCGCCGATCAGCAATCCCATGGACTGCCCGTGGGGGCAAAAGGCGTTCTCCCATTATTTGGGTGAGGAGCGTGCGCGCTGGCGTGAGTGGGATGCGAGTGTGTTGATGGCGGAGGCGCGTGAAAAGCTGCCGCTGTTGGTTGATCAAGGTGACCGGGATGATTTTTTGGCGGTTCAGCTCAAGCCTGAAGTGCTGCAACAGGCTGCCAGGATGGCCGACTACCCGTTGACCTTGCGCTTGCAGCCGGGCTACGACCATAGCTATTTCTTCATCGCCAGTTTTATCGACGACCACTTGCGTCATCACGCCAATGCGCTGAGTTGCTAATAGCGCCCAATGTTGGTCAAAGTAGGTAGAATCACGCCCTGACTTAATCGGGGCGTTTTTTTATGCGTATTGGCCACGGCTATGATGTGCACTGTTTTGCTGAAGGCGATTTCATAACGTTGGGCGGCGTGCGGATCTCCCATAAATTCGGGCTGTTGGCCCACTCTGATGGCGATGTCTTGTTGCACGCCCTCAGCGATGCCTTGCTGGGTGCTGCCGCACTGGGCGACATCGGCAAGCATTTTCCGGACACCGATCCGACTTTCAAGGGCGCTGACAGCCGCGTCCTGTTGCGTCATGTCGTGGGTCTGATCCATGCCAAGGGCTGGAAAGTCGGTAATGTCGACAACACCATTATTGCTCAGGCGCCGAAAATGGCACCGCATATTGAAACGATGCGTGCGCTGATTGCGGCGGATCTAGAGGTTGATTTGGACCAGGTAAACGTAAAGGCCACTACTACCGAGAAACTCGGTTTCGTTGGGCGTGAAGAAGGTATCGCGGTGCATTCCATCGCGTTGTTGGTTCGCGCATGAACGAGTTTGAGTTGCTGGGCCCGCGAGCCTACGGCGAAGCCTTGGGCACAGCGGTGCTCAAAGCCACGGCAGAGGATTTCCAGGTCGACGAAGTACTGGATATCCCGCTGTCCGGAGACGGCGAGCACCTATGGTTGTGGGTCGAAAAACGCGGTCTGAACACCGAAGAAGCAGCCCGGCGCATTGCCAAGGCGGCGGGCGTGCCTTTGCGCACGGTCAGCTACGCGGGCCTCAAGGACCGTCAGGCGCTGACCCGCCAGTGGTTCAGCGTGCAGTTGCCGGGCAAGGCAGACCCTGACTTGTCGGGCGCAGAAAACGACACGCTGAAAATTCTCAAAACCTCACGCCACAAACGCAAATTGCAGCGTGGGGCCCATGCGGCCAACGGTTTCACCTTGCGCCTGACGCAAATGGCCGGGGACAAAGACGCACTGGAACAGCGCCTTCAGCTGATAGCCAGGCAGGGCGTGCCGAACTACTTCGGTACCCAGCGTTTCGGCTGGCAGGGCGGCAACCTTGGCGAGGCCCGTGACTATGCTGCGCGCAAGGCCTTGCCTGAGCAGCGCAACGTTCGTTCGCGGTTGCTGTCCACCGCCCGCAGCTATCTGTTCAATCAGGTGCTGGCGGCGCGGGTGGCCGATGGCAGCTGGCAGCGGGCACAGGTCGGCGATTTGCTGGCCTTTACCGACAGCCGCAGTTTTTTTCCGGCTGGCGAGGCCGAGTGCAGCGACCCGCGTCTGGCCATTCTCGACCTCCACCCCACCGGTCCGCAGTGGGGTGAAGGCGAATCACCGACCACCGGCGTGACCCACGCGCTGGAGCAGTCCATCGCAGAGCGCGAAGCGGCACTGCGTGACTGGCTGGTCCGGGCCGGCATGAGCCATGAGCGCCGCATCCTGCGACTGCCCATTGGCCGGTTGACGTGGCATTATCCGGAGCCTGACATTCTGCAACTGGAATTTGTTTTGCCGGCCGGATGCTTCGCCACTGTCCTGGTGCGAGAGCTTGTTGATCTGGTGCCGTTGGATCAAACGGAAAGCCTATGCGTATTCTGATTTCAAATGATGATGGGGTGACTGCCCCGGGCCTGGCTGCGCTCTATGGCGCATTGGCCGATTACGCCGAGTGCGTGGTCATTGCGCCCGAGCAGGACAAAAGCGGAGCGAGCAGCTCGCTGACGCTGGACCGTCCCTTGCATCCGAACACCTTGGCCAATGGCTTTATCAGCATCAATGGCACACCCACCGATTGCGTGCACCTGGGCCTTCACGGCTTGCTGGAGCAGCAGCCGGACATGGTGGTATCAGGCATAAACCTGGGCGCCAATCTGGGTGATGACGTGTTGTATTCCGGCACTGTGGCGGCGGCACTTGAGGGGCGCTTTCTGGATCGTCCTTCATTTGCCTTTTCGCTGGTGTCGCGCCAGGTGGACAACTTGCCGACTGCAGCGTTTTTTGCCCGTAAGCTGCTTGAAGCCCACGCATCGCTGGACTTGCCGCCGCGTACGGTCCTCAATGTGAACATACCTAACTTGCCGCTCGAGAAAATTCGCGGCATTCAACTGACCCGCCTGGGGCATCGCGCACGCGCAGCTGCGCCGGTTCGGGTGGTTGATCCACGGGGCAGGGCCGGCTACTGGATTGCTGCGGCAGGTGACGCCGAGGACGGCGGGCCGGGTACGGATTTCCATGCGGTGATGCAGGGGTATGTCTCGATCACGCCGCTGCAACTGGATCGCACCTTTGGTGATGGCTTCAAAAACCTCAATAGCTGGCTGGAGGGCATGGGCTAATGGCACGCGAGCAGGATGGCATGATGCACCGCGGCATTGGCATGACTTCAGAGCGCACTCGTGAGCGGCTGATTCAGCGCCTGCGTGAAGAGGGCATCGTTAACCAGAACGTGCTTGAGGTCATTCGTCGTACACCACGGCATTTGTTCGTGGATGAGGCCCTGGCCCATCGGGCCTACGAAGACACCGCGCTGCCGATCGGTAATAACCAGACCATTTCCCAGCCTTACATGGTGGCGCGCATGAGCGAGCTGCTGCTTGAGGACGGGCCGCTGGATAAGGTGATGGAGATCGGCACCGGCTCGGGTTATCAAACGGCCGTACTCTCGCAGCTGGTTGAGCGGATTTTTTCGGTAGAGCGCATCAAGGTGCTGCAAGACCGGGCCAAAGAGCGGCTGCTTGAACTCAACCTGCGCAACGTGGTGTTCCGCTGGGGCGATGGCTGGGAAGGCTGGCCCGCGCTGGCACCTTACAACGGCATTATCGTAACGGCAGTGGCCACCGATGTACCTCAGGCATTGCTGGATCAGCTGGCTCCCGGTGGGCGCCTGGTGATCCCGGTGGGCTCGGGCGAGGTGCAGCAACTGATGTTGATCGTGCGCGAAGAGCACGGTTTTGCCAGGCGGGTGATCGGCAATGTGCGCTTCGTGCCGCTGCTCAACGGGCCGCTGGCCTGATCCTTTGTCCAGATACGGGTGAATTATGGGGTCGGGCGCAGGTCATATTGCGCAACGGCAAGACCCTGCCCATTGCCTGACAGCGTCAAGATTGGGCTTTGCAGTCTGTAAAAGCCCTGTAGCCAGTTATACTTGCGTCAATTCATGGCCAGTTCTGGCGTTCAACTATTTAGCCATCTTCAAAGGGAGCGGCGGGTGAGTCTCACAGTCATTGCGCAGCGTATGGGTACCAAAAGCTATCAGAGACTGGTGGCCGGTCTATTCCTGAGTGCCACACTGGCTTTGCTGGCAGCGTGTTCCAGCACCCCGAAAAATGGCGTAAACGTCGTTGACCGTAACGGGGTGGCCCAGCGGCCGGCAGTGACCACGGGCCAGTACGTCGTGCGTCGTGGCGATACGCTGTTCTCAATTGCCTTTCGCTACGGCTGGGACTGGAAGGCTTTGGCGGCACGAAACAATATCGCGGCTCCGTTCACTATTGTCCCAGGTCAAACAATCCGCTTCGACGGACGCGCTGGAACCAAGCCTGAAGGTGGCACGACAACGACCGTAGTCTCGTCTTCCTCGGGCAGCAAAACGACAGTTATCAAGCGTTCAGGCGCCGCAACTACAGCGCCTGCGGCGGTTGCACCCCTGCCGGCAGGGCCTGCACCCAAGGGGTGGGGATGGCCCTCTGATGGCATTCTGATAGGCAAATTTTCTTCAAACGGTAGTTTGAATAAAGGTATTGATATCGCCGGAGATTTGGGACAGCCTGTTTTAGCTGCGTCTGATGGTTCGGTTGTTTACGCTGGCAGTGGATTGAGGGGCTACGGCGAACTGGTAATCATCAAACACAGTGATACCTACGTCAGTGCTTACGGACATAACCGTAGGCTGTTGGTTCGGGAGGGGCAGCAGGTCAAGGTCGGACAGACAATTGCCGAAATGGGGTCAACTGGTACAGACCGGGTGAAACTTCACTTTGAGATTCGCCGCCAAGGTAAACCTGTAGATCCATTGCAATTCCTTCCTCGCCGTTGATCGGTTACCAGCCTGTTCCTGATGTGGATAAGGAACAGGCTCCAGCGTTGCCAAGGACTTGGGCGATGCTTGAGCTTGAGGTCGAACTCACCAAAGGACTATAGCAATGGCTCTCAACAAAGAAGCGCCGGGGTTTGACATCGACGATGAGGTGCTCCTTATGGACTCCAACATCGATAGCGACTTGATGTCAGAAGAAGACGAGTCACCCCCTACAGCTCGAACCAAGTCCAAAAAAGCACCTGCAACAAAACAGCACAAGTACATTGACTACACACGGGCGCTAGACGCGACCCAGCTGTACCTCAATGAAATTGGCTTCTCCCCGTTGCTCTCACCCGCAGAAGAAGTTCACTTTGCACGCTTGTCGCAAAGTGGAGATCCGGCCGGGCGCAAGCGCATGATTGAAAGTAACTTGCGACTGGTGGTGAAAATCGCCCGGCGCTATGTCAATCGTGGGCTCTCGCTGCTGGACCTGATCGAAGAGGGCAACCTGGGGCTGATCCGGGCCGTCGAGAAATTTGACCCCGAACGTGGGTTCCGCTTCTCGACTTACGCCACCTGGTGGATCCGGCAAACGATTGAACGGGCGATCATGAATCAGACCCGCACCATCCGTTTACCGATCCATGTGGTCAAAGAGCTCAACGTCTATCTGCGGGCTGCACGTGAACTCACGCAAAAGCTCGATCACGAACCCTCCCCTGAAGAAATCGCCAATCTGCTCGAGAAGCCAGTCTCCGAAGTCAAGCGCATGCTTGGGCTCAATGAACGGGTGTCTTCGGTAGACGTTTCCTTGGGCCCTGACTCTGACAAAACACTGCTCGATACCCTGACTGACGACCGGCCTACAGATCCTTGTGAGCTGCTTCAGGACGATGACTTGTCGCAGAGCATTGACCAGTGGTTGTCCGAGCTTACTGACAAGCAGCGCGAAGTGGTGATACGCCGTTTCGGGTTGCGGGGTCATGAAAGCAGTACCCTTGAAGACGTGGGGCTGGAAATTGGCCTGACACGTGAACGCGTGCGCCAGATCCAGGTCGAGGGGCTCAAGCGTCTGCGAGAGATTCTTGAGCGCAACGGTCTGTCGAGCGAGTCGCTGTTCCAATAACGCGGGATGTGTCGGCTAAAAACCCCGAGCGATTCGGGGTTTTTTGTGCGCCCATGATTTAGCGCCAAGCCCCCTGATTTTCAACCTGTGCGCTGCCAGCCTGGGTTTGAAACGAAATGTCATGGATGAGAGTGAATATTATCTGCGTGGCGCTGTAAGCCTTCGCTTACTTTACGTGTAAGCCTGCGACGTTATCTAGGTAAGTGATTATCTTTTCCTTACTTGGTTTTTTATAAGTGATTGAAATTAAATGACTTTATTTTTTATGTGCATTTATCGTGTAATAAAAATCTATAACTGCCTTGGTTGCAGCATTTCAATAAAACTCTAGTATTTGAAGTGTATCGACGGATTGGTACGGCGCTCACGGAAGAACGCAGAAGGACATCGCAGGACGCGATTCATCAGGATGATGAGAAGGAAAAAAAGGGACTAGGGAAAAAATGTGGGCGGGTCAAACCGCCCCTTTTTTCGCCCCTTGAAAAGTGCCCTTGATGGCAACCTTCACGGGTCGGACACGCTCAGCCAATGCGCTGGCGCAAGGTTTACAGCAAAACGCCCGAGGTCATTGACCTCGGGCGTTTTGCGTTGTGGAGCCGGTGCTTACAGCACTGGATAGTCGATGTAGCCTTGTGCACCTTTGGAATAGAAGGTGTCCGGGTGCGCCTCATTGAGCGGTGCATCGGTTTTCAGGCGTGCAGGCAGGTCTGGGTTGGCGATAAACGGTACGCCGAAGGCTACAGCGTCAGCCTTGCCGGCAGCCAGCCAGGCATTGGCGCTTTCCTTGGTGAAGCTTTCGTTGGCGATGTACGGGCCGCCAAAGGCTTCCTTGAGCTGTGAGCCGAGGCTGTCTGCGGCCACATGCTCGCGGGCACAGATATAGGCGATGCCACGCTTGCCCAGCTCGCGGGCTACATAACCAAAGGTTTCAGCCAGGTTGTCATCACCCATGTCGTGCAAGTCGGCACGTGGCGACAAATGCACGCCCACGCGGCCTGCGCCCCACACATCGATGGCTGCATCGGTGACTTCCAGCAACAGACGGGCGCGGTTCTCTACGCTGCCGCCGTACTGGTCGGTGCGCTTGTTGGTGCTGCTTTGCAGGAACTGATCGAGCAGGTAACCGTTGGCACCATGGATTTCCACGCCATCAAAACCTGCCGCTTTGGCGTTTTCGGCGCCTGTGCGGTAGGCCTCGACAATATCGGCGATCTCAGCGGTTTCCAGTGCCCGTGGCGTCGGGAAATCAACCTTTGGACGAACCAGGCTGACGTGGCCTTTGGCAGCAATGGCGCTAGGGGCAACAGGTGCTTCGCCGTTCAGGTACATCGGGTGCGAGATGCGGCCAACATGCCACAGCTGCAGGGCGATGCGGCCACCGGCAGCGTGTACAGCCTTGGTGATGTTGGTCCAGCCGCGAACCTGATCGTTGGACCAGATGCCCGGGGTATCCGGGTAGCCGACCCCCATTGGGGTCACCGACGTGGCTTCGCTCAGGATCAGGCCGGCCGATGCGCGCTGAACGTAGTATTCGGCCATCAGTGCGTTTGGAACCCGACCTTCATCGGCACGGCAGCGAGTTAGCGGAGCCATGATGATGCGGTTGGGCAGTTCGAGGTCGCCCAGCTTGATCGGATCGAAAATCGTAGTCATTTATGCAGCCCTCTCAAGGATCAGTTTGTGGCAGTTGCCAGCTCGGCATTGCCGTTCTGGCGAAAAGTAATCAGGGTGACCAGCAGCGCCAGAATCGCCAGCGCTGCAGCGGCCAGCGGAACGCTGGTGAGGCCGAAACCGTGGGCGATGACGCTGCCGCCAACCCAGGCGCCCAGGGCATTGCCGACGTTGAAAGCACCGATGTTCAAGGTCGAAACCAGGTTGGGTGCTGCCTTGCCGAAGGTCACGACGTTGATCTGCAGCGCCGGTACGGCGGCAAACGAGGCGGCGGCCCACAGGAAGAGGGTGATTTCGGTCGGGATCACGGCGACGCTGGTCCAGGTCAGTACGGTCGACATCACTGCCATCGCGATAAAAACACCGATCAGGGTAGCGGCCAGACGTTTGTCGGCCAGCTTGCCGCCGATGATGTTGCCCACCGTCAGGCCCAGGCCGATCAGCAGCAAGGTCCAGGTCACGCCGCTTGGCGAGATGCCGGTGACATCACCGAGCAGGGGCGCCACATAGGTGAACAGGGTAAACATCGATGCGGAAAACAGTGCAGTCATGCTCAGGGACAGCCAGATGCCAGCCCCTTTGAGTGCGGCCAGTTCGGCACGCATGTCGAGTTTTTCTTCGTCACGCTTGGCGGGCAAGAAGCGGATCAGGCCTATCAGGGCCACCACACCGATCACGGTGACGGCAAAGAACGTCGAGCGCCAACCTGCGGCCTGACCCAGGGCGGTGCCCAGGGGAACGCCCAGCACGTTGGCCAGCGTAAGGCCGGTGAACATCAATGCCACCGCTGAAGCGCGCTTGTTGGCAGGCACCAGGCCTGCTGCGACGACAGAGCCAATCCCGAAGAACGCGCCGTGGCACAGGGCTGTCACTACGCGGGCAAACATCAGCACGTTGTAATCACTGGCCAGTGCGCACAACAGGTTGCCGATGATAAAGATCACCATCAACGTTACCAGGGCGGCTTTGCGCGGCAACTTGGCGGTAGCCAGTGCCATGAACGGAGCCCCGATGGCCACGCCCAGCGCGTAACCGGTCACAAGCCAGCCGGCACCGGGGATGGACACGCCCAGATCGGCCGCGACATCAGGCAGCAAGCCCATGATCACGAACTCGGTGGTCCCGATGGCGAAAGCGCTTAGCGCCAGAATGAGTAGCGAGAGTGGCATGGAAATCCTTGTTAAAGCTCTTGGCTGATTTTTTCGAGGAAGGCCTTGATGGTTTCCTCGTTACGTTTGAAGAAGTGCCACTGACCGTGTTTTTGGCTGGTAATCAGGCCCGCTCGTTGCAGCGTTGCCAGGTGGGCAGAGACCGTCGACTGCGACAGGCCGCAGAGTTGATCAAACTGACCGGCACATACGCCATGTTCGGTGGAGTGGATTTGGTCAGGGAACGAGGTGTCAGGGTCTTTGAGAGCGTTGAGAATTTCTCGGCGTACTGGGTGTGCCAGGGCTTTTATTATTTCGTCGAGGTCAATAGGCATGGTTGCAGTGCTCAATGGGTACAACGTTATATCGCGATGAAGCGAACTTTAAATCGTTGTATCGCGATATACAAATATGAAAATGATCTTAGATCGGTACAAATCGGTATATCGGGTTATAACGATATGGATGTAGCAGTGTTAAACTGCGCGCCATGAATTATCTCGCACATCTGCACCTTGGCGGCCAGCGCCCTGAAGAATTACTCGGCAGTCTTTACGGCGACTTCGTCAAAGGGCTGCTGCACGGTCAGTACAGTCCCGAGATTGAGCGCGGGATTCAACTGCACCGCAGCATTGATGTTTTCACTGACAACCACCCTCTGGTGGGGCAGTCGCTGTCGCGGTTTACCCGGACCCGCAGGCGCTATGCGGGCATCGTGCTCGATGTGTTTTTCGATCATTGCCTGGCACGGGACTGGAGCCAGTATGCCGAAGGGCCGCTGGAGCGTTTTACTTCGGACTTTTATCGGGTGCTGGTGGCCGAGCAGCAGTTGCCACGGCGGCTTGCCACCATCGCACCGCACATGGCGGCGCATGACTGGCTGGGTTCGTACCGGGATTTTGCAGTGCTGGAGCAAGTGTTCAACGGGATAGCCCGACGGTTGTCGCGCCCCGAAGAACTGGCGGGGGCGATGCAGGATTTAAAGACGTTGTACGAGCCGCTCAGTGAGGATTTTCGAGCGTTTTATCCGCAACTGCAGGTGTATGCGGCAGAACAGCGGGTTACTCCGATATCGCCACTCGCGTAGCCGCAGCCGAAGGTACGAGGCTGCGACCGGCAGCGGCTACAGGATTTGTACGGGCTACAGGCTCCGCCACCACCACCCGCCGTATCGCTTCCTGAGCCCTGAACGCCAGCACTGCGCGCTCTTGCTCCTGGCTGCAAATAGGCTCAAGCAGATGTATCTCGACCTCGGCCTGTTCGTGGCTAAATAGACGCAGCAAATGTGACAGCAAATCATCGTCGCCAATAAACGGAGCTATCGCATCGATCTCTCCATTGCGCAAATAGCGAATGGCCACAGGTTGCAGCGGCATCCGGGTATCAATCGCTGCCGATAGCAGCCGCCCATGAAAGGTGCGTACCGAGCGCCCGTCAGTGGTAGTGCCTTCGGGGAACATCAGCAAAGAGAGTGGGTGCTGCAGGTGACGGGTCATTTGTTCGCGGATCATTTGGCTGTCCCCCGCACCCCTGCGGATAAACAGGCTGCCTGCCTTGGCCGCCAGCCAGCCGGCAACGGGCCAGCCACGGACTTCGGCCTTGGACAGAAACGACAGCGGTGTCAGTTGCCCCAGCAGCGCAATGTCGGTCCATGACACGTGATTGCTCACCCACAACATTGGCGTTGCCGGCAGCTCGCCCACGACGGTGACGCGAAAGGGCAGGGCGTTGCTCAGGCGTGTCATAAAAAACTGCGACCAGCGCTGGCGCCGGTCCATTGCGCTGTTGAGATTAAAACGCTCCAGTACCCCGAACACGCTGGCCATGCTCAACCCCAGGCTCACGACCCCGAGAACCCTTGCCACTCGGCCATACCGGCGCAAGCGGCTCATTACATGGCCGCCTTGAAGTGACGTGCATAGCGCGGGCACAGCTCATCGCGCTTGAGCAAAATAAACACGTCAGCCACCTGAAAGTCCTCATCCCAGCATGGCTCGCCGCAAATTTTGGCCCCCAGGCGCATATAGGCCTTAAGCAGAGGTGGCATTTCGGCAATGACATTGGCAGGTATGTCTTGTGTCGGTAATGGCTTTTTGGGTTCTGCGCGCAAATGTTCCGTACACAGATAACGCTCGCGCAGGCGCTGCATGATGGCCTGGGCCTGGATGCCACCATCCTGCATCGGGATGCTCGCGCAGCCCATCAGATACCGATAATTACCCTGGTTGAGCACTTCAGCCAATTCGCCCCAGAGCACGGTAATGGTGCCCCCGTTGCGGTAGGCCGGGTCGACGCAGGTTCGGCCGATTTCAAGGATCGGGCCCTGCAAGTGGGCCAGCCCGTGAAGGTTGAACTCTTCTTCGCTGTAAAAATGGCCGATGTTTTGTGCCGCGCAGTGATCGAGCAAGCGGGTGGTGGCTACCAGCTTGCCGCTATTGAGGTCACGTACCCCGATATGTTCGCAATACAGGTCGTAATCGTCCTCGTCCAGCCCGTGTTCGGCGCCTTTGAGTTTGGCCTTCAACTCGTCGCTGAATACACGAAAGCGCAGGGCCTGGGCCTCACGCAAAGCGTCAGGCCCGATCAGGCGTTCTGCCTGCAGGCGGCGTTCTGGTGCGGTGTCGCGGATGCGGGCGATCTGGGACATTGCGAATCTCCGTGCAGGCACCGTGCCCGCTCTGGGTTTCTGCCAATCGACTGAGGTGTTCAACTTCAGGCTAGGCAGGTGCAATGTCATCGCCATGACATTTGGATGATGCTTGCATGACATGTCCCTGGCGGAACTGTCGAAGTGGATTGGCGCTCTAAAAAAAACCTGCCAAGACGGCTCTCCGGGTTTAATGTTCGCCCACGTTTATTTGCTGATGAGTTTTTATGTTCAAAGCGTTGTTATCTTCTGTCTGTGCCCTGTTGCTGACCCTGGGTGTGAGCCTGTCTGCCCAGGCCAACTGGTACCTGGATGGTGAGTCATCACGGCTTTCGTTTGTCACCACGCAAAATGCCAATATTGCCAATGTGCATCGTTTCCTGGTTCTGCACGGCAAAGTCGACCGCAAGGGGCATGCGCAATTGCGAATCGAGATGGACTCGGTCAACAGTACTGTCCCGTTGCGTGACGAGCGCATGCGGGACGTGCTGTTTGATTTCAAGCACTTCCCCGAAGCGCAAATCACCGCGCAGATAGACCTGCAACCGATCAACGATCTCGCCTCCGGGGCGCAACTGGAGCTGCACTTGCCGGTCACGGTCAGCTTGCGCGGCAAGCAACATACGTATGAGGCCCAATTACTGGCCACTCGCCTTGATGAGCGACGCTTCCAGGTGGTGACACTGGAGCCGCTGATGCTGCAGGCAGAAGATTTTGGCCTGCAGCCAGAACTCGAAACCTTGCGCAAATTGGCGGGGCTGTCGGCGATCAGTTTTTCAGTACCGGTGGGCGCGGTGCTGATTTTCACGGCTCGCTAAGATGGCCGGCGCGGTGTTTGGATGGCGCAGCGATAACCAGTTCGAGCTGTTGATCGATGGGCCGCAATTTTTCCCTCGAATGCTCGCCGCTATTGAGCATGCGCAAGAACAGATTGATCTGGAGTTGTATCTGGTTGAGGCCGGTGGCTGCGCCGAAGCCATTATCCACGCCCTGGAGCAGGCGGCCTGGCGCGAGGTGCGCGTGCGCTGCCTGTTTGACGGTTACGGCAGTCTGGGGTTGAGCCTGAGCCTGCGTCGCAGATTGACCGAGGCTGGCGTGGAGCTCAGGTTTTACAACCCGCTGAGCTGGCGGCGGGGGCTGAGCAACCTGTACCGCGATCATCGCAAGCTGTTGCTGGTGGATCAGCAATTGGCCGTGGTCGGGGGGACGGGGGTGACGGATGAGTTTTGGCGCCCCGACGAAAATACCTGTGACTGGCATGAAGTCATGGTCGAGATTCAAGGGCCGTTGGTTCAGGACTGGCAGATGTTGTTTGATCGCCAATGGCGCGCCAACATCAGCCGCAAAGCGTGGAAGCCGGCGACGCACTTTGGGCTCGCACACCTGCCACGCGTGCCCGAGACCGGTGAGGGCATGGGGCGCGTTGCCTACGCCGATGCACGCCAGCATCGCGATATCCTGCAATCGCTGGTGCGGGCGATCAACAGTGGCCAGCAGCGTATCTGGCTGGCTACCCCTTATTTCCTGCCTACCTGGAGCGTGCGGCGTTCGCTGCGCCGTGCGGCGGGGCGGGGCGTTGATGTGCGGCTGTTACTGACCGGCCCGCGCACTGACCATCCTTCTGTGCGTTATGCCGGTCATCGCTACTACCCGCGCCTGCTCAAGTCCGGGGTGCAGATCCTGGAATACCAGCCTTGTTTTCTGCATTTGAAAATGGTGCTGATAGACGATTGGGTCAGTATCGGTTCGTGCAATTTCGACCACTGGAACCTGCACTTCAACCTTGAGGCCAACCTCGAGGCGCTCGACCCTGCGCTCACCCAGGCGGTGGCCGCCAGCTTTATTGCCGATTTCGCACAGAGCCAGCCCATCAGCCTGCAAGCCTGGCAGTCACGGCCGCTCTGGCGTCGGGTCAAACAGCGCATTTGGGGATGGGTAGACAGGGTGGTGGTCAATATTTTGGGGCGACGGCACTAGAATTTACTCGGCACGCGGTTACATAACCTTTGAGAACGTGCAGAATCTGGCCACTTCACGTGTAGCGAAAAAAAGCGTGAGGCACGATTTTTTCTGGAGCGTTTTGCATGACACCTTCGCTGTTACTGGCCGTACTGGCTTCGGGCTTTATCTATGGCATCACCCCGGGTCCAGGCGTGCTCGCTGTTTTTGGCATCGGTGCTGCGCGCGGGCGCCGTGCCGGGGCCGGATTCTTGTGCGGTCATCTGCTGGGTGATGTGATTTGGTGCAGCACGGCGCTGATTGCCATCGTTGGGGCGCGTGAATTCGGCAGCACGGCGTTCAATGTGCTCGGCCTGATCAGCGGTCTTTACCTGTTCTGGCTGGGTTTGCGCGCGGTTCGCGCCAAGAGCGGCAGCGTTGCCCGGCAAGGGCCGGCGCGTCAGCCGTTTACCCATGGCATTTTTTTCGGCCTGACCAACCCCAAAGCCTATCCTGTAGCGGTAGCGACGTTCACGGCCCTGCTTTCCAGTCGTGCAGAACTGCTCACCTGGGCCATGCTGCCATGGTTGATCGCGTTGAGTTTTGTGGGCGGTGCACTGGCTTATGCCATTTTGGTGGGGGTTGTGGGGGCAGGGCAGGTCAGGGCACTGTATCAGCGGCATGAACTGCTGATTACCCGACTGTGCGGGGTCATGTTTATCGGTTTTGCCATCAGTGCGCTGATGCATGCGCTGCCCGGGTTATTACGTACTATCGTGTGAAGTAAGTCGCAGGGAACGCAGTGCGATCTTCGGGTCAGGGATGAATGTTGGTGTTTAACCCTGAGGCATCCAGCTGTCCTATGGACATTAAAAGTTACCTGGCCCAAGCCGCCTTTATTGACCTGCTGCTCGATGCCGTGTGTGTGGTCGACAGCACAGGTACCTTCGTTTATGTCAGTGCTGCCTGTGAGCGTATCTGGGGCTATAAGCCGCATGAGCTGATAGGTACACCCATGATCAACCTGGTTTTTCCGGGGGATCGTGAGCGAACGCTGCTCGCGGCCAATGAGATCATGGCGGGGGCGCACAAGCTGAACTTTGAGAACCGCTATGTGCGCAAGGATGGGCAGATAGCCCATATGCTGTGGTCTGCCCGTTGGTCGCCAACCCATCAGCTGCGTATCGCTGTTGCTCGCGACATCACCGAACGCAAGCAGGCCGAGTCGCGGCAATCGGCACTGTTCGCCATCTCGGAGGCTGCCCAGGCCGCAGAGGATTTACTGGCGCTGTTCAAACATGTGCATCAGCTCATAGGGCAGTGGCTGCCGGCGTTGAATTTTTCGGTCGCACTTTGCGACCAGGCTCAAGGCTCGCTGAGCTTTCCCTATCACGTTGACGATCACCCCCTGCCGCAGTTCTGCGAGGTCAGCCACTTGAGCGATCAGGTCATTCGCAGCGGCCAGTCCATGCTGCACGGTGCTGAAAATACACCGTCATGGCTGGGCGTTCCCCTGGCCACCCAAAATGGAATTATCGGTGCGCTGGTGGTCAAGAGTGCCCAGGGTGAGGAACGTTACACCGAGCAGCACAAGGACCTGCTGCAATATGTATCGACCCAGGTGGCCGCGGCCATCGAACGCAAACAGTTGCACGAACGCCTGCAGCATCTGGCGCAATACGACGCCTTGACCCTTTTGCCCAATCGAGAGCTGCTGTACGACCGCCTGAACCGCGCATTGGTTCATGCGAAGCGCGAGCATGAGTGCATGGCCGTGCTGTATGTCGATCTGGACCATTTCAAGCGGGTCAACGACAGCTTTGGGCATGCGGTCGGTGATGGCCTGTTGCAGCAGATAGCTCGTCGCTTGAAAGAGTGTGTGCGAGAAAGTGACACCGTTGCCAGGATGAGCGGTGATGAGTTTGTGTTGATACTGGAGAAGCTGGTGCTGCCGGAGCACGCGGTGGTTGTGGCTGAAAAGCTGCGCTTCAATCTCAGTCGGCCTGTCGTGATTGATGGCCATACACTCAACGTTTTTCCCAGTATCGGCATCGCGGTTTACCCCGAACACGGCGAGCAGGCCCAGCAGTTGCTGAATTATGCGGACACGGCGATGTACCGGGTGAAAAGAAGTGCGCGGGGGTAAGTGTCTGCTCTGGCGACAATAACGAGGAAGTTGGACAGCGGGTATTTAACCCATATCCACATATCGCGTAAGTCTTTGATGTGGTCGAGTTTATCGAGATATCCTAAAACTCGAAACGAGGCCGTGATTTTAATAATAGGCTGTCATCGGTAGAGTTTGAAAGGCTTTATATCGTGAAATGGGAGAGTGACTGGAAAATCCAGGCCGATTAATTGTACGGTCATTTTGCCCCGTCAGTACCCGTCAGATTGTTTTGGGTGCAACCGGGATTATTTATTTTAGTGTGCGATTAACGCACTTTTTCTCGTTGATGGCCAGATCCCCACGCTTCAATATTCGTAGCGTGCCAGCGTTGCCCAAAACTTTCCGCTCCCCGCTAATTGGAGAAGGCGTCAGGTCGTAGCGGGTAATTATATTGCTGTTTTCTCCCTGAAGGCGCGATGTATTGATTTGTCAGTAAGTCCACAGTAAGTGTGTGTGCAATGTCTGTTGCGCAGCGCGCTAATGAGCGCATAAATAGCGGTCCGGTTTTTTTCTTTTTGGAGCCGCGTGAGGCCAGCGTCATGCTGACCTCGGTTTTTTATAGAGGGATAAATTTTACTATTGCAGCGCCGCTCTGGAGTTGTCCTGAGTAATGGGTGGGTGAAATAATTAAAACGTTAGTTTGCCGCAGTCCGGATTACCTTGTTAAAAGCTCGTACCGTCCGACTATTGCCGAGCCGCGTGTCATCTTTGTCTCCCTGGCCGGTTTCTAACGCATGTCACTTATTGAGCGCTATTTGAGTTATTTGAATTATGAGCGACATTCAATTGAAGAGACGGATACCGTTCATGGTTTGGACAGGGCCCTGTACAGGGTTGATCGATGAACGTCCAAAATGCTGGCAGCCTCTGCAACCGACCTTTGATCCTCGGCAATCAGCCGTCGGGCATGGCTCACTTGTTCAGGAGTTAACACGGGCTTGGGCCCGAATCGAACGCCTCTGGCTTTGGCTGCGGCTCTGCCGGCACTTGTGCGCTCCCCGGTCAGTGCTCGTTCAAAATCGGCAATGCCCGCAAAAATTGTTAGAGTCGTTTGCCCGGCGGGTAGTGTGGTATCGACCCAAGGCTCTGCCAGTGACTGCAAACCAGCGCCCATGGTTTTGATTTTTCCGGCGATGTTGAAAAGATCGGTGGTTGACCTGGCCAGCCGATCCAGGCTGGTTACGACAATGACATCACCGGCCCTCAGGTGATCAAACAAACGTTCCAATTGCAGGCGGTATATATATTCTCCGCCGACTCTTTCCTCAAAGATTCGCTGGCATCCGAACTGATTAAGTAAGGTTTGTTGCTGCGCGATATCCTGTCCATGAGTTGAAGCGCAGGCGTACCCGATTAACTGACTTACATTGTCCATACAGCCCCTGTCGCAAGTGTGTTGCATGTATGTCGCAAGTGCGTCGCGTGTATGTCGCAAGTGTGTTGCAAGTGTGTCGCATGTATGTCGAAAGTGCGTTGCATGTATGTCGTGACTCATGTGCGTGCGCGTAAAAAATAAACGGCGGTGCTCATTGAATGGGGATAATGCCAGCAGTTGTCGCAGGACTTATGATTAAAGCGACAGTGGTGAAATTATCTTAATGCGTGTGAAAGTGAATGGCTACTATTATAGAAATAGAGCAGGTCGTTTTTTCAGAAAAAGGCGCTTCCAAAGCATATTTGGAAGTTTGTAATTGTTTGCTCTATTTTAAATAAATGTTAATTGCTATTGTTCGCTCGAAATCATAAGGTGGCCTTAATTGAACGTGACATGCACTGAGAAAAAAGAAAATAACGCATCTCGAAGTTGGCGATGGGCTTACACCAAAATAAGGGGCTTTGGATGCTCACGAGTACGCGCTTTTTACAGAGCCAGCTTATATAGGTTTCTCGGCGATTCCGGGGTTTTCTCCAGTAATCGAAGCTGGCAAAAATTTCGCTTGCGACGTAAACCCTAGGCCCACTCCACTACCGTAATCTCTATCAGTCTCCTCGAATCATCGGTGCTCAAGGCGTAGAAACGCCACAGCTGCCCACCTATAAAACGCACCTCTTGTTTCAGAACCAATCTGCCGAAGTGATTGCACTATGCCATCATATAGAAGGGATATTGTCTATGCCCGCTTTTTTTATTAGTGATGTAAAACAGGTACGTGAGCTCAATCAGCAGGCCGTGGTAAATAAGCACATTAACGCTGGCTGGGTTTTACTGAGCGCCGTCACAGCCCCCTCAAGCGAACCCCATGGCGTAGTGACACGCTACATTTTGGGCTGGTTGAGCGAGGATATGCCTCTGCAGCATTTCCAGTATTAGTTGTGTGGGTGTCTCGTTGCCAAACTGGACTCGATAGTGAGCCGGGGCGGTGATGCGAAGGGCTAAGAGTGCGCTCGAACGGCGCCAGGGATGTTGCAGTAGGTCTGAGTTGCTGTCTTGCTGTCTGCTCGGTGGATTTCAGTGAAATCAATGAGACAGGAGAAAAGTGGAGCGGGTGGCGGGAATCGAACCCGCGTGATCAGCTTGGGAAGCTGGAGTAATACCATTATACGACACCCGCTCAGAGCGGCTGACTTTGTACCAGAAGTCAGCCTGGATGAGAAGTTTTATTCTCGAAAACTGTAATTTGCAGTGGTCTTTACGCCTTTTTGTTTGCTCTGAACCCCGTCAGAGGCTCTGTGACGGGGCGTGGGGCTGTGCCGGTTGCAAAAAATCGAGCAGGGCGGCTTTGCTGTTATGGCTGGCAGATTTGTGCTCCATATCCAGAAAGTGCCCGGTGTTCTCCAGGCAAATGAAACGGCTGTTGGCGATCGGTTGCGCAAAGTGCTGGGCATCGCTGGCTACGGTGTACTCGTCCCATGCGCCATTGATAAACAACACCGGGATTTCGATGCCTTGGGTGGCCGTGAGGAAGCCCTGCTGGTCGCTGTTGAGCACGTGGTTTATATGAAAGTGCATTTGCGCGTACTCATGTTCGGCCAGGGTGCTGACATGCCGAAAGTTGAAGCGCTTGAAGAGCGGCGGCAAATGCTTGCCCAGGGTGTCGTTGACCAGGTTGCCGACCTGGGTTCGATTGCGCGCAGCCAGGCAGTGGCGACCGCGCTCCAGATAGTCGCGCATGGCTTCGTTGATCAGCGGTGAAAAGGAGCTGATCACGGCTTTTTCGATACGCCGTGGCGTGTTGGCCAATGCGGTCAGTGCCGCGGTGCCGCCCCATGAGAATGACAGTAAGTAATTGGCGTCAAAGTGTTCGATCAGCTCCAGCAGAACCTGCGCCTCCAGCTCTCGGGTCAGCATCTTCTGATGCCGGTTGTGGGCTTTCGACTTGCCCGCGTAGGGCTGGTCGTAGAGCACAACGTTTAAATGCGGGTGCAGGTTTTTCAGGGTCTGGGCAAACGAGGCCGTCGTGGCCATCGAGCCATTAACCAGAATGATGGTGTTTTCTGCGTTCTCGGCGCGGTAGAACTCGGTGTGAATTCGATACTGGCCTTGAATGTCGAGCACGGCTACTTCGGGCTTCATCATGGCGTCGGACTCCAGTGAATCGAGCGTCGGTCAGTCTGATAATGCGCCGCGAATGTGACAGGCTGGAGGAGGGCTCAATCCGCGTCCGGGTTCAGAACAACAGGATTTCCGGGGGGCTGAGCGCCCGGTATTGCCCCGGAGCCAGTTGGCTGTCGAGCACCAGTGCGCCGATGCTTTCGCGGTGCAGGCCCACGACTTTGTTGTCGAAGAAGCCAAACATGCGTTTGACCTGATGATAACGACCCTCAACGATACTCAAGCGCGCACTGCGAGGGCCGAGCAACTCGAGTTCGGCGGGCAGTGTCGTCAGGTCTTCATAGGCGAAATAGACGCCTTCATTGAATTTGGTGACGTACGCAGCGGTAATTGGCTGCTCTGTCTCGACGTAATACACCTTGGGCAGTTTGGTCTGCGGTTGGGTCAGGCGGCGCGACCAGTGGCCGTCATTGGTGATCAGCATCAGCCCGCTGGTATTGAAGTCCAGCCGGCCTGCGATGTGCAGTTCGTGCTTGTCCGGCTCGTCCAGCAGATCGAGCACGGTTGGGTGCTCCGGGTCCTGGGTGGCGCTCACACATCCCGGCGGCTTATGCAGCATGAAATAGCGTGCAGGCTTGCCGGCCTGCAAGACTTGACCATCGAACTCGATATGGCTGAATGCCCGGATTTCGTGGCGCGGATCGCAAATGATCTGTCCATCCACCTGGATACGTTTCTCTATCAGTAGCAAGCGTACTTGTTGGCGGTTGAACTGGGGCAAGTTGCTCAGAAAACGGTCTACGCGCATAGCGATCAATCACAAGGAATACAGGTGTGCATCTTACGTGAGGTGCTTGGGTTGCGCTGTCGGCAATTGGTTTTGAACCTGTGCACAGCGAGGGCACAGGCACGTCAGGTCGCGCTGCGAGAGTGGCAATGCCTGGATGACCTTGGGGTCAATGCTGACGCCATAGCACCAGCAGGGTTGATCCACGGTGTCCGGGTTTGCCATTGAGCAATCGTTGCGAGCGCCACAGACGGGGCAAATATCGGGTGTGGTCATGTCGGGGTATCCGTTGGATGGCAGGCGTTCGTCAGTTTAGGGCAAGCGTTGCGGCGGGACGTAATTTGCTCTTGCGTTGACGGCACCGAACCTCACTTTTGTGGTCTGAACAAGTGTCAGACAGCTTTGCTGTTTGTCGCCCCCCAGCGTCGCTGGGTGTGCTCTTTCGCGGTCCAGGAGGCCGCCATGTCCCGTCGCCTATTGTCTATTATTGCGCTTTGTCTGGCTGTGTCCGCGTGCGTGCCTTATTACTCGGGCGGCGGTTATTACCGCTCCGAGGTCTATACGGTTCCGGCCCCTTATTACTATGGCGGCTATGGCCCTTACTACGGGTACCCCCGCGGGTACCATGCACCGCCGCCCCGTTATTATCAGGGCCCGCCACATTACCTTCAGGCACCCGGTTATCGGTCCGGTCATGGACCTGGTTATCGTCATGGTGATGGGTCGGGCCATGGTGACGACCGCAATGGTGGATGGGGGTGGGGCCGACAGTGATGTTGACAATGGGGGCGGGCTTTTCTAGTGTCCGCCCCATTGTTTCTCAGGATGTAGCCATGACGTCGGATGACCGTATAAAACTTGAACCTGTCTGGAAGCAGGCTTTGCGTGAAGAGTTCGATAAACCCTATATGGCCGAGCTGCGTGAGTTCCTGCGCCAGGAACATGCGGCCGGCAAAGAGATCTACCCGCCGGGGCCGCTGATCTTCAATGCCCTTAACCTCACACCGCTGGACAAGATCAAGGTTGTGATCCTCGGCCAGGACCCTTACCACGGCCCGGGCCAGGCACATGGGTTGTGCTTTTCAGTACAGCCCGGTATCCCGACACCGCCTTCGCTGGTCAATATCTATAAAGAGCTCAAGCGCGACTTGAATATCGACATCGCCCCCCATGGCTGCTTGCAGCATTGGGCCGAGCAGGGTGTTTTGCTGCTCAATACGACGATGACAGTGGAGCGTGCCAATGCCGCGTCCCATGCCAAAAAAGGCTGGGAGCACTTCACTGACCGGATTATCGAGGTGGTGAGCGAGCAGCAACCCAAGCTTGTGTTCTTGTTGTGGGGCGCCCATGCGCAAAGCAAACAAAAGCTGATCGATGCAACCAAACATCTGGTGCTGACATCAGTTCACCCTTCGCCGCTGTCCGCCTATCGGGGGTTTATCGGTAACGGGCACTTCAGTCGCACCAACAAGTTCCTTGAGCAAAACGGCTTGTCGCCGATCGACTGGAAACTGCCGCCGGTCCAGGCGTGAATGCTTGTGTCGCGGGTCCCGGGGATCGCTGATATCAGCGGTCTCGGGTCCAGTACCTGAACAGGGGTTCTGCTAAAAACAGCACGAAGATCAGGCGCATGACCTGCAAGGCTGTGACCAGAGGTACGGACAGTTGCAGTGTCTCTGCCGTCAGGCTCATTTCCGCAATGCCGCCTGGCATCATCCCAAGGGTCATGGAACGCAGGTCGAGCCGGGTCAGGGCACTCAAGCCCAGTGCGCAGAGGCCGGCGATCAGCATCGTCAGGGCTGTGCCCAGCAGTGTCCGGCCGATGAAGGACGGTGCCCGGCGAAAGAACGCCCGATTGAAGTGACAACCCAGCCCGCTGCCAATCAACCATTGCCCCATCTGGCTGCTGCCATCAGGCAGGCCGATATGCAAATCCCACAGGATGCTGGCGCCGGCGCTGATCAGCAGTGGCCCGAACAGCCA